>NZ_JBFYGN010000050.1:0-8507 GCF_041079535.1 Comamonas guangdongensis | reverse complement strand
GGAGGTGCGGGCAACGACACGCTCAGCGGTGGCTTGGGCAACGATACCTACCTGTTCGGCAAGGGCGATGGCCAGGATACGATCAGCTCGGATTACGACACCTCGGCCGGCAAGCTCAATGTGCTGCAGTTCAAGGCCGGAGTGGCACCTGCGGACATCGTGGCGACCCGCTCGGACAGAGCGCTGATCCTGGCCATTGCCGGTACCACGGACCAGGTCAAGATCGACTACTTCTTTGAAGCCAACAACCCCTATGGGGGCTACAACCCCATCCAGCAGGTCCGGTTTGCCGACGGCACGAGCTGGGACATCCCGGCCATCCTGAACCAGGTGTTTGCGGGCACCAGCGGCGCCGACTACATCGCTGGCACTACCGGCAATGACGTGATTCATGGCCAGGAGGGCAATGACACGCTGTATGGCTACGGCGGCAATGACACGCTCGACGGCGGTGCGGGCAACGACTATCTCGACGGAGGTGATGGCAACGACATCCTCAATGGCGGCGCCGGCAACGACTATCTGACGGGGGGGGCGGGCAACGACACTTACTACTTCGAACGGGGCTTCGGTGTTGATACGGTTTACGATTACGACCCTACTGAGGGTAATAAAGATATCGCTCAGTTTTCCGTCGACATCGCCTCGGATCAGCTGTGGTTCCGCCGGAATGGAAGTAATTTGGAGGTAAGTATCATTGGCTCATCTGATCAAATCAGTATTTCCAGTTGGTATTCAGGTGCGAGCTATCAAGTTGAGCAATTTAAAGCTGGGGATGGAAAAATTCTATCCAACACTCAAGTTCAAGCCTTGGTAGATGCGATGGCCAGTTTCGCACCTCCGGCTGCCGGGCAATCAGTGTTAAGTCCTGACTATAAAAATAGCTTAGATGCTGTAATTTCATCAAACTGGAAATAAAATAAACTGCCCTTAAAAGGGCAGTTTATTTTTATAATTTTATTGGGGCTTTTGCATAAATCAGCGTTTTGCCAAATCTCTCCCAACCCCAGACGTGGCTAGGCCACAGCCACCGTTTGAGGGCAGTTCAGTTCAGCACATTGATTGAGAATGGCAGCTCGTTGACCTGCCGTTCAAACGTGCGAGACTTTACCCGCTCTCCCGGTCGTTTGATGCAGTGCCCTTGGTTTCCACCGGGCTGCATCGGTGATAACCACTCCAGCTTTTCCATAGTTTGCGACCAAAGTGCCTGCATGTTGTGATGGCCGCATCGCGGTGCGCAAAGGCATCGCCTTTGCGCATTCGGGCGTTCTTTCTCGAGGGATGAGAGGAGTGGCGCTGCGCTCCAAGAGCGTCGCATACACAGGCTGGGTGTCAGAAGCGCCATCGCCTGTCACCGTCAGCAGCAGCTCGTCAGGCGCAGCTGTGCCAGCAACTGGGGCACGACAGCAGCATTGCTGACGTTGTTGGAGGTGACACAGATGACCTGCAGCTGGAAGGTCTGGGCATCGATGCCAATGTGTAGCTTGCACCATTGATGCCGCCGTTCAACGCCATGCTTTTTGCATTTCCACTCGCCTTCGCCCAGGAACTTGATGCCTGTGGAATCGACCTGCAAATGAAGACCAGCGGCACTGGGGCGGCACACCACCTGCACGTCCAAGTTGCGCTGCCTGCGGCACAGCGTGCTGAATTTAGAGGTCATTATTATTGGAGCAGCTGACGAAATGACTATTTTCAATTGATATCCAATCTCCTACTATCAAATTAAGAAATTTAATGTAGGTGATGGAAAGACATTGTCAAACACCCAAGTCCAAACCCTAGTTAATGCGATGGAAAGATCTTTCCTACTCCATATGTCAGTTGAATTTTCCCTTGACTACAAAAAACTTAGATTCAATGATTGAATCAAGCTAGAAATAAAAATAGAAACTACTAGTTTATAGTAGCTCCTATTTTTCATGGAAAAATTTTTTCAAATCGGCATTTCAGCCAACCATAGCTTGAGCCTTGCCCTGTTCCACTCCAATTGCGAGCGGACCATGTCATGCTGCGCTTGTTGCAGCGTGATGAGACTTTGGTTGAGCTGCAGGATGTCGAATGTATGGTTCTCATACTGCCGCTGAGCTGACTGTGCGGCGGCACTAGCAGCACTGTGAAGGTCGATAGCCGCGCGCAGGTTCTTCAGAGTGGCATGTGCTTCTGCGTGCTGCTGTACCAAGTCCTGCAGCGTTTGCTGCTCGGTCGCCTGTAGCTCAATGCGTTTTTGTTCCACAGTTGCCCGTGCAGCACGTACTTTATAAGCATTCGCGTAGCCGTCAAACAAGGGAATACTGACACTGACTCCAACCACATTTTCACGCGAGCGCACACTGCTCAACGCTTGAGTCGGTCGTCCATTGCGGTAGTGTCCCAAGTTGAGATCCACGGTGGGCAGTCCATCGGACTCAGTGGCACTGACACCTGCTTCTGCCGCTTTGAATTGGGCTCTTGCCGATGCAATAGCTGGATGGTTTTCGCGCGCATATCCCAGCCAGTCATCCAGCGCCTTGGCCATCAAACGATCCGTCACTGTAGGCGAAGGACTGAGCTTCTCTTTCGCGAGGCTCGGTAGCAGCGGAGGCAATGTATATGCGACGCCCGACGGCAAGCCTAATTGATAGCCCAGCTGGGCATGGGATTTGCTCAACTCGCCTTCAGCTCGGCTTTGCTCCAGCCGAATTCGAGCCTGGGCAGTCACCGCTTGAAGTGTGTCACCAGAACTTCCGGCGCCGCCAGCCTGCCGCCGCTGTGCAGCGAGCAGGTTCCGGTCCGCCAAAGGCAGCAGCTGTTTCTGCGTAAAGAGGCGAGCCTCTGCCGCTTGAGCATCTGCATAGAGATAAAGCACCTCTCCAAGCAGCTTCTGCAGAGTGGCATTCTGACCACTGAGCGCAGCATTCAGTTGTGCCTGAGCTGCATCAGTACGTGCGTCGCGCGCACCAAAATCCCACAGCCGCCAGCTCAGGATAACGTTCTGGGTTGTGGCCTGCGTGCTCGTACCCGGGAAGTTGTTGCCGTAACTGACATCACTACTCTGTCGACCAACGCCCGCATTGAGCTGGGGCCAGTAAGCGCTTTTGGCTTGACCGACCTGGGCAGCCTGCTGCGCGATCTGGCTCCAACTGGCACGCAATTGTGGGTTGTGGCATATCGCAAGCTGTATGGCCACCGGCAGAGTGAGTTCGGGTATCGGTCCTGGGCTACTTGCGCGCAGCGTCTGCAACGCCCATTGAGGATTGTCTGCTCTTTCAGCAGAAGCTCGAGACGCGCAGCGCAGCTCTATTGGCATCAGAGCATCAACACCTGCAGCGGATCCTCTTGCTGGGTTTAGCTCCGTCGACTCCAACAAGTCGGGTGGCAGATGCACCCGCAGGCTGCGATTCAGTGCAGGAGGCTCCGTACGCAACGGGTCCGAAAGACTGCTGCGCGATAGCCAGGGACGGTTTTCAGCGGCAACAGGCTTTACTGCGTCAACGCGTGCATTCTGCGCCAAGGACCCACCGTGCGGCACCAGCAATGCAAATAGCAGAGCCAAGTTTCTGTGCTGGACCACTGGTCTCTTCTCAAATGCCGTCCTGCTCTTTTGAAACGATGTGGGTTCAGCGTTCACGCAGGGCCTCGTGGGTGTGGCGCAGCAAAGGGCTGAGCACGTACTCAATGACGCGGCGATCGCCAGTCTTGATCTCGACATTGACAGCCATACCAGGGGTGATAGGAGTGGTCTTGCCTTCTACATCCAAGGTGGTCTTGTCCAGCAAGACTTTTACGGCGTATATGAGACCCCGCTTTTCGTCCGGAATGGCGTCTTGTGAGACATGCGTTACGCGGCCAGGCAAAGTGCCATATTTGGTGTATTCAAAGGTATCGACTTTGACGGCTGCACTTTGATCAAGGTGAACGAAACCTTTGTCTTTATTTTCAATAAAAGCCTCGACCTCAAGCGGCCCCCCACTAGGCACGATTTGCATGATGGGTTGAGCAGCCTGCACCACGCCACCCAACGTGTGCACCGCAAGCTGCTGCACAGTGCCATCGACAGGAGCTTTCAACGTCAGCAGTCGGCTGGTACTGGACGCGCGCAACGCTTCTTGTGTGGAAGTTTGTGCAATGCGACGGGCATCGGCCACCTGATCCAGCGCCGTGCGCGAGATCTCGGCAGCCAGTGCATCTCGTTGATTCCGGGTCTCCTGCCATTGGGCCTGCAGTTGCAGCCGAGAGCGCTCCTTTTCCATCCAGGCATCGCGAGAAACATCATTCGTGGCGAGCAGCACCTTGTAGCTCTTCGCCTGCTCAGTTGCCAGGGGCAGAGCCGCAGCATAGTGCTGGAGGTCATCAGAGAGCTTCCTACGCTTGGCCTCGTAATCCAGGTACTGGCCTTGCACATGCAAATGAGCGGCCTGCCAACGGACCTCATCCAAGGTTGTGCCATGGCGCTCGTTCAACTCGCGGACTGTAGGGAGCATCGGCGGCTTGCCAAGCTTCACTGCCTGCAACAGAGCTTGGTTACGACTTAGAGTCAGCACGGCTTCATTCTTTTCTCCGAGAGCCTTGTCACGTTCTGCATCAAGCGCGCTGGTATCCAGTTGCAGCAGGATGTCGCCAGCCTTAACCGACTGTCCTTCTTGTACCTTGAGGGTCACCACACTGCCGGTGTCTACAGCGGCAATCGTCTTGATTCGCTCAGTGGGAATGACTTTGCCGCTGGCACTGACAATGATGTCCATGCGCCCCAGCACTGCCCAGGCCAGCGCGACGGTGACCATCAAGACTAGTAGCCTGGCAATCCAACGCAGACTGCGTGAGGGCGGGCTTTCCTGTACGGCCAGTACTGCTGGCAGAAACTCTGCTTCTTCAGCACGCAATGCTCGTTCGGGAAATTCATCGCGCCGACGCCAAAAGTATGCAAAGGTACGACCGTAACGACTAAGCAGCTCAAGATAAGCTTGTGTTCGATGTTTGTAGCTCATGGTGGGCGGCTTTATCCGGCCAAGCCGTTTTGCAGTTGATGCAAATGGCTGTATATGCCTCGGGAATTGGCCAGCAACTGCTGGTGAGTCCCCATCTCTGCGATCTGCCCTCTCTCCATCACGATGATCCGGTTGGCTTCACGGACTGCAGAAAGTCGGTGTGCAATGACAATGACGGTCCGGCCCTTGCAGATGCTGCGCATGTTGTCTTGGATGATTTTTTCGGACTCGTAATCGAGCGCGCTGGTGGCCTCGTCAAAGATCAGGATGCGAGGGTCGCTGATGAGCGCGCGGGCAATAGCAATGCGCTGACGCTGCCCCCCTGAAAGTCCTGTGCCGTGTTCCCCAACGATCGTGTCGTAGCCTTCAGGCAATTCGCAGATGAAATCATGAGCACCGGCGAGCTTGGCGACCTGCGTAATGACCTCAATGGGTGCGGATGGATGAGTCAGCGCGATGTTGTCGCGTACCGAGCGGTTGAAGAGTACGTTCTCCTGCAATACCACGCCAATCTGATGCCGCAGTGAAGCCGTATCGACAATAGAGATGTCCTGGCCGTCAATAAGCACACGGCCACGATCCGGCACATAGAGACGCTGGACCAGCTTCGTAAGAGTGCTCTTGCCTGAACCCGAACGACCCACAATGCCGACAACTTCTCCCGGGCGGATACGCAGTTGAAGCGAACGGATGACGTCTGGTGCATCGGGGCGGTAACGGAACGAGGTTTGATCAAACTCGATAGCTCCCGCCAGGCGAGGAATTCGGGTCTTGCTACCTTCAATCTCCGTGCGAGTGTTGAGAATGTCTCCCAAGCGGCTCATGGAAATGCCAACCTGCTGGAAGTCATTCCAAAGCTGAGCCATGCGCAAAATGGGGTTGGAAACCTGAGCCGCCAACATATTGAAGGCAATCAGTTGGCCCACAGTCAACTTGCTCTCAAGCACCAATTGCGCACCCAGCCACATGATTCCGATCGTGACGAGCTTGCTGACCAGCGTGACGGCATTCCCTGCGATCGTTCCTACATTGGTGGCCGACAGGCCCGCCGCCACATAGCTGGCAAGTTGCTTGTCCCAACGCTGCTGCCAGCGCGGCTCCACCGCCATGGCCTTGACCGTATCGATACCACCGATGGTCTCAACAAGAAACGATTGGTTTTCTGCTCCGCGGTTGAATTTCTCGTTGAGGCGAGCCCGCAGAACAGGCGTAAAGAGCACCGAGATCAAGATGTACAGAGGAATGGACCCCAGTACGATCAATGTCAGCAGCGGGCTATACCAAAGCAAAGCTGCAATGAACACAAACGAAAACAGCAAGTCCAGCACCAGCGTCATCGCATTGCCGGTCAGAAAGGACCGAATGTTTTCCAGCTCCCGAATTCTCGCCACGGAGTCCCCGGTACGGCGGCTGTGAAAATAGGCCATGGGCAAAGCCATGAGGTGCTTAAACAGGCGTGCGCCCAACTCCACATCAATCTTGGAACTGGTATGCGCAAAGATATAGGTGCGAATACCAGTTAGTAACACTTCAAAGACTGTTGCACACAGCAGGCCAATGGCGATGACGTGCAAGGTTTGCATGGCATGGTTGACCAGCACCTTGTCCATTACGACCTGAAAGAACATGGGAGTGACAAGAGCCACCAGCTGCAACACCAGGGAGAGTAGAAAGACTTCACCCAACAGCTTCCGGTACTTGACAACAGCTGGAATAAACCATGTGAAGTCAAAGCGCGCAGTCTCACCCGCGAAACTAGCCTTACTGGTCAGGTAGATCAACTGCCCAGCCCAGATGGACTGGAAGCTCGTGAGCCCCAGTATCTGAGGAGGCTCGCCAGGACGCTGAATAAGAACCTTGCACTGAGACTGAGCTTGACTTTTAGTCTCTTCGGAACTCACGGGCCCAGATAATGTACTGGAATGCGCCCCAGCCATATCGACCTTTGCCACGATGAAAAACCGGCCCTCGGTATCCATCGCAATGCAAGGTAGCGGAGCTTTTTCCAGGCGCTCCAAAGGTTGGTGAACCCGTTTGGCAGAAAAGCCTATGGATTTGGCGGCATTGAGCAGTGTGACGACATCAAAAGGCTCTGCACCGAACTCATGCTGAAGCTTAGCCGGATCCACCTGAAGGCTATGAAATTGCGCCATGGTGAACAATGCCCATAGCCCGGTATCTTGTTTTTTCTCCCCAGAATATCTCATTCTTCTACTATTCCATACCCAGATAGCTCAAAATATGCAAAGCATATGAGCTGGATAATTATTACTCAAAAATCAACAGCTAATCATCAAAAGACGTAGCTACTGAACTAAATTATAAAATAAGCCACCCTTTTTTGGATGGCTTATTTTATTTCCAGCTTGCTGAAATTACAGCATCTAAGCTATTTTTATAGTCAGGACTTAACACTGATTGCCCGGCAGCTGGAGGTGAAAAACTGGCCATCGCTTCAACCAAGACTTGGACTTGGGTGTTGGATAAATTCTTTCCATCTCCCGCCCTAAATTGCTCGATTTGATAGCTTGTACCCGAGTACCAACTGGAAATAGTCATTTTGTCGGTAGAACCGATAACACTGACTTCCAAATTAATTCCATTTCGACGGAACCACAGTTGATCCGAGGCGATGTCGGCGGCAAACTGTGCGACATCTTTATTGCCTGTCGTAGTGTCGTAGTCGTAAACCGTATCAACACCAAAGCCACGCGAAAAATAATAGGTGTCGTTGCCCGACTCGCCATAAAGCGTGTCGTTGCCCGCACCACCGTCGAGGGTGTCGTTGCCCAACCCTCCATACAGAGTGTCATTGCCACCTTGGCCATAAATCATGTCATCAGCAACCGTTCCCACCAAGGCGTCATCTGCCGCCGAGCCCTCAAAGTACTTGTTCGTCAGTGCCTGTACATCCCAAACCGTGCCATCGGCAAACCGGGCCTGCTGAATGGGGTTGTAGGCACTGCGGGGATTCTGGCCGTAGAAAAAGTCGCTGATTTGGACTCGATCCGTGGTGCCAACAATGCTCAGGATCAACGCATTGCCCGAGCGGGTCGCCACAATCTCCGAGGGTGCAACGCCTTCCTTGAATTGAAGCACATTGAGCTTGCCTGCCGACGTGTCGTAGTCCGAGGCAATCGTGTCCTGGCCATCGCCCTTGCCAAACAAGTAGGTGTCGTTGCCCGACTCGCCATAAAGCGTGTCGTTGCCCGCACCACCGTCGAGGGTGTCGTTGCCCAACCCTCCATACAGAGTGTCATTGCCACCTTGGCCATAAATCATGTCATCAGCAACCGTTCCCACCAAGGCGTCATCTGCCGCCGAGCCCTCAAAGTACTTGTTCGTCAGTGCCTGTACATCCCAAACCGTGCCATCGGCAAACCGGGCCTGCTGAATGGGGTTGTAGGCACTGCGGGGATTCTGGCCGTAGAAAAAGTCGCTGATTTGGACTCGATCCGTGGTGCCAACAATGCTCAGGATCAACGCATTGCCCGAGCGGGTCGCCACAATCTCCGAGGGTGCAACGCCTTCCTTGAATTG
>NZ_JBFYGN010000004.1:0-252089 GCF_041079535.1 Comamonas guangdongensis | reverse complement strand
AGTCTCCCGACAGTCCTACATGTACGTTGGACTGGCGGGAAATATGGAGAGTTCAACACTGAACGCAGACAGAGCCTAAAAAAAAGCGCCCCTCGGGGGCGCTTTTGAATGCATCTTTGATGCTTTATGTGTATTGGTCTGGTTGTGTCGAGTTGTCTCCTCGGCCCTCCATGCTGCTTCGTGGAGCAGCGAGAGTGACGAGAATGTAAGGGCTGCACCTGGGTGGTGCATCGGGGAATTCCCTTGGGTTGAATCAAAAACATCTGACAGAGGCTACGGGGTCTCGGCCTACAGATGTGTGGAAGCCAGGAACCGGTCCCGCAGCGGCGTCAAAGCGTCAGGCGAAACAGCACCTCGGGCTCCGCGGTCTGGGGCGTGGAGCTCTCCATCGCTTCCGCGACGATCCAGCCCGCGGCCTTCTCGGCCATCATCAGCGTGGGGCTGTTGGTATTGCCGCTGGTGATGGTGGGCATGGCGCCGGCATCGACCACGCGCAAGCCTTGCACGCCGCGCACCCTGAAGCGGCTGTCGAGCACGGCCATGGGGTCGTCCGCACGCCCCATCTTGGTCGTGCCCACGGGGTGGAAGATGGTCGTGGCGATATCGCCGGCCAACTGTGCCAGCTCCTCGTCGCTCTGGTATTGCACGCCGGGCTTCCATTCCTCGGGCTTGAAGCGCGCGAGTGCGGGCTGGCCGACGATGCGGCGCGTCACGCGCAGGCTGTCGGCGGCGACCTGCCGGTCCTCGGCCGTGGACAGGTAGTTGGGAGCGATCGCCGGGGCCTGGCGGAAGTCCGCGCTTTGCAGCCGCACCGTGCCCCGGCTGCTGGGGTTGAGGTTGCAGACGCTGGCCGTGAAGGCCGGGAACTCGTGCAGCGGCTCGCCAAAGGCCTCGAGCGACAGCGGCTGCACGTGGTATTCGAGGTTCGGATGGCGCCGCGACGGGTCGCTGCGCGTGAAAGCCCCGAGCTGGGAGGGCGCCATGCTCATCGGGCCGCTGCGTCGGAGCGCGTACTCCAGGCCGATGGCGGCCTTGCCCATCAGGCTGGCCGCCATGGTGTTGAGTGTCTTGGCGTCCTGGACCTTGTAGACCGAGCGAATCTGCAGATGGTCCTGCAGATTCGCGCCCACGCCGCGCAGGTCGCGGCGCACCGCGATGCCGTGGCGCTGCAGCAGCTCGCCCGGGCCCAGGCCCGAGAGCTGCAGTATCTGCGGCGAATTCACGGCACCCGCGCACAGCAGCACCTCGCGCTCGGCCTGCACGGTGACCATTTCCTCGCCGGTCCAGACCTCGGCGCCCGTGCAGCGCTGGCCGCCGTCGGGCTGCGGCTCCAGCAGTAGCCGGCTGACCTGGGCCGAGGTCCACATCTCGAAATTGGGCCGGCCGTAGCAGGTGGGGCGCAAAAAAGCCTTGGCCGTGTTCCAGCGCCAGCCGTTCTTCTGGTTGACCTCGAAATAGCCCACGCCTTCGTTGCAGCCGCGGTTGAAGTCGTCGGTGGCCGGGATGCCGGCCTGCTGCGCGGCCTGGGCGAAGGCGTCGAGTATGTCCCAGCGCAGGCGCTGCTTTTCCACGCGCCATTCGCCGCTGCCGCCATGCAGGCGGCGGAATTCCTCGCCGGCTTCCTGGCCCGCGTCCAGCCGCCAGTGGCTCTCATGCTGCTTGAAGGCGGGCAGGACCTGGTCCCAGCGCCAGGCCTCGTCGCCCGTGAGCTCGGCCCATTGCTCATAGTCGCGTGCCTGGCCGCGCATATAGATCATGCCGTTGATGCTGGAGCAGCCGCCCAGCGTCTTGCCGCGCGGATAGCGCAGGCGGCGGCCGTTGAGGCCGGGCTCGGGCTCGGTCTTGTAGAGCCAGTCGGTGCGCGGGTTGCCTATGCAATAGAGATAGCCCACGGGGATATGAATCCAGTGGTAGTCGTCCTTGCGCCCGGCTTCGAGCAGCAGCACGCGATGCTTGGGGTTGCGGGAGAGGCGGTTGCACAGCAGTGCGCCGGCTGTGCCGCCGCCGATGACGATGTAGTCGAACGTGGTGTCGCTCATGAGGCAGATGGAAGACCGGATGCGGGAGATCGTGGGCGAAATGCAGATTCATTGTGCGAGCTCGGCCTCGCCTGTCGATAGGGAAAGTGCGCTCAAGCTCCTGTTTTGGTAGCTTGATGCGCTTTGTTGGTATAGGCTTCAACGGTTTTTTGATAAAAATTTCAGGGTTTGGGTGGCCTGGAGCCCGTCGCAGCGGGCCCTGCCGTAGCCGCGGCCGGCCCGGGAGGGCCGCGTAGCGGTGAGTTATGCTGCTTGGCCAGTACGGCTCTTGCGCCATATCCGATCTAGGAAGCTTGCTTTGTCCCGCACCGACCAAATACCTCAATGTCCGCTGCAGACCCGCGATGGCCTGCAGTGGGCCGTGCCTGCGGGCCGCTGGAGTGCCGCGGAGCTGGGCGACCGCTCCATCTGGCGCCGGCTGCTGCCGCAGATCAAGTCCGTGCCCGCGGGTGCGGGCTGGGATCTGCAGCAACTGGGCTGGCTGGACCATGTGGGGGCCCAGCTACTGTGGCAGCAATGGGGCCGGCGCTGGCCCGAGCGGCTGCAGACCACGAGCAACCAGCGCGCGATGCTGGAGCGGGTCGCGAAGTTCAGCGACGTGCCCGAGCCCAAGCCCGAGCCCTCGGGCCTGATGTGCCAGGTCAACCAGCTGGGACAGCTGGTGATCAATGCGCGCGGGCATTTTGCCGACCTGATTCAGCTGATAGGCCAGTTGCTGCTGGACTGCGTGCGCCTGGCGCGCCAGCCCCTGCGAGGGCCGTGGCGCGATATCTCGGGCCATCTCTATGCCACGGGCGCCACGGCCCTGCCCATCACGGCGCTGGTGGGTTTTCTAATCGGCGTGGTGCTGGCCTATCTGATGGCGCTGCAGCTGCGCCAGTTCGGGGCCGAATCCTTTATCGTCAACATCCTCGGCATTTCGCTGATCCGCGAACTCGGGCCGCTGCTGGCGGCGATTCTGGTGGCGGGGCGCAGCGGCTCGGCGATCACGGCCCAGATCGGCGTGATGCGCGTGACCGAGGAGCTTGACGCCATGCAGGTCATGGGCATCTCCAAGGGCTTCCGGCTGGTGCTGCCGCGGGCGCTGGCGCTGGCCGTGTCCATGCCGCTGGTGTCGCTGTGGACCATTCTGGCCGCGCTGGCCGGCGGCATGGTGGCGGCGGACCTGACCATGGGCATCACGCCCTCCTATTTCCTGCAAAGCCTGCCGGCGGCCGTCAAGGTCGGCAATCTGGGCCTGGCCATGGGCAAATCCGTGGTCTTCGGCGTGCTGATCGCGCTCATAGGCTGTCACTGGGGCCTGAAGGTGGAGCCCAATACGCAAAGCCTGGGCCGTGGCACGACGGCGTCGGTGGTCTCGTCCATCACCATGGTCATCGTGGTGGATGCGATCTTCGCCATCCTGTTCAGGAATGTGGGGTTTTAAAAAATGACATACCCCCTGAGCGGCTTTGCCGCTTCCCCCAAGGGGGACGACGCCATCGCCGCGAGGCGGCTCTTGCCCGCCGTCTCTGGGTTGGGCGCTGTCGGTTTCATAGGGCGGGGCGGATGGCCGCAATGATGCAGAACATTCCCATGCAAAACCGGATCATCGACGGCGCTGTCGGCGGCTACGGCCCGCCGCAGGATGCCGCGCCGCTGGTGCAGGCCACCGATTTATGGACCGAGTTCGGCTCGGGCGAGTCGCGCTTTGCCGTGCACCAGGACCTGAATCTGGACGTCTATCCGGGCGAGATCCTGACCCTGGTCGGCGGCTCGGGCACGGGCAAGACCGTGCTGCTGCGCCAGATCCTGGGTCTGCTTTCGCCGTCCCGGGGTACGGTCACCATCGATGGCCGGCCTTCGCGCGAGGTCATCAGCGGCGAACTGGCCGCCAGCCATGTGGGCATGCTGTTCCAGCAGGGGGCTTTGTATTCGGCCTTCAATGTGCTGGACAACATTGCATTTGCGCTGCGCGAGCAGGGCACGCTGCCGGATGCGGTGGTGCGTGACGCGGCCATGGTCAAGCTGCAGATGGTGGGCCTCAAGCCCGAGCATGCGTCGCGCATGCCTGCCGATCTGTCGGGCGGCATGATCAAGCGCGTGGCGCTGGCGCGCTCGCTCATCATGGACCCGCCGCTGCTGCTGCTGGACGAACCCACGGCCGGCCTGGACCCCAAGGGCTCGGACGAGTTCTGCGATCTGCTGCGCGACATCCATGCCGAACTGGGCCTGACCGTGATCATGGTCACCCATGACCTGGACACCCTGTTCGCCCTGTCCACGCGCGTGGCCGTGCTGGCCGAGAAAAGAGTGCTGGTGACCGGCGCTCCGCGTGCCGTGGCCGAGGTCAAGCATCCGTTCATCGAACACTTTTTCCAGGGCGAACGCGGCCGCAGAGCCATGACCCCGGTGCAAGGCGGCCCGGCCGCAGAGGAAAACTGATGGAAAACAAGTCTCATGCCATGGCGGCCGGCATCTTCGTGCTGCTGGTGGCGGCCTTGCTGGCCGGTCTGGCCGTCTGGCTGACGCGCGACAACCGCGAATACCAGCTCTATGAAATGTCCACCAAGGACGGGGTCAGCGGCCTGCAGCCCCAGGCCACGGTGCGCTACAAGGGCGTGCCCGTGGGCAAGGTGGTGCGCATAGGCTTCGACCCCCAGGCGCCGGGCAATGTGCTGATCCGCATTGCCGTGGGCGAGGACACGCCGATCACGGAAACCACCTATGCCCAGCTCGGCTACCAGGGCGTGACGGGCCTGGCCCATATCCAGCTCGACGACAGCAAGGAGGAGCTGGAGCACCCCAAGCCCGGCTCCAGCGGGCTGCCGCGCCTGCCGATGAAGTCGTCGCCGCTGAACATGCTGGCCGACCAGGGGCCGGTGCTGCTGGAGCGCGCCGATGAAATCTCGCGCCGCCTGAATGCCCTGCTGGACGAGAACAACCAGAAGCGCGTGAGCGAGGCGCTGGACAATATCGCGGCCGCGGCCGACGGCGTCAACAAGCTAGCGGCCACCATGAACAAGACCGCCGCAGGCTTCCCCGAACTTACGGCGGATGCGCGCCAGACTCTGCACTCGCTGACCCGGGCCGGCGACGCGGCCACGGGTGTGGCCACCGATCTGCAGCAGACCGTGCGCCGGGTCAATGCGCCCGACGGCCCGCTGCAGCAGATTGCGCAAGGCACGCAGGCACTGACGCAGGCCGCGGATTCTCTGGGCCGCAACACCTTGCCGCGCATCAACGGTGCGGCGGATGAGGTCTCCCGCGCGGTGCGCCGCATGGGGACGGCCGCCGGCCGCTTCAGCGACAACCCCCAGGCCGTGATCTACGGCCTGGGCGTGGGACAGCCCGGCCCCGGCGAGGCCGGCTTTGCGGCCCCGGCCGCGGCGAAGTGACACGCAAACAAGGAACCGCCATGGCATTGCAAAACCTCTCCATCTCCGGGCGCAGCATGATGCGTGTGCTCAGCGGCTGCGCGCTGGTGCTGGCGCTGGCCGCCTGCTCGGGCCTGCCTACCGCGCCCACCCAGCCCACACGCTATGACCTGGGGCTCAGCGATCTGAGCGCCTCCCAGCCCGGTGCGGCGGCGCGCCGGGCCGATGCTCTGCCGCTGGTGCTGGCCGAAGTCCAGACCCCGGGCCTGCCCGAAGGTCTGACCGCCATGTTTTACCGGCTCGGCTACGCCGATGGCCAGCAGCTGCTGGCCTATCAGAATGCGCGCTGGAGTCTGCCTCCGGCCCAGATGCTGGAGCAGCGGCTGCGCATCCGCCTGGGGGCGGTACGGCCCATTCTCTCGGGCCGGGACAATGTGAGCATGGCGCCCGCCGACAAGCGCGCCGTGGCCATGCTGCGCGTGGATGTGGACGAGTTCAGCCAGGTCTTTGACAGCGCCCAGAGCAGCCGGGCCGTGGTGCGCCTGAGCGCCAGCCTGATCGGCCGCACCGACGGCGGCGTGGGCAACAGCCTGCTGGGCCAGCAGGTGTTCATCGCCCAGGCGCCGGCCGCAAGCGCGGATGCCGCGGGCGGAGCCCGGGCCATGGCGCTGGCCGTGGATGAGGCGGTCGACCAGCTCAGCCGCTGGCTGCAGAGCCAGGGCCGCTGACCCTGCATGACAGGATAGGCTTGATCTAGGGCAAGCGCGGCAGGCGGTTTTGCTGATGTGGGTCAATGGCGGGATGGCGCAGGCTTTCTAAGCTGCAGAGTCCTCAATCCCGAACAAGGAACCGCCATGGCCAGCCTCGAATGGAATGCCGCTCTCATCCTGGACCTGCCCGCCATGGATGCGGTGCATGAAGAGTTTGTGGCCCTGCTGGCCAGGGTGGAAGCCGCCCCCGATGAGAGCCTGTGCGCCCTCTGGGGTGAACTGATCGCCCATACCCAGCAGCACTTTGACCAGGAAGACCGCTGGATGCAGACCACGGGCTTTGCCACGGGCAACTGCCACAGCCAGCAGCACAAGGTGGTGCTGGCCGTGATGCGCGAGGGTGCGCTCAAGGGCGCGCAGGGAGACCTGGCCACGATTCGCCATATGGCGGCCGAGCTCGGGCCCTGGTTCAGCCACCATGCCCAGAACATGGATGCGGCCCTGGCCCTGCATCTGCGCCGCACGGGCTTCGACCCCGTCACGGGCCAGCTGCTGGCGCCCCAGGCATTGCCCGAGCAGCCTATCACCGGCTGTGGCGGAGCCTGCGGCAGCACAGAACACAAAGAAGAAGCCGCCGCTTAAGACGGCGCCGCCCCTTGGGAAGGCGCGAAGCGCCTCAGGGGGTCACGGATATATCGCGGGCGAGGCCAAGATGGGGAAGATCTTGATCAGCCCCCCCGTCATCACCTCGATGGCCAGGGCCGCCAGGATCAGCCCCATGAGCCGGGTCATCACATTGATGCCGGTCTTGCCCAGCGCACGGGCTATGGGGTCGGCCAGCGAGAAGCAGACCATGATGGCGATGGCCACCACCACGCCATAGCCGAGCAGGGCCAGATGCTGCCAGATGGAGCGCGCCTGATCGGCATAGATCACCACGGTGGACATGGCCGCGGGGCCGGTCAGCAGCGGAATGGTCAGCGGCACCACGGCAATGCTGTTGCCCTCGGCGGCTTTTTCCACGCCGGCCTCCAGCGTGCTGTTGTTGGGGCGGTCCTCGGCCGGGCGCGAGTTGAGCATGTTCATCGCGCTGATGAGCAGCAACAGGCCGCCGCCGACCTGGAAGCTCTGCAGCGAAATATTGAAGAATTGCAGGATCTGCAAGCCCAGCAGGGCGCAGACCGCGATCACGCAGAACGCCGCAAACGCCGCCGTGCGTATGGTCTGCCAGCGCTGCTGAGCGCTGAAGCCCGCGGTGTAGTGGATGAAAAACGGAATGATGGCCAGCGGGTTGATGATGGCGACCAGGGTGATCAGGGGCTTGATATCCATGGCAGATTGTCTCCGGAAATAGCGCTCGGGCTGTCGCGCCGCCGCGTCGGTCTGCCTGGGCCGGCTGCGGCCGGTGAAGGCGATCCTGCGCGAGGCGCTATGACACGGCATCCACATTCCTGTGAAAAAATAGCCGGCCAGCCGACGCTGCCATCGTCATTACAGCATTGCCTTGGGGCGCTGGATATGGCCGCGTCGCGCCTTCCTTCCGAACCCTGTCAAGGAGTCTTGCAATGGCTAGCTTTGTTGAACTGACCGCCGTGGACGGCGCCCGCATCCCCGCCTATGTGGCCCGGCCCGAGGGCCAGCCGCGCGGCGCCATCGTGGTGCTGCAGGAAATCTTTGGCGTGAACGCGCATATCCGCTCCGTGGCCGAGCGCTATGCGGCCCAGGGCTATCTGGCTGTGGCGCCCGCCATGTTCGCGCGCGTCAAGCCCGATGTGGAGCTGGGCTATGGCGAGGCGGACATGAAACAGGGCGTGGCCCTCAAGGCGGCCGTGGAAAGCCTGCCCGCGCCCGGCGCGCTGCGCGATGTGGAGGCGGCCGTGGCCTATGCGGCCCAGCAGCTGCCGGGCGGCAAGGTCGGCGTGGTGGGTTTCTGCTGGGGCGGGCTGATGAGCTGGCGCGCGGCCTGCAGCCTGGACAGCGTCTCGGCGGCCGTGTGCTACTACGGCGGCGGCATGACGGGCGAGCGGGAGGCCAGCCGCCAGGCGCTATGCCCGGTGCTGGCGCACTTCGGCGCGCAGGACCGCCATATCTCGCTGGAGTCGGTGGAGGCCTTCAAGCAGGCCCAGCCCGGGGTGCAGGTCCAGATCTATGCGGCCGACCACGGCTTCAACTGCGATGCGCGCGGCGCCTACGATGCGGCCGCCGCAGCGCTGGCCAACCAGCGCACGCTGGACTTTTTCGCCCTGCACCTGGGCTGAGCGGGCCCGTGCCCTGAGGAGCGCAGCATGGTGATCCGCAAAGCGGCGCCGACCGAAGCAGCCTGCGGCTTGGGGTCGCAGCAGGTGGAGCAGTGCCTCGCGGCCCTGGGCGACTGGCGCGGCGCCGTGCTGCAGCGCATGCGCGCCCTGATCAAGGAGGTCGAGCCCGGCGGGGTCGAGGAATGCAAATGGCGGGACACACCGGTCTGGTCGCAGGACGGCATGCTGTGCACGGGCGAGTCCTACCGCGACAAGGTCAAGCTCACCTTCCAGCGCGGCGCAGCGCTCGCCGATCCGCAGCAGCTGTTCAACGCCAGCCTGGACGGCAATATGCGCCGGGCCATCGACATCTTCGAGGGCCAGCAGATCGACGAGCAGGCCTTCAAGGCCCTGGTGCGCGAGGCGATAGCCCTCAACCGCAGCCTCAAGCAGGCCAGGGCGCTCAAGCCGGGTTAGTGAAAAAGATAGCGGCCGGCGCTTGATGGACAAGCGTTGGTCGCTGTTTTACTGCCGGTCTTCGCTTTCCAGATAGCGCAGCCGCCAGAAATAGGCCACCAGCACCACGGTGATGACGGCCATGACCACCAGCGCCCAGATAAAGCCGTCCTTTTTATGCACAAAGGGGATGAACTCGAAGTTCATGCCGAAGACGCCCGCAATCAGGTTCAGCGGCAGAAAGATGGCCGTCACCGTGGTCAGCGTGCGCATGATGTCGTTGGCACGGTTGCTCTGGGCCGAGAAGTGCATCTGCACCGCGGTCTCGGCGCTTTGCTCCATGCGGTGGATATGGTGGGTCACGCGCTCTATATGCTCCAGCACGTCGCGCGAGCGCACATGCAGCAGCTCGCGCTCGTGGCGGCGCGCGGGCGTGCTCTCGGCCGGCCAGCCTTCGAGCGCCTCGGTCCAGTCCTGCACGGCGGCGCGCTGGTCCTCGCAGATTTCGTCGAGCTGGTGCAGGGCCAGGCGCACGTCGAGCACGCTGGCCCAGCTGGTGAAGCGCCGGTTGGGCTTGAGCAGGGCCAGCTGCCAGTGGTCGATCTGGCGGGTCAGGCTGCGGCGCAGGTCCAGATAGCCGTCCACCATGGCGTTGACCATGCGCAGCATCAGATCGGCCGGCTCCACCGGCAGCTTGGCGTTGGCCGCGCGGCCGTCGCCCTTGCCGGGGCCGGCGATCAGGCGCTGCCAGAAGCTGTCGCGCAAAAAGCATTCGTCGGGGTGCACGGACAGCAGCAGCTGGTCATACAGCGCAAAGCCCACGGGCTGGGTCTCCACCTGCTGCAGCACGGGCGTGCCCTGCGGACTATGGGCCGGGCGGTGCGAGGGCGGGGCGCTGTTCACCGGCGGCGCGGGCACGGCGCTTGCGTTGGCCGCTGCGGCTTCGGCCTTGGCGTGGCTGCTCAGCGCCGGTAGATGGGCGTTGGCCAAGCGCCGGAACACCAGGATGTCGTAGAGCGAGGTGTAGTCGTAATTGGAGGGCAGGGCCGGATTGAGCAGGTCGGAGACATGCAGGTCCACCAGCGGCGCGCCGCCCGCCTGGCTCAGCATGGCCTGTATGGCGGGCAGCCGCGCTTCGAGCTCGGAGCGCGCGCAGGAGACCCAGTAAAACCCCGTTACCGGTGCCTGTGTGGGCAGGTCTTCGAGAGGCTGGGCATAAAGCGGGGAAAGGTGCAGCACGCGCATGGGACGGCAATCCTGAGATCAAGGCCAGCGGCCCGGGCGGCGGCTCCGGGCCGGAAATCGGGCCGGAGACAGCAGTGCTCTCCAGCCCGGATTTCTCAGAGACCGCGCAGCTTGCGCGCGGCGTCCATGGCGAAGTAGGTCAGGATGCCGTCGGCGCCCGCGCGCTTGAAGGCCATCAGCGACTCCATCATCACGGCATCGTGATCGAGCCAGCCGTTCTGGGCCGCGGCCTTGAGCATCGCGTATTCGCCGCTGACCTGGTAGGCAAAGGTCGGCACCTTGAACTCGTCCTTGACGCGGCGCACCACGTCCAGATACGGCATGCCGGGCTTGACCATCACCATGTCGGCGCCTTCGGCGATGTCCAGCGCCACTTCGCGCAGGGCTTCGTCGGTGTTGGCGGGGTCCATCTGGTAGACGTTCTTGTCGGCCTTGCCCAGGGCGCCGCGCGTGCCCACGGCGTCGCGGAACGGGCCGTAGAAGGCGCTGGCGTACTTGGCGCTATAGGCCATGATGCGGGTGTAGATATGGCCTTGCAGCTCCAGCGCCTCGCGGATGGCGCCGATGCGGCCGTCCATCATGTCGCTGGGGGCGACGAAGTCGGTGCCGGCCTCGGCATGGGCCAGGGCCTGGCCGATCAGCACTTCCACGGTCTCGTCGTTGAGGATGTAGCCGCTCTCGTCGAGGATGCCGTCCTGGCCGTGGCTGGTATAGGGGTCCAGCGCCACGTCGGTGAGCACGCCCAGGTCGGGGAATTCCTTCTTGAGCGCGCGCACCACGCGGGGGATCAGACCATCGGGGTTGGTGGCTTCCTTGCCGTCGGGGGTCTTGAGTGCGGCGTCGATCTGCGGGAACAGTGCCAGCACCGGGATGCCCAGCTTCACGCATTCCTCGGCCACGGGCAGCAGCAGATCCAGGCTCAGGCGGTCCACGCCGGGCATGGAGGGTACGGCCTCGCGGCGACTCGTGCCTTCGTGCACGAACACCGGGTAAATGAAGTCGTGGGGCGTCAGCACGCTCTCACGCACCAGGTTGCGGGTAAAGGCATCGCGGCGCAGACGGCGCGGGCGACTCTGGGGAAAAGGTGTAGGGCTGGACAGATGCATGGGGAAAATTGTGCCCCATTCGCCGCGCCCTGGGTTTTTCGTAGCTGACTAACCCATGTCGTCGCTCACATTGCCGGCGGCTGGCGGCGAAACACGGCACGCACAGAGGGCCCGCGCCTTACACTGAACCCCATGCTCTGGGTCAAAGCCTTTCACATCATCTTCGTGGCCAGCTGGTTTGCTGGCCTGTTCTATCTGCCGCGTATTTTTGTCAACATCGCCATGGTCACGCCGGGCTCGGTCGCCGAGCGCGAGCGCCTGCTGCTCATGGCGCGCAAGCTGCTGCGCTTTACCACCATGCTGGCCGTGCCCGCGCTGGGCCTGGGCCTGTGGCTCTGGCTGGGCTGGGGCTTTGCCGGGGGCTGGCTGCATGCCAAGCTGTTGGTCGTGCTGCTGGTGATCGGCTACCACCACAGCTGCGCGGTGCTGCTGCGCCAGCTGCAGGACAACAGCTGCCGCAAAAGCCACCGCTGGTTCCGTTTCTACAACGAGGTGCCGGTGCTGCTCTTGATCGCCGCCGTGATTCTGGTGGTGGTCAAGCCGTTCTAGTCTTTGAGGGGGCTATCGTGTCCGAACCTGCGGTGTCCGAGGCTGGCGAGCGGCCGCTGCCCGTGATCTCCATGCGCCACACCACGGCCTGGCCGCTGGCGCTGGTCTATGCCGTGCTCATCGTGTTCGCGAGCCTGTTTCCGTTCGACGGCTGGCGCGCCCAGGGCATAGAGCCCCATGTGTTCCTGTTCGCCAAGATCCCTCCGCCGTACTGGACCTGGTTCGACGTCAACACGAATATCGTCGGCTATGCGCCGCTGGGCTTTTTCCTGGCGCTGGCGCTGATGCGCTCCGGCAAGCCTTGGCTGGCGGCGCCGCTGGCCTTTGTGGCGGGCACGCTGCTGTCGCTGAGCATGGAGTTCCTGCAGATCTATCTGCCGCGCCGCGTGCCCTCCAACCTCGATCTGGTGCTCAATGCGGCCGGCACGCTGATCGGCGCCCTGAGCGCCGTGCTGCTGGAGAGGCTGGGGGCGCTCTCGCGCTGGAGCGCGTTCCGCAGCCAGTGGGTGGGCGAGGACGGCGCCGGCGTGCTGGTGCTGCTCGCGCTCTGGCCGTTTGCGCTGCTGTTCCCCGCGGCCGTGCCCTTCGGCCTGGGCCAGGTGCTGGAGCGGCTGGACGACGGCCTGCAGGATTTGCTGCTGAGCACGCCTTTCGAGGCCTGGCTGCCGCTGGGCGATTTCGCGCTGACGCCGCTGTCCATGGTGAGCGAGATGCTCTGCGTGATGCTGGGACTGTGGATTCCTTGCCTGCTGGTCTATTGCGCCGTACAGCACATGGGGCGGCGCGCGCTGGCCGGCATGCTGCTGGTGGCGACGGGCGTGGGCGTGACGGCACTGTCGGCCGCGCTGAGCTGGGGGCCGGTCCATGCCTGGGAGTGGGTGGACCTGCCCGTGCGCCTGGGCGTCTGGGGCGGTCTGGGCCTGGCCGTGATCGCGCTGCCGCTGTCGCGCCGTGTGTGCGCCGTGCTGCTGCTGCTGGTGCTGGTGCTGCACCTGAGCATCCTCAACCAGGCCCCGACCAATGTGTATTTCGCCCAGACCCTGCAGGCCTGGGAACAGGGGCGCTTCATCCGCTTCTATGGCCTGGGCCAGTGGCTGGGCTGGCTCTGGCCTTACGTGACGCTGGCATATGTGGTGGTGCGGGTGTCGCGCCGCCGGCAGCCTGCCTAGAATGCGCTCATGAGCGACACACCATCCCAGGCCAGCGGCCAGTACTACCAGCGCCATATCTTTTTCTGCCTCAACGAACGCCCCAATGGCGAGGATTGCTGCGCGCTGCACGGTGCCAAGGCCGGCTTCGACCATTGCAAGCGCCGCGTCAAGGAAGAAGGCCTGGCCGGCAAGGGGCAGGTGCGCGTGAACAAGGCCGGCTGCCTGGACCGCTGCGCGGGCGGGCCGGTGGCCGTGGTCTACCCCGAAGGCGTCTGGTACACCTTTGTCGACGACAGCGACATCGACGAGATCGTCGAATCCCATCTCAAGAACGGCGAGGTGGTCGAGCGTCTGCGGCTTCCTGATAGCGTGGGTCGCTGATCCACGGCGGAACTCGGCATGGTCCAACGCCTCTATCCAGGATAGACAGGCACAACAAGCTACAACTAGGATAGCAATCGTGAACTCCCAGACCGAACGACTGACGCTGACCGGCGCCGCCGGCGCCATAGAAGCCCTGCGCGATGCGCCGCATCTGGCCGCGGGGCAGGCTTCGCGCGGCGTGGCCGTCATCGCCCATCCCCATCCGCTGTTTGGCGGCACCATGGACAACAAGGTGGTGCAGACCCTGGCGCGGGCCTTTGTGCAGTGCGGCTATACGGCCGTGCGTTTCAACTTCCGCGGCGTGGGCGCCAGCGCCGGCGAGCACGATGCGGGCCGCGGCGAAACCGAGGACATGCTGGCCGTGCTGCGCCAGGTGGCGCCCGAAGGCCCGGTGGCGTTGGCCGGCTTTTCCTTTGGTGCTTTCGTCATGAGCCATGCGCTGGCCGAGCTCTGGCCCACGGGCCGTGTGCAGAAGGCCGTGTTCGTCGGCACGGCGGCCAGCCGCTTCGCCGTGGCGCCCGTGCCGCCAGAGGCGCATGAGCACACCCTGGTCATCCATGGCGAGGCCGACGATACCGTGGAGCTGTCCTCCGTCATGGACTGGGCGCGACCGCAGATACTGCCTGTTACCGTGATCCCGCAGGTCGGGCATTTCTTTCACGGACAATTGCCGCTGCTCAAGAGCCTGGTGGTGCGCCACCTGATGTCGGCCTAGTCCACGGCATTCCCGCCCGCCTGCATGAGCGGCCCGAGACTGCACCTCCACGGCGTCCTGGTCCATCCTGTTTTCATAGCGCCAAGCCGAATCCTTTCCTGGCTTGGCCGATTTCTAATCGGTAGATCACAGCATCTGCCATTGCTTTAGAGAGAGTCCTCTTCATGAAGCCGATCTATTCCACACTGCGTGTTCTGGCCGTCGCGGCCGCGGTGGCGCCTGTCTTTGCCCTGGCTCAGGTGGCCGCTCCCGTTCCTCCCGAAATTGCCGCCCGCAACTATCTGCTGGTGGACGTGACCGCCGGCCAGGTGCTGGGAGCCAAGGACATCGATGCGCCGGTGGAGCCGGCCTCGCTGACCAAGCTGATGTCGGCCTATGTGGTGTTCGACGCCCTGCGCGCCAAGAAGATCACGCTGGAGCAGACAATGCCCGTGAGCGAGCGCGCCTGGAAGATGCCGGGCTCGCGCATGTTCATCGACCCCAAGATGCAGGTGCCCGTCAACGACCTGGTCAGCGGCATGATCATCCAGTCCGGCAATGACGCCACCATGGCGCTGGCCGAGGCCGTGGGCGGCACCGCCGAGAATTTCGTGAAGATGATGAATGACCAGGCCAAGGCCCTGGGCATGAAGAACACGAGCTACAAGAACCCCGAGGGCCTGACCGAACCCGGCCATCTGACCACGGCGCGCGACCTGTCCATCCTGGCCCAGCGCCTGATGCGTGACTTCCCCGAGTACATGCATTACTACGCCACCAAGCACTATGCATATCCGGGCACGCCGGCCTCCAACGGCAGCAACCGCAATGCGCTGCTGTTCCGCGACCCGACCGTGGACGGCCTCAAGACCGGCCACACCAATGCCGCCGGCTATTGCCTGGTGGCCACGGCCAAGCGTGATCTGCCCAATGTCGGCCAGCGCCGCCTGCTGTCCATCGTGCTGGGCACGGCCAGCGAGAAGGCCCGGGCCAACGAAAGCCAGAAGCTGCTGAACTGGGGCTATACCGCCTATGACGCGGTCAAGCTGTTCGATGCCGACCAGCCCGTGGCCACGCCCGCGGTCTGGAAGGGCGCGGCCAGCGCCGTCAAGATCGGCAAGGCCGGCGGCCCCATCGTGGTGACCGTGCCCGCGGGCAGCGGTGGCAAGCTGAGCACCGAGGTGGTGCGCCAGGATCCGCTGATCGCGCCCATCGCCAAGGGTCAGTCCATGGGCACGCTCAAGGTCAAGATGGGTGCCGATACCGTGGCCGAAGTGCCGCTGGTGGCGCTGGACGGTGTGGAGCAGGCCGGCTTCTTCGGCCGCCTGTGGGACACCATCCGCCTCTGGATCAAATAAGCTTTGCCGCTGCGGCAGGCCCACGTCCGGCGCGCCAAGAGCCGGCGTGGACCGAGGCCATTCGGCAGCGGTAGTTGTGCAGGTCTTTGCAAACTGGTACAGTCGAGAGCTTTTCGGAATTTCCGAAGGGATTCACGTTTTCGCCTGAATACGTAATTCGGGCGAATAAACCTTTTGCTTTCACGAAGCAAATTCACGTTTAGGGACGTTTAATTAATGCCAACCATTAACCAACTCGTGCGTCAGGGCCGCACGGTCGAAGTTGTTAAATCCAAGAGCCCTGCTATGGAAAACTGCCCCCAGCGCCGTGGCGTGTGCACCCGTGTGTACACCACCACTCCCAAGAAGCCTAACTCGGCTCTGCGTAAGGTGGCCAAGGTGCGTCTGACCAACGGTTTCGAGGTGATCTCGTACATCGGCGGTGAAGGCCACAACCTGCAAGAGCACAGCGTGGTGCTGGTGCGCGGCGGCCGTGTGAAGGACTTGCCCGGTGTGCGTTACCACATCGTGCGCGGCTCTCTTGACCTGCAAGGCGTCAAGGACCGTAAGCAGTCCCGTTCGAAGTACGGTGCCAAGAAGCCTAAGGCTAAGTAAGCCCTGGTTCTGAACACAAACGGTGTTTGATTCGCCTGACTGGCGCGGTCAAACGTAGTGACCCGAAGCACAGAAGACTGTGTGGGTCGAGTAAGTGAGAGTTTTGAATAGCTCTCGCGGTATCTGAAAAGATGCCAACTGAAGCAAAGATAGAGGTAAAAAATGCCACGTCGTCGCGAAGTCCCCAAACGTGAAATCCTGCCGGATCCCAAGTTCGGCAATGTAGAGCTGTCCAAATTCATGAACGTGATCATGGAAGGCGGCAAGAAGGCGGTTGCCGAGCGTATCATTTACGGCGCTCTGGACCTGATCGAAAAGAAGCACCCCGGCAAGGATCCTCTGGAAGCCTTCGTGGTTGCTATCAACAACGTCAAGCCCATGGTGGAAGTGAAGTCCCGCCGCGTGGGTGGCGCTAACTACCAAGTGCCCGTGGAAGTGCGTCCCGTCCGTCGTCTGGCTCTGTCCATGCGCTGGATCAAGGAAGCCGCCCGCAAGCGTGGTGAAAAGTCCATGGCTCAACGCTTGGCCAACGAGCTGATGGAAGCCACCGAAGGTCGTGGCGGCGCTATGAAGCGTCGTGACGAAGTGCACCGCATGGCCGAAGCCAACAAGGCCTTCAGCCACTTCCGCTTCTAATCGGACTCTCGCTCGAGAGCACGAGGCCGCACGCAAGATTTTGCTGCGGCCTTGTCTCGATTCTGAGTGCCCCCATATAGATCACTGCCTTTCCAGTCCTGCAAGACTAGCTGAGGCAGATCTCTTACACGATCAATCAAGGATCCATCATGGCTCGCAAGACCCCCATCGAGCGCTACCGCAATATCGGTATTTCGGCGCACATCGACGCAGGCAAAACCACCACGACAGAACGTATCCTGTTCTATACCGGTGTGACCCACAAGCTGGGCGAAGTGCACGACGGCGCTGCTACCACCGACTGGATGGAGCAGGAACAAGAGCGCGGCATCACGATTACGTCTGCTGCCGTGACCTGCTTCTGGAAGGGCATGGACCTGTCCTACCCCGAACACCGCTTCAACATCATCGACACCCCCGGCCACGT
Organism: Comamonas guangdongensis; assembly: GCF_041079535.1. Taxonomy (NCBI): domain Bacteria; kingdom Pseudomonadati; phylum Pseudomonadota; class Betaproteobacteria; order Burkholderiales; family Comamonadaceae; genus Comamonas; species Comamonas guangdongensis. Next base: position 235,147 of record NZ_JBFYGN010000004.1, on the reverse strand, counting down.
GGACTTCACCATTGAGGTGGAGCGTTCCATGCGCGTGCTGGACGGCGCTTGCATGGTGTACTGCGCTGTGGGTGGCGTGCAGCCTCAGTCCGAAACCGTGTGGCGTCAAGCCAACAAGTACAAAGTCCCTCGTCTGGCCTTCGTGAACAAGATGGACCGTACCGGTGCCAACTTCTTCAAGGTCTATGACCAGATGAAGACGCGTCTGAACGCCAACCCCGTGCCCGTGGTGATCCCCATCGGCGCCGAGGACAACTTCAAGGGCGTGGTCGATCTGATCAAGATGAAGGCCATCATCTGGGACGAAGCTTCCCAGGGCATGAAGTTCGAATACCAGGACATCCCTGCTGAGTTGGCTGAAGCTGCCAACAAGTGGCGCGAGAACCTGGTGGAAGCCGCCGCAGAAGCCAGCGAAGACCTGATGAACAAGTACCTGGAAGAAGGTACTTTGACGGAAGAAGAAGTGAAGGCTGGTATCCGCGCCCGCACGCTGGCCGTGGAAATCCAGCCCATGCTGTGCGGCACCGCCTTCAAGAACAAGGGTGTGCAGCGCATGCTGGACGCCGTGATCGACTATCTGCCCGCTCCTGTGGACATTCCCGACGTTACCGGTACCGACCCCGATGACGAAGAGAAGAAGTTGTCGCGTAAGGCCGACGACGCTGAGAAGTTCTCGGCTCTGGCTTTCAAGCTGATGACCGACCCGTTCGTGGGCCAGCTGACCTTCGTGCGCGTGTACTCCGGCGTTCTGACCAAGGGCGACACCGTGCTGAACTCGGTCAAGGGCAAGAAGGAGCGTATCGGCCGTATCGTGCAGATGATGGCGAACGACCGCGTGGAAGTCGAAGAAATTCGTGCCGGCGACATCGCTGCCTGCGTGGGCCTGAAGGATGTGACCACGGGTGAAACCCTGTGCGCTGCCGAAGCTCCCATCGTGCTCGAGCGCATGGTCTTCCCCGAGCCCGTGATTGCACAGGCCGTGGAACCCAAGACCAAGACCGACCAGGAAAAGATGGGCATCGCCCTGTCGCGTCTGGCTGCCGAAGATCCTTCCTTCCGCGTGCGTACCGACGAAGAATCCGGTCAGACCATCATCGCCGGCATGGGCGAGCTGCACCTGGAAATCATCGTTGACCGTATGAAGCGCGAGTTCAACGTGGAAGCCAACGTGGGCAAGCCCCAGGTTGCCTACCGCGAAACGATCCGCAAGACGGTTACCGATGTGGACGGCAAGTTCGTGCGTCAGTCCGGCGGTAAGGGTCAGTACGGTCACGTGGTGTTCACGCTGGAACCTCAGGAAGCCGGCAAGGGCTTCGAGTTCGTGGACGAAATCAAGGGCGGTGTGGTTCCTCGCGAGTACATCCCTGCGGTGGAAAAGGGCGTGATCGAAGCCCTGACCTCCGGCGTGCTGGCCGGCTACCCCGTGGTGGACGTCAAGGTGCGTCTGACCTTCGGTTCGTACCACGATGTGGACTCGAACGAAATGGCGTTCAAGATGGCCGCCATCTTCGGTTTCAAGGAAGCTGCCAAGAAGGCCAGCCCCGTGATCCTCGAGCCCATGATGGCCGTGGAAGTGGAAACGCCCGAAGACTACGCCGGTACCGTGATGGGCGACCTGTCCTCGCGTCGCGGCATGGTGCAGGGCATGGACGACATGGTCGGTGGCGGCAAGGCCATCAAGGCCGAAGTGCCTCTGTCCGAGATGTTCGGCTACGCCACTTCGCTGCGCTCCATGACTCAAGGTCGCGCCAGCTACACGATGGAATTCAAGCAGTACGCTGAAGCTCCCAAGAACGTGGCTGAAGCCATCGTTGCTGCCCGCGCCAAGTAATTAGCGCAGGTTTGACGAATCGGTCATAATTGACGGTTCTCTTCGCGGCAGTCCCTGGCGGGCTGCCGCGATTTTTGCCGGTCTGCGATCCCATGCCGTCCTGTCGCCTGTGCGGGGCGAATCAGCAATGAGGTGCAGACCTTAAACATCACACAGGTTTTTGCTCTTTCTGGAGAAATCATGGCAAAGGAAAAATTCGAACGGACCAAGCCCCACGTGAACGTGGGCACCATCGGTCACGTTGACCACGGCAAGACCACCCTGACGGCTGCTATCGCCACCGTGCTGTCCAAGCACTTCGGCGGCGAAGCCAAGGACTACTCCCAGATCGACAACGCGCCTGAAGAAAAGGCTCGTGGTATCACGATCAACACTTCGCACGTCGAGTACGAAACGGCTAACCGCCACTACGCTCACGTGGACTGCCCCGGCCACGCCGACTATGTGAAGAACATGATCACCGGCGCTGCTCAGATGGACGGCGCTATCCTGGTTTGCTCGGCTGCTGACGGCCCCATGCCCCAGACCCGCGAGCACATCCTGCTGTCGCGTCAGGTGGGCGTGCCCTACATCATCGTGTTCCTGAACAAGGCCGACATGGTGGACGACGAAGAACTGCTGGAACTGGTCGAAATGGAAGTGCGCGAGCTGCTGTCCAAGTACGACTTCCCCGGCGATGACACCCCCATCATCCGCGGCTCGGCCAAGCTGGCCCTGGAAGGCGACCAATCCGACAAGGGCGAGCCCGCTATCCTGCGCCTGGCCGAAGCTCTGGACACCTACATCCCCACTCCCGAGCGTGCTGTTGACGGCGCCTTCGTGATGCCCGTGGAAGACGTGTTCTCCATCTCCGGTCGCGGCACTGTGGTGACCGGCCGTATCGAGCGCGGCATCATCAAGGTCGGCGAAGAAATCGAAATCGTCGGTATCAAGGACACCCAGAAGACCACCGTCACCGGCGTGGAAATGTTCCGCAAGCTGCTGGACCAAGGTCAAGCTGGCGACAACGTGGGTCTTCTGCTGCGCGGCACCAAGCGTGAAGACGTGGAACGCGGCCAAGTGCTGTGCAAGCCCGGCTCCATCAAGCCCCACACCCACTTCACCGCTGAGGTGTACGTGCTGTCGAAGGACGAAGGCGGTCGCCACACTCCTTTCTTCAACAACTACCGTCCCCAGTTCTACTTCCGTACGACCGACGTGACCGGCTCCATCGAGCTGCCCGAAGGCAAGGAAATGGTGATGCCTGGTGACAACGTGTCGATCACTGTGAAGCTGATCGCCCCCATCGCCATGGAAGAAGGTCTGCGCTTCGCTATCCGCGAAGGTGGCCGTACCGTGGGCGCTGGCGTGGTTGCCAAGATCATTGCCTAATTCTTAGAAAAGCTAGGAATTAACAATGTCTAAGCAAAAGATCCGCATTCGCCTGAAGGCTTTCGACTACAAGCTGATCGACCAGTCTGCAGCCGAAATCGTTGACACTGCCAAGCGCACCGGCGCCATCGTCAAGGGCCCCGTGCCCCTGCCGACACGCATGAAGCGTTTCGACATCCTGCGTTCGCCGCACGTCAACAAGACCAGCCGCGACCAGTTCGAAATCCGCACTCACCAGCGTCTGATGGACATCGTCGACCCGACCGACAAGACGGTTGACGCTCTGATGAAGCTGGACCTGCCCGCAGGTGTGGACGTCGAAATCAAGCTGCAATAAGAGTTTTGAGAGTCCTCCAGGGAGCATCCCTGGAGGCTTTTAAGGGTCTTTGTTTGGCGCGAACTTGCTTGAAAAAGCAGTTCGCGTTAAACTTTGGGGCTTCGCGTTTATTGATGCGAAGTTTTATTAACCTTCTTTTGTGCGTCGGCTCATAGCGAGCAGGATGCAACGCTGGGCCAATTGCAGTTTCAGCGGCAAAAGTTTTGGAGCAAACAAATGAGTCTGAGCAACTCCCTGGGGTTGCTGGGTCGCAAGGTGGGCATGATGCGTCTGTTCACTGATGATGGGGACGCAGTGCCTGTCACAGTGGTGGATGTTTCCAACAACCGCGTGACTCAGGTCAAAACCCAAGAGAACGATGGCTACGTGGCCCTGCAGGTCACTTTCGGTGCACGCAAGGCTTCTCGCGTGACCAAGCCTCAAGCCGGCCACCTCGCCAAGGCGGGTGTCGAAGCCGGTGAAGTGACCCGTGAATTCCGTGTGACCGATGAAACCGCTGGCAAGTACGCCGCTGGTGCCGTTCTGCCCGTGGCCGAACTGTTCAGCGTTGGCCAGAAGGTGGACGTGCAAGGCACTTCCATCGGTAAGGGCTACGCCGGTACGATCAAGCGTCACAACTTCTCGTCGCAGCGCGCATCGCACGGTAACAGCCGTTCGCACAATGTCCCCGGCTCGATCGGTATGGCACAAGACCCCGGTCGCGTGTTCCCCGGCAAGCGCATGACCGGCCACATGGGCGACGAAACCGTCACTACTCAAAATCTCGACGTGGTTCGCATCGACGAAGCACGTCAACTGCTCTTGATCAAGGGCGCTGTTCCTGGCTCCAAGGGTGGCTTTGTGACAGTGCGTCCCGCTATCAAGGCTAAAGCTTCTAAAGGAGCGAACTAATGCAGCTCGAACTCCTGAATGAACAAGGCCAGGCCGCATCCAAGTTCGATGCTCCCGAGACCGTGTTTGGTCGTGAATTCAACGAAGATCTGGTCCACCAGCTGGTGACTGCCTACCGTGCCAACGCGCGTCAAGGCACTCGCGCCCAGAAGGACCGTGAACAAGTGCGTCACACCACCGCCAAGCCCTTCAAGCAGAAGGGTACCGGCCGTGCACGTGCTGGTATGTCCTCCTCGCCTCTGTGGCGTGGCGGCGGTCGCATCTTCCCGAACCTGCCCGAAGAAAACTTCGCGCAGAAGATCAACAAGAAGATGTACCGCGCCGGTATGGCTTCCATCCTGTCGCAGCTGGCCCGCGAAGGCCGTCTGGCCGTGGTGGATTCGCTGACGCTGGATACCCCCAAGACCAAGGTGCTGGCAGACAAGTTCAAGGCTATGAACGTGTCTTCGTCGGTGATGGTGATCGCCGAGGAAATCGACGAGAACCTGTACCTGGCATCCCGCAATCTGAAGAACGTGTTCGTGGTTGAGCCGCGCTATGCTGACCCCGTGTCGCTGGTGCACTACAAGAAAGTGCTCATCACCAAGGGTGCGATCGACAAACTCAAGGAGATGTTCGCATGAGCACGCTCAAGTTTGACGAAGGTCGTCTGATGCAAGTGTTGGTGGCTCCCATCGTGTCCGAAAAGGCCACTCTGGTTGCTGAAAAGTCCAACGCTGTGACATTCAAGGTGCTGCAGAACGCTACCAAGCCCGAAATCAAGGCCGCTGTGGAATTGATGTTCAAGGTTGAAGTGGCAGGCGTGTCTGTGGTGAACACCAAGGGCAAGACCAAGCGCTTCGGCAAGACCGTGGGCCGCCGCGACAACGTGCGCAAGGCATACGTGATGCTCAAGCCCGGTCAAGAGCTGAACCTGTCTGGGGAGGCTGCTTAATCATGGCTGTTATCAAGCTCAAACCTACGACCCCCGGCCAGCGCGGCACGGTGAAGGTTACCCGTGACCACCTGCACAAGGGTGAAGGTTACGCCCCCCTGCTGGAACCTCAGTTCCAGAAGGCCGGCCGTAACAACAACGGTCACATCACGACTCGCCACAAGGGCGGTGGTCACAAGCACCACTACCGCGTGGTGGACTTCAAGCGCAACAAGGACGGTATCCCCGCCAAGGTTGAGCGCATTGAATACGATCCGAACCGTACGGCCCACATCGCTCTGGTGTGCTACGCCGACGGCGAGCGTCGCTACGTCATTGCTCCTCGCAACCTGGAAGTGGGCGCCACCATCGTCAGCGGCTCCGAAGCTCCTATCCGCGTGGGCAACACCCTGCCTATCCGCAACATCCCCGTGGGTTCGACCATCCACTGCATCGAACTGAAGATCGGTGCCGGTGCTCAGATCGCCCGCTCGGCTGGTACGTCCGCCACGCTGCTGGCCCGTGAAGGCATCTACGCCCAAGTGCGTATGCGTTCCGGCGAAGTGCGCAAGGTGCACATCGAGTGCCGTGCCACCATCGGTGAAGTTGCCAACGAAGAGCACAGCCTGCGCCGTCTGGGCAAGGCCGGTGTGAAGCGTTGGATGGGTATTCGCCCGACCGTTCGCGGCGTGGTGATGAACCCTGTCGATCACCCGCACGGTGGTGGTGAAGGCAAGACCGGTGAAGGCCGTCACGCAGTTGACCCATGGGGCAACCTGACGAAGGGCTACCGCACCCGTAACAACAAGCGCACACAGACGATGATCGTGTCGCGCCGCAAGAAGTAAGGGGTAGCAAATGACTCGTTCTCTTAAAAAGGGTCCGTTTGTTGACCATCACTTGCTGGCCAAGGTCGAAAAGGCCATCGCCACCAAGGACAAGAAGCCAGTGAAGACCTGGTCGCGTCGCTCCATGGTTCTGCCCGAGTTCATCGGTCTGACCATCGCCGTGCACAACGGCAAGCAACACGTGCCGGTGTATGTGACTGACCAGATGGTCGGCCACAAGCTGGGTGAATTCGCGCTGACTCGTACCTTCAAGGGTCACCCTGCGGACAAGAAAGCCAAGAAGTAAGGAATAGAACATGTCTGAAACACGTGCTGTTCTCCGTGGCGTCCGCCTGTCTGTTGACAAGGGTCGCCTGGTCGCGGATCTGATCCGCGGCAAGAAGGTGGATCAAGCTCTGAACATTCTCCAGTTCACGCAGAAAAAAGCTGCCGTGATCGTGAAGAAGGTTCTGGAATCCGCTATCGCCAACGCTGAGCACAATGACGGCGCCGATATCGACGAACTGAAGGTCAAGACCATCTACGTCGAGCAAGGCACCACGCTCAAGCGTTTCACTGCTCGCGCCAAGGGCCGTGGCAACCGCATCAGCAAGCCTACCTGCCACATCTACGTGACAGTGGGTAACTGAGGCCTAAAGGAAGAATATGGGACAGAAAATCCATCCTACCGGCTTCCGTCTGGCGGTGAGCCGCAACTGGGCAAGCCGCTGGTACGCAAGCAACCGTGACTTCGCCGGCATGCTGGCCGAAGACATCAAGGTTCGCGAGTACCTGAAGGCCAAGCTGAAGAATGCCGCCGTGGCTCGCATTCTGATCGAGCGTCCTGCCAAGAACGCCCGCATCACCATTTTCTCGGCTCGTCCGGGCGTGGTGATCGGCAAGAAGGGCGAAGACATCGAGAACCTGAAGAAGGAACTCGCGACTCGTCTGGGCGTGCCCGTGGCCGTGAACATCGAAGAAGTGCGCAAGCCCGAAATCGATGCCAAGCTGATCGCCGACTCCATCTGCCAGCAGCTGGAAAAGCGCATCATGTTCCGCCGCGCCATGAAGCGTGCCATGCAGAACGCCATGCGTCTGGGTGCCCAGGGCATCAAGATCATGTCTTCCGGTCGTCTGAACGGTATCGAAATCGCTCGTACCGAGTGGTACCGCGAAGGCCGCGTGCCTCTGCACACTCTGCGTGCCGACATCGATTACGGCTTCTCCGAAGCCAAGACCACCTACGGTGTGATCGGTGTGAAGGTCTGGGTCTACAAGGGTGATACCCTGGGCCGCAACGACCTGCCCGCAGTGGAAACGCCCCGTCCTGAAGACGAGCGTCGTCCTCGTGGTCCCCGTCGTGACGGTCGCCGTGATGGCCGTGATGGCGCTGGCCGTGGTGGTCGCCGTCCCGCTGGTACCAATGCCGCTCCTGCCGATGGCAGCGACAAGCCTGCTGGCGCTGGTGCTGATTCCGTTAAGCGCGTTCGTAAGGCTGACGCGCCCGCTACAGCAGCGGACGGTAAAGGAGAATAAACATGCTGCAACCTGCACGCCGCAAGTTCCGTAAGGAGCAAAAAGGCCGCAACACCGGCATCGCTACCCGTGGCAATTCCGTTGCCTTCGGCGATTTCGGTTTGAAGTCTACTGACCGTGGTCGTCTGACCGCACGCCAGATCGAAGCTGCACGTCGTGCAATTTCCCGTCACGTCAAGCGTGGTGGTCGTATCTGGATCCGCGTGTTCCCGGACAAGCCCATCTCTACCAAACCCGCCGAAGTGCGTATGGGTAACGGTAAGGGCAACCCCGAGTACTACGTGGCCGAAATCCAGCCCGGCAAGGTGATCTACGAAATCGTGGGTGTGCCTGAAGAGCTGGCCCGTGAAGCGTTCCGCCTGGCTGCTGCGAAGCTGCCTCTGCGCACGACCTTCGTGTCCCGTCACATTGGTGCTTAAGGAGATCAACATGACGAAATCTGCTGAACTCCGCCAAAAAGACGTGGCCGGTCTGGAAGCTGAAGTGAAGTCCCTGCAAAAGGCTCACTTCGGTCTGCGCATGCAAAAGGCCACGCAACAACTGGGCAACACTGCGACCATCAAGGCTACCCGCCGCGACATCGCTCGTGCCAAGACCATCCTTGCTGAAAAGCAAGCCGCCAAGTAAGGAGCCGACATGACGGAAGCTAAAACATCCCTCAAGCGCACCTTGATTGGCAAGGTGGTCAGCGACAAGCGTGCCAAGACCGTGACCGTTCTGGTGGAACGCCGCGTCAAGCACCCCATCTACGACAAGATCATGATCAAGTCGAGCAAGTACCACGCTCACGACGAGCAAGGTGAGTACAAGCTGGGCGACGTGGTTGAAATCACCGAGAGCCGTCCGCTCTCCAAGACCAAGAACTGGGTTGCTACCCGCTTGGTGCAAAAGGCCGCTCTGGTGTAAGCCTAACTGGCTTGCCCGGCTGCAAAGCCCTTGAAAACGACCCACAATGCGTGGGTCGTTTTTTTATTTGGGCCGCCTGTCGGCGGTCCATGCTTTGCAACAAAGGAGAAAGTCATGATCAAAATTGGAGACACCCTGCCCGCAGTCGCTTTGGCTGAATATGTGGAAGTGGCAGGCGAAGGCTGCAGCATCGGCCCCAACGCCGTGAAGCTGCCCGAGGCTCTGGCCGGCAAGACCATTGCGCTGTTCGCTGTGCCCGGCGCCTTCACGCCGACCTGCTCCGAGAAGCATGTGCCCGGCTATGTGGCCAAGGCCGACGAGCTCAAGGCCGCTGGCGTTCATGAAATCTGGTGCGTGTCCGTGAACGATGCCTTCGTCATGGGTGCCTGGGGCCGCGACCAGAAGGTGGCCGGCAAGGTGCGCATGATCGCCGACGGCGACGCCGCCTTCGCCAAGGCCACGGGCCTGACGCTGGACCTCAACGGCAAGGGCCTGGGCCTGCGCGCCAACCGCTTCTCCATGCTGGTCAAGGACGGCAAGGTCGTCACGCTGAACGTGGAAGGCCCGGGCAAGTTCGAGGTCAGCGACGCCGACACCATGCTGGCTCAGGTCAAGGCCGCATAAGCCTTAGCGCTCTGTCGCTCCGAAGCGCTGCCACGGCAGCGCTTTTTTTATGTTTCCTCGCTGTCGGAGGACGCCGCGCGCGGCCTGAGGGGCGAGGAAGGCGCGCCGTTGTCGAGGATGGGGGTGGTCCAGCGGCCGGTCTTGAACACGTTCTGCACGCCACGGATGCGCGCTTCCTGCTCCACGGTCTTGCGCCAGTCTTCGAGCAGCTGGGTGCGCCCGGCCGCATCCTGCATCAGCAGCGCCGTTTTCAGAAAATGCATGAGCCGCGTGACCGTGGACGAGGGGCGCGCATCGGGCCGCATCCAGCGGTAGGCGGCCGAGCTTTCGGCGCCAAAGTAGGTGGCGAAGCGCTTGGGTTCGACATCGGCGATCTCGTTCATCAGCGCAAACATTTCCGCCGCCGAGGGCTGCTTAGGGACCACGGCCAGCTCCGGGTGCTGGGCCAGAAAGCGCACCAGCAGGGCCAGGGTCGGGTCCTTCACCGGCTCGTCCGGGGCCTGGCGCACGATCTGCATCCAGCGGGTGATGGACATGCTCAGCACCCAGATGATGTCATTGGTCAGGAGTCCGAATTCCTGGCGCACGGCGTCCAGATCGCGGCCAAGGACGGGGCGGTTGGTGGGGATCATGGTGAAAGAGTGTGAATGATTTACAAATCTCTGCTTTGCTGCAAAGCTTTGTGCAGTTGCAGCATCGAGAGCTGGCAAGCTGCACAAATTGTTTCAGAATCAAGATAAATTTAGCAATACGAATATACTGTACGTTAGTTTTTATCTTCGTAACGCAGGAATGATCCGACCTTCCATCCCATGACCCAGAGCGCTTCTTCCCATGTCCAGCTGACGCTGCTCAGCCTGATCCGCATGCACGGCCAGAAAGTGCAGCCACTGGTGGGGGTGCACAGCGTCAGTCAGCGGGAACAGGGGGTGGAGCTGATTGCGGCCTCGATTCCCTTCCACGACCGGGCCATGGATGCGCGCGCGCCGCAGCCCGGCAAGGGGCTGCTGGCCTTGTTCGGCATCCGCGATGCGCTGGACGAGCTCCAGCACTGGCGCGGCGTCGCCAGAACCTCGCAGGCGGGTTTTGCCTATCTGCATCTGCAGGTGGATGTAGGCGCGCCCGCCGCGGCCGCGGTGACCCGGCAGATGCTGCGCAGCCAGGGCGCGCAGCTGCGCTTTCTGAACGTGCGCCGCAGCGCCGCGGAGCTGCAGAAAGAGATGCTGGCGCGCTTTGCGCAGTGGGTGGCGGCCGAGGGCGGCAATGCCGCACGGGACATGGGCCATGTGCGGCAGATGGCGCTGCGCCCGGACCTGTTCGAGCGCCTGCTCTACGAGGACGAAGACCTCAGGCATATCGACGTGCTGGTGCTGCCGCTGGCCGACTGGCCCGATCCGGTCCGCATGCGCCAGGTGGCCTATATCCGTGCGGGAACGCCGCTGCATGCGCTGATCCAGGGCAGCGACCAGATGCAGGTCAGCCTGCCGGCCTGGATGAGCCGGCGCCATGGAGCCGCCGAAGGCGAGACATCCGCCTGCGCCGCCAAGTAAGCGGGCGGGCGCGGATTGCATGACAAAGCGGAGCGCTCGGCGCCTGCTCTGCCTGCTTTTTAGAATGAAATGCGTTGGATATTGAGGCCGCCAGAGCGAGGACTGCTCCTGTTTTATCCCATTGTGCCCAGCACCTTGAGCTCCCGGCCCTCGGGCACTTCGTTGAACGACAGCACCTGCAGGCCCTGGGCAAACAGACGCGCATAGCGTGCCAGCAGCGGGCGCAGCTGGGGCGAGACCAGCAGCACGGGGGGCGTGGCCTGCTGCTTCATCAGGTCGCGCGCATGGGCCATGTGCTCCTGCAGCTGACCCAGCAGCTGCGGGTCCACGGGATAGTTGTCCAGCGGCACCTTCTTGTTCGTGTGGCGCGCCGTGCTCAGCGCGCCCAGCAGCAGCTTCTCCAGCTCATTGCCCAGCGTGAAGGCCTTGATCTCCGGCGCGGGCCCCAGCGTCGCGCCGACGATCTGGCGGCGCAGCGCGCAGCGCACCTCGGCGGTCAGCAGAATGGGGTCCTTGGTGGCCTCGCTGCTGTCGACCAGCGCGGTGGCGATCAGCACGATGTCCTTGAGCGACACCCCTTCGCGCAGCAGCTGCTTGAACACCGCGTGCTGCAGCGGGGCGGGGCAGGATTTTTCCAGCGCCGCGGCCAGCTTGGGCGACAGGGCGTTCAGGCGCTCGTGCATGGCGTGCACGTCTTCGTGGCGGATCAGCTCGTCCAGATGCTGGCGCACCACGCGCGTCACATGGGTGGCCACGATGCCCACGCAGTCGGCCACCTGGTAGCCCATGCCCAGCGCATGGGCCTTGTCCTTGGGCTCGATCCAGGTCACGGGTAGCTGGTAGGCGGGCTCGATGCCGGGAATGCCGTCGAGCTGGCCATAGACCTGGGGCGAGGGAATGGCCATCAGCCGGTCGGCATGGACCTCGGCCTGGGCTACGACGGCGTCGTGGATGAGTATGGTGTACTGGTTGGGCGGCAGCGTCATGTCGTCGCGCACATGGACCGGGGGCAGCACAAAGCCCATGCTCTCGCTGAGGCTCTGGCGCACGCCCTTGAGACGCGTGGCCAGCGGCGCACCCTGGGCCGGATCCAGCTGGCTGACCAGGCGATAGCCCACGCGCACCGACAGCGGTTCGGTGATGGGCAGGCTCTGCCAGCCAAAGTCCTGCACCGCCGCCGTCACGTTCTGCAGCAGGCGCTGGTCTTCGGCCGCGGGCTGGGCGCGCTCCGGACGCTTGGCCATGACCCAGCCGCCCAGCACCAGCACCGCCGCAAAGGCCAGGAAGGGCAGCCAGGGCATGCCGGGGATCAGGCCCAGCACCAGCATCACCGCCGCCGCGCCATACAGCACCGAGGGCTTGGCCAGCAGCTGCTGGTGCACCTGTTCCGAGAACTCGCCCGCGTCCGCATCGCTGATGCGGGTCACGATCACGGCCGACGCCGCCGACAGCAGCAGCGCGGGAATCTGGGCCACCAGGCCGTCGCCTATGGTCAGCAGCGCATACAGGCGGAAGGACTCGCCCAGCGGCAGTCCGTGCATCAGCGAGCCAATGGCCACGCCGCCGATCAGATTGATCACCAGGATCAGGATGGAGGCGATGGCATCGCCGCGCACGAACTTGGAGGCGCCGTCCATGGCGCCGTAGAAGTCGGCCTCGGTCGCGACCTCCTTGCGCCGCACCTGGGCCTGCTGCTGGTTGATCAGGCCGGCATTCAGGTCGGCGTCGATGGCCATCTGCTTGCCGGGCAGGGCATCCAGCGTGAAGCGGGCCGAGACCTCGGAGATGCGCTCCGCGCCCTTGGTCACCACCACGAAGTTGATGATCATCAGGATGATGAACACCACCAGGCCCACGACAAAGTTGCCGCCTATCACCACATTGCCGAAGGACTCGATCACATGGCCGGCCGCGTCCGGGCCGTTCTGGCCGTGCAGCAGCACCACGCGCGTGGAGGCCACGTTCAGCCCCAGGCGCAGCAGCGTGGTGGCCAGGATGATGGTGGGAAAGACCGCGAAATCCAGCGGCCGCTTCACGCCCACGGCCACCAGCACCACCACCAGGGACAGCACGATGTTGAAGGTGAAGAAGATGTCCAGCGCCAGGGGCGGCAGCGGCAGCATGACCATGGCCAGCAGGGCCAGCAGAAACACGGGCACGGCCCACTGGTGGCGGGACAGCGACTGGCGCAGGGCAGCGAGATAGGGCTTCATGGTGCGGGGGGCGGATCGGACAGTTCGGCAGGCACGTCCAGCGCCTGCGGCATTTCGGGGCGTGCGGGTCGCTGGCCTTGGCGGAAGGCCTTGATCTGGAGCACGTAGTGCAGCACCTGGGCCACGCTGCGGTAGAGCACGGCGGGTATCTGCTGGTTGACCTGGCTGCTGTGATAGATGGCGCGCGCCAGCGGCGGCAGGCTGACCACCTCCACCTGGTGGCGCTGCGCGATCTCGCGGATGTAGAAAGCCATCTCGTCCACGCCCTTGGCAATCACAAAGGGCGCCTCCGCGCGCTGGGTGTCGTAGCGCACGGCCACCGCATAGTGCTCGGGATTGACGATGACGGCATCGGCCTGCGGCACGGTGGCGCGCACGCTGCGGCGGGCCAGCTGGCGCTGGATCTGGCGGATGCGGCTCTTGACCTCGGGCCGGCCTTCGTTGCTCTTGTGCTCTTCCTTGACTTCCTGCTTGCTCATGCGCTGGCCGCGCAGAAAGAAAAAGCGCTGCAGCGGCACGTCGATCAGCGCCAGGATGACGAAGATGATGACGATGGACATCACGCCCGAGAGGAACAGGCTCACGCCTTCGCGCACCGCCAGGTCCAGGGTCATGGAGGGCAGGGCGGTGAAGTGGCGCATATTGGCCTTGCAGAACGCATAGACCACGCCGGCCACGGCCAGCACCTTGAGCACGGCCATCAGCAGGTCGCCGTAATGCTTGGACTTGAAGAACTTGGACAGGTTCTGCTTGGGGCTCAGCCGGCCGAACTTGGGCTGCAGGTTCTTGAGCGACAGCAGCCAGCCGCCGGGCACCAGCGAGGCTAGGCCCGTCAGCACCGGGGTGATGAACAGCGGCAGCAGCATCTGCAGGAACAGCCGCGCCGCGTCGGCCCAGACCGCGCCCACCATGCTGTCGATGGCGCCGGGCCCGGAGGCATCTGCCAGCCCGCGCTGGAACAGGCCGTGGAACTGGCGCAGATAGTCGGGCATGAACAGCGCCGTCACCTGCAGCGTGGCCACCAGGCCCACGGCCGTGGCTAGGTCGCGCGAGCGGGCCACCTGGCCTTCCTCGCGCATCTTGCGCAGCTTGTGATCCGAAGCCTGTTCGGACTTGTCGCCGGAGCTCTCGGCCATGCGTCAGCCCTTCATCAGCTGGGTCAGCATGTCCAGCGTGCGCTGAGTCATCTGCAGATAGTGCGCGGGGATATGGCGCAGCATGAAGGCCAGCATGGCCAGGCCGAACAGCGTGACCACGGAGAAGCCCAGCGCAAAGATGTTCAGGCTGGGCGAGATGCGGGCCATGAAGCCAAAGCCCAGCTGCACCAGCATGGCGGAAAAGATGATGGGCGTGGCCAGCAGAAAGGCGGCCGCAAACACCCAGCCCACGTTGTAGGCCACGGTCTGCAGCTGCAGCCGCGCCAGGCTCTGGCCCACGGGCCAGGCATCGAAGCTGGCGGCCAGGATGCCGGTCACCAGCAGATGCACATCCAGCAGGAAGAACAGCAGCATGCCCAGCAGCAGGGCCAGCAGCGACAGCGCGTCCGACGAGCTGCCGTGCACCGGGTCGTTGAGCATGGCCATGGCCAGGCTGGTCTGCGAGGCGCTGAGAAAGCCGAAGATGTTCAGCGCCGTGGCCGCAAACTGCAGTCCCAGGCCGAGCACGGCGCCAATCGCGATCTGCTCCAGCGTCAGCGCCACGGCGGTCAGCGACAGAGCGTTCACGGGCGTGACCTGCGGGGCCACGCTGGGCAGGGCCACCACCGCCAGGGTCAGCGCCAGGATGACGCGCACCCGCATGGGCACGGTGGCGTCGCCGAAGATGGGCGCGAAGGCCAGCAGCGCCATGGTGCGCGCGAACGGCCACCACAGCAGTTGCAGCCAGTGCAGCAGAAAGGGGTAGAGGCCTTGCTCCATGGCGCGTTTCAGCCCAGCAGCGTGCTGGCGTATTGGAAGAAGCGCACGCAGAAGTCCATCAGCTGGGTGACCAGCCAGCGCGCGCTCAGCGCCAGGGCCAGCAGCGTCACCAGCAGGCGCGGCAGAAAGCTCAGCGTCTGCTCGTTGATCTGCGTGGCCGCCTGGAACAGGCTGACCAGCAGACCCGTGACCAGGCCGGGCACCACCAGCACGCAGACTATGAGCAGCACCAGCCGGATGGCTTGGAGCAGCAGGTCGACGGCGATATCGGGAGTCATGGCGCTACAGCCCCTGCACGCTGGTGACCAGGGTGTTGACGGTCAGCGACCAGCCGTCCACCAGCACGAACAGCAGGATCTTGAAGGGCAGCGAGATCACCAGCGGCGACAGCATCATCATGCCCATGGCCATCAGCACCGAGGAGACGACCAGGTCGATCACCAGGAAGGGGATGAACAGCACGCAGCCGATCATGAAGGCGGTCTTGAGCTCGCTCAGCACAAAGGCCGCCACCTTGACGGTGAAGGCATGGTCCCTGGGATCGGCCACCGGACCTTCCTTGGCCAGGG
Source organism: Comamonas guangdongensis (assembly GCF_041079535.1). Lineage (NCBI taxonomy): Bacteria > Pseudomonadati > Pseudomonadota > Betaproteobacteria > Burkholderiales > Comamonadaceae > Comamonas > Comamonas guangdongensis. Next base: position 219,663 of record NZ_JBFYGN010000004.1, on the reverse strand, counting down.
CGCTGACCTGCTTGAGCGCCGCTTCATGGGTCTGGGCCAGCAGAAAGTCGGACATGGGCTTTTCCGCGCGCTTGAGCGCTTCGATCAGGCCGATCTTGTCCTTCTCGTAAGGCTCGAAGGCTTCGGTCCACAGGCGATCGCCCACGGGGCGCATGACCAGCAGGGTCAGGATCAGCGCCACGCCGGTCAGCACCCGCGTGGGCAGGCCCTGCTGCAGGCCCAGCGCCGAGCGCAGCAGCGCCAGCACGATGATGAAGCGCGTGAACGTGGTCATCATCAACGCCATCATGGGCAGCAGGCCCAGCAGCGTCATCAGCACCAGCACCTCGGTCTTGACCGACAGCTGTGTCACGCCATGGCTTTGCTGACTTTCCAGCAGCGGGATATTGGCCGCCTGCGCATGCGGCAGCAGCGTCCACAGGCCGGCGGCCAGCGCCAAGAAAACAAGGGCGCGTGGCGCCCTGTGGATGGAAGCAGGCATGTGAGGAGTCGGGCGGCTCAGAGGTCCAGTGCCGGCAGCTCGGCGTGCAGCTCCAGCACCTTGAGGCCGTAGGCCTCGCCGCTGACCACGACCTCGCCCTTGCCGATGGCCGTGCCGTTGACCTTGATGGTCAGGGGCTCGCCGACCATGGTGTCCAGCGGCACCACGCTGTCGGCGCCCAGTTCGGCCAGCTCCTGCAGGGTGATGCGGGCCGAGCCGGCTTCCAGCGTCAGCGTCACCGGAATGCGATGCAGAAAAGGCGACAGCCTGTGCGCGGCGGCGGCGCTGGCTACGGGAGGGGGGCTGAGTTCGGCGCCGGTGTCCACCGGGCTGTCCAGCAGGTCTTGCAGGTCCATGGGTTTACTCCAAAGTCTCGAAAGCCGTCAGATGCAACTTGCCCTGGTGCTCGGCCACGGCCGCAGACAGCAGGGCCTGGCCGTTGAGCAGCACCGTGGCGCGGCCCAGGGCGATGGGCAGCACGCTGCCCGGGCGCAGGGCCTGGATGTCGGCGGTGGATACGGTTTTTTCCAGCAGGCAGGCGGTGACGTCCACGTGCAGGGGGGCGGCCGGCTTGGCCTGGGCGGCTGCGGCCGGGCGCTGGCTGCGGCGCAGCTGCAGGGCGTAGTGCTCCAGCGTGCGGCTGGTGTCGGCGTCCAGGGTCAGCAGCAGAGGCTGCCAGTCGCCGTCGCCGATCTGGATCTGGGCCTGCCACTGCCAGGCGCTGGCCGTGGTGGCGGGCTGCTCCTGCAGCGCGGCCTGGGCCTGGGCGCACAGGTCTTGCGCGGCCGCGCACACCGCGGCGTCGAGTGCGGCGTGAATGCGCTGCTCGGTGCTGCTGACGGGAGGCGCGTCAACCCCCTGGGGCATGGGCTCGGCGCTGAAGCCGTAGCGGGCCGCCATATGGGCCAGCACGGTGGCGCGCTGCATCTGCACCTGCATCCGGGCGGGGGCGGGGCTGCGCTGCGGCAGGAACTGGGTCTGGGCGATGTGCAGGTTCACCTGCCGGTGACCGGTGCGCTGCAGCGCGGCCTGCACCTGCTGTGCCAGCAGCAGGGCCAGCTGGTCGAAGGCTTGCACCGGACGGCCTAGCAAGACAGGGTTCAAGGCTGTTGCATTCTGCACAATAGATATCTTTTACGCTTTAGTTTGATGCGGTAGTGCAGTGCGATTCTGAAGAAAAAATGCCGTCTGCACTGTGAAATCCAAGTGTCTTGGTAAAGCGATTCAATTTGTATCAATTGTGAATAGTATACTATTCGTGCAACAACTTATTCCCTGAGGGCTGCCACCTGTACGCGTCATGCATGCGCGGGTGGCATGGCTGGGGACGTACCGATGAAGATCGAACCTTCCAGCCTTCTGCTGCGCTCCCAGGTGGCTTTCGAGCCCATGGCGGCTCCGCAGTTGGCCCAGTCGCCCATCGCGCCTGCGGCCGATCAGCCCGCCTCCGGCAGCGGCTTTCTGCGCCTCATGGAAGGCGCTGTGCTGTCCGTGGATGCCCAGGGGCGTGCGGCCTCCGACCGCATGGCCGCCGTCGACGCCGGCCACAGCGATGACCTGGTGGGCGCCATGCTCTCCAGCCAGGAAGCCGGCCTGTCGTTCTCCATGCTGATGCAGGTGCGCAACAAGGTCATGGGCGCGGTCGACGAAGTCGTCAAGCTTCAGGTCTGAGGTTCGCGATGCAGCTGCTGGATTCCATGAAAAACCGTCTATCGAGCCTGCCTGGCAAGGGCGGTGTGCTCTCATTTGCAAGCCATCCCGGCCTGGCGCGCGTGGCCTTGCCCCTGGTGCTGGTGGCGGCCATCGTGACCGCCGTCGTGGTGCTGCTGATGTGGCAGGGCAGCGGTCACTACCGGCCCCTGTTCGGTGCCCGCGAAAACGTGGCCACGGCCGACGTGGTGTCGGTGCTGGAGGCCGACGGACTCAAATACCGGCTGGATCCTGATTCCGGCCAGGTGCTGGTCGCCGATACCGATCTCGGCCGTGCGCGCATGCTGCTGGCCGCCAAGGGAGTCGCGGCCAAGCTGCCCGAGGGCCTGGAGCTGATGGATCGCAACGATCCGCTGGGCGTCAGCCAGTTCGTGCAGGACGTGCGTTTCCGCCGCGGCCTGGAGGGCGAGCTGGCGCGCAGCATAGGCTCGCTCGACGCCGTGGCCGCGGCCCGCGTGCATCTGTCGATTGCGCGCTCCTCCTCGTTCGTGGTGAACACCGGCGACAAGAGTTCGGCCTCGGTGGTGCTGCAGCTCAAGCCGGGCCAGCAGCTCAAGCAGGAACAGATCGCGGCCATCATCCACATGGTAGCCAGCAGCGTGGCCGGCCTGGAGCCGCAGCGCGTGGCGCTGACCGACCAGGCGGGCAACTTTCTGTCCGCGCGCGTGGACCTGTCCGAAGGCTTCGACCCCCTGGCCCAGGAGGGGCAGGCCGGCAAGCTCAGCGCCGAGCTGCGTCAGAACGCCCAGGAGCTGCTGACGGCCGCCGTGGGCGAGGGGCATTTCCGCGTGACGGTGACGGCGGACCTGAGCCAGGACCGCACCGAGGAGTCCTTCGAGCGCTACAGCGGCGATCCGCGCGTGCTCAGCGAGGCCACGCGCGAGGAAAACGACCGCCATGGCGGCGTGGCGCTGGGCGTGCCGGGCTCGCTGAGCAATCGCCCGGTCAATGTGCAGGCCGAGCCTGGAAAAGACGCGGCCAAGGACGCTGCCAACGGCAATTTCCGCGCCGCGGTCTCGCGCAGCTATGCCTATGACCGCAACGTGGTGCAGGTCAAGCGCGGCAAGGGCCGCATCAACAAGCTGCATGTGGCCGTGATGCTGGACGATGCCGTGGCTCCGCAACAAGCCAAGGCCTGGACTGCCGAGGAGCTGGCGCGCGTGGAAAAGCTGCTGCGCGTGGGCCTGGGCGTGGATGCCGCGCGCGGCGACCAGATCGCGGTCGCCAGCATGGCTTTCAAGGCGCCGCTGGCGCTGCCCGCCTGGTGGGAGCAGCCCTCGCACTGGTTCGACATCGCCGTGATGGTGTTGTGGAGCCTGGCCGGCGTGGTGGTGCTGGTGGTGCTGGTGCGCCTGGTCAATGGCGTGCTGCGCCATCTGCGCGAAGGCGGGCGCACTGCCGCCACGACAGCTGCCGAGCCCGCCCTCCTGGGCGCCGCGGCCGGCGCCGCCGGTCTGCTGCAGGCTCCGCAAGCCGCGGCCAGGCCGTCGGCCGAGCTGTCCATGGTGCCGTTGCTGGAGGACGTGGACCTGCCGCCGCCGGGCTCGGAGGTGGATGTGATGGTGGAACACCTGCGCACGCTGGCGGCCAAGGAGCCCGAGCGCGTCGCGGAAGTGGTCAAACAATGGGTGCAAAAGCATGGCCAACCAGTTGGTAACGGGCGCTGAGGGCGCGGCGGCACTGGCCGCCAGGCAGGAGGCAAGCCTGAACCTGATCGAGCAGGCGGCCATCGTGCTGCTGAGCATGGGCGAGGAGCCCGCGGCCGGCGTGCTGCGCTGCCTGGAGCGCGAAGACCTGCTCGCCGTGACGCAGGTGATGTCGCGCATGAGCGGCATCCGCGTGGATTCGGTGCGCCAGTCGCTGCAGCATTTCTTTGACGACTACCGCGAGCAAAGCGGCGTGCACGGCGCCTCGCGCAGCTTTCTGCAGCGCTCGCTGGGCCTGGCCCTGGGCAGCGATATCGCGGGCAGCGTGCTCGACAGCATTTACGGCGACGAGATCCGGCCCAAGATGGGGCGGCTGCAATGGGCTTCGCCGGCCTGGCTGGCCGAGCGCCTGGCGCAGGAGCATCCGCGCATGCAGGCCGTGTTTCTGGCATTCCTGCCGCCCAAGCTGGCCGGCGATGTGATCGAGTACCTGCCGGAATCGGGGCGCGAGGCCCTGGTGCTGAACGTGGCCAAGCTCAAGGATGTAGACCGCGACCTGCTGGTGCAGCTGGAGCTGCTGACCGATCAGTATCTGAGCGAGTTCGGCACCCAGAGCGTGGCCATGGAGGGCGTGAAGCAGGCGGCGGAGATCCTCAACCGCATTCCGGGCAACAAGCAGGAGCTGGTGGAGCGGCTGCGCGCCCGCGACCCGGGGATCACCTCGGCGATCGAGACCGAGATGTACGACTTCTTCATGCTGTCGACCCAGTCCGAGACCTCGCTGACCCAGATCATCGAAGCCGTGCCCGCCGAGCTCTGGGCCCTGGCCCTCAAGGGCGCCGAGCCTGCCGTGCGCAAGGCCGTGCTGGGCGCCATGCCCCGCCGCCAGGCGCAGAGCTTCGAGGACCAGATGCGCCGCAGCGGCCCCGTGCCGCTCAGTCGCGTGGAGCAGGCGCGCCGCGAAATCATGGACCTGGTCAAGGCCATGGTCGAGGCCGGAGAGCTGGAGATCCAGCTGTTTGCCGAGGCCGTGGTGGAATGAGCGTGCGCTACCGCCCCTACCACTTTCCGCCGCTGGACCTGGTGCTGGCCGACAGCACGCATCCGGAGCAGGCGCAGGACGCGCCGGTTTCGGCGGGCGCCCAGGAGCTGGCCCAGGCCTACGAGCAGGCCGCACAGCGCGGACATGCGCAGGGCTTTGCACAGGGGCAGAGCGAAGGTGAAACTGCGGGCTATGCGGCCGGTCATGAGGCCGGTCTGGATGCGGGCCGCGCGCAGGCGCTGGCCGGTGCCCGCGACGAGCTGCAGCGCCTGGGGGCTCCGGTGACGGCGCTGACCGCGCAGTTGCAGGCCCTGCATGCGGACTGGGAGGCCAGCCTGCGCAAGGATCTGGTCGGACTGGTGGAAAAAGTGGCGCGTCAGGTGGTGCGTTGCGAGCTGACGCTGCAGCCCGCGCAGATTCTGGCCCTGGTCGAGGAAACCCTGAGCGGCATGCCGCAGCGCACGGGCACCGTGCATGTCTTTTTGAATCCCGCCGACCTGCAGCGCATTCAGGAGCTGGATGCCGCGCGCATTCCCGCCTGGCAGCTGCAGGCCGACAGCGGGCTGGAAGCCGGCGAGTGCCGGCTGCTGGTCGGAGAAGAAGAGGTGGACGCGGGCTGCAAGCAGCGTCTGACCGCCTGCATGGAGCAGGTGCGGGGGCAGTTGCTGCAGGAGCCCGCGCCATGACGGGCCCGGTGGCCGCGGCAGAGGGAGTGCTGGCGCAGTCGCTGCGCAGCATCCGGCTGGAGGATGTGCCCGTGGCACAGCCCACGGCCCGCCTGCATGCCGCCACCGGACTGCTGCTGGAGAGCACGGGCGCCGCGCTGCCGCTGGGTGCGCGTTGCCTGATCGACAGCCCCTCGGGCATGCCTTTGCCGGCCCAGGTCGTGGGCTTTCGCGGTGCCGTGTCCTATCTGATGCCGCTGCGCCAGGCCGCAGGCCTGGCCACGGGCCTGGCCACGGGCGCACGCGTGGTGCCCGAAGGCGAGCACCAGCAGCCGCTGATCGGCCCTTCCTGGCTGGGCCGGGTGGTCAACGGCCTGGGCGAGCCGCTGGACGGCAAGGGCCGGCTGGGCGGCGAGACGCCTTTGCCGGCCCAGCCGCCCAAGGTGCATCCGCTGAAGAAGCGCCCCATAGACCAGGCGCTGGACGTGGGCGTGCGCTGCATCAATGGTCTGTTGACGCTGGGGCGCGGCCAGCGCGTCGGGCTGTTCGCCGGCAGCGGGGTGGGCAAAAGCGTGTTGCTGGGCATGGTGACGCGCCAGACCGAGGCGGATGTCATCGTGGTCGGCCTGATCGGCGAGCGCGGCCGCGAAGTGCGGGAGTTCATAGACCAGGCTCTGGGCCCGGAAGGCATGCGCCGGGCCATCGTGGTGGTGGCGCCGGCCGACGAGCCTGCGCTGCTGCGCATGATGGCGGCCGAGCTGTGCCACAGCATCGCCGCGCATTTTCGCGACCAGGGCAGCAATGTGCTGCTGCTGCTGGATTCGCTGACCCGCTATGCCATGGCGCGGCGCGAGATCGCGCTGGCCCTGGGCGAGCCGCCGGCCACCCGCGGGTATCCGCCGTCGGTGTTCAGCATGTTGCCCCAGCTGGTGGAGAGCGCGGGCAACGGCGAGCAGGGCGCGGGCAGCATGACGGCCATCTACACCGTGCTGGCCGAAGGCGATGATCAGCAGGACCCGGTCGCGGACACGGCGCGAGCCATTCTGGACGGTCACATCGTGCTGCGGCGCGAGCTGGCGGAGCGCGGGCATTACCCGGCCATCGACGTGGGGGCCTCCATCAGCCGCTGCATGCCCCAGGTGGTGTCCGAGGCCCAGCTGCAGGCGGCGCGCGAGGCCAAGGAACTGATGTCGCGCTATGCCCAGGTCGGGGACCTGATTCCCATGGGGGCTTATGTGCCCGGTGCGGATATGCGCACCGACCGGGCGGTGCAGCGCTGGCCGCAGCTCGAGGCCTATGTGCGCCAGGGCACCCATGAGTCCGCGGCGCTGCCGGCCTGCTGGGCCCAACTCCGGGAGGTGCTGGCATGAGTGTCCCCATGACGGCTCTGTCCCGCTGGGTGCAGGTGCTGGACCAGCGCGCCCAGCAGAACCTGGCCGAAACCAGCCAGGCGCGCGAGCGGCTGGAGCACACGCGCAGCCAGCTGGACCGCCTGCGCAGCATGGCCGACAGCGCCGGAGTGAAGAAATTGCACGCCAACGTCGCCTTGTATGCGAACGCAGCGGGTTTCCGTTCCGGGCTGCTGGACATGGCCGAGCAATGCCGCGACACCTTCGGGGTGCAGCAGCTCGAATATGCCCAGGCCCAGGCGCAACTGCAGGCGGCCGTCCGGCAGCATGGAAGCATGCAGTCGGTGTTGGAGCGAGCACGCACCGACCTGGCCGTGCAGCAGCAGCGCCAGGAACAAAAGCGCATGGATGAACTGGCCGGCCAGACATGGCAGCGCCAGCGGCGCCTGTCGGATACCGGAAACCGCTAGTACCGCCCAACCGCGAACGCATACAAGGGGAATACAGTGGCAACTTACGATCCGGTCTCTACCGCCAAGGCTCTGGCAGACAGCTATATCTACGCGCGGCAGACGCAGGTGAACACCGGCACCAGCAAGGCGCAAGGCAAGGTCACGGCGCTCAGCAGCCTGCAGTCGGCCCTGTCCACGTTCACCACGGCGCTGGGTACCCTGTCCGGCAAGGGCAGCGTGGTGGCGCAGACCGCCACGGTCTCGCGCAGCACGGCGGCCACGGCGTCGGCCAGCAGCAGCGCCTCGGCGGGAACCTACAGTTTTTCCGTGAGCCAGCTGGCCACGGCCCAGCAGTCGCTGTACTCCATGCAGGAGCTGGGCCTCGCGCTCGATACCAGCTACCCCCAGGACACCACCTTGGTGGTGACCACCCTGGGTGGCAGCGGCTACATCCAGCTGGACCTGAGCGCCGCCGACGAGAACCATGACGGCAAGCTGTCCGTCACGGAAATCGCCCGCGCTCTGAACAAGGCCAGCGAAGGCAAGATCACGGCCGCCGTCGTCACCGAGAACGGCGAGCAAAAGCTGCTGCTCAATGCCACCAGCACCGGCCTGGAAAATGCGTTCCAGCTGCACAAGGTGTCCACCAGCACGGCTGCCGCGGACGCTGCGCAACTGGCTGCCGACTGGGCCAATACCGTGGCTGCGCTGAAGACGCAAGATCAGGCGGGCACTGCCGTCACCATGCCGCCTGCGGGTGGTTCGGGCATAGGCGGCACCCAGCTGGCCCTGGCGCAGAACGCGGTGCTGAGCCTTGGCGGCGGCAGCGGCGCGGAAATCCGCCAGGCCTCCAACACCTATACCGGCATCGAGGGCCTGTCGCTGGTGCTGCAGGAGGCAAGCTCCAGCCCGTTCACGGTCACGGTGGCCAAGGACGACTCCGCCACCAAGAGCAATATGCAGGGCTTTGTCGATGCCTACAACACCCTGGTCAAGGCCATAGACAAGCTGACCGCCGCGGGCAATGCCGACACCAAGGTCTCGGCCGGCCCCCTCAACGGCGATTCCGGCGTGCGCGGCCTGCGCAACCAGCTCAACAGCCTGCTGCGCACCAGTGTCGGCGGCGTCAGCCTGACGGACTACGGCATCTCCGCCCAGCGGGACGGCACCATCGCTCTGGATGCCGACCGCTTCGCCAAGAAGGTGGCAGCCAACCCCGACGGCCTCAACACCTTGCTGGGCCAGACCAATACGCTGGAATACAAGCGCAGCGGCGTGATGGGGACGCTGCAGACCTATATCAACACCTGGACCAACTCCACGACGGGCTATCTCAAGAACCGTCAGGACGGTCTGCAAAAACAGCTGGCCCAGTACACCAAGGACCAGAGCACGATCGACCGCCTGCATGACCAGGCCTACCAACGCTATCTGACGCAATTTACGGCGCTGGCCAACCTGGAAGCGACGATGGGCAACACCACGGGCCTGCTGGGCTCGCTGTTCTCGTCCTCCTCCAAGTGAGCCGGACCGCGTCCTCTTGACACATGAACGAGCAGATTTGGAACGAAGGATACGGCGGCTACCGCGCCGCCAATATGGTGGCGCAAACCGCCCAGGCATCGCCCGTGGAGCTGGTGCTGATGCTGGTGGATGGCCTGCTGGAGGAGATGGCGCGTCTGCGCATGCACATCGAGCACCAGCGCTTCGAGGAAAAAGCCCACTCCATCGCCAAATGTGCCGACATCCTCACGGGTCTGGGCAGCGCGCTGGAGGCCGACACCGGCAACGGCGTGGTGGAGAACCTGTCGCGGCTGTATGACTTCTGCGCCCACCGCCTGAATCAGGCCGGGTTCGAGATGGATGTGTCCAAGGTGGATGAGGTGCTGGGCATAGTCCAGACCTTGCGGGCGGGCTGGCAGGGAATGGCGGATGCCCGTCTCTGATCTCCCGCGCTTGCAGGCGCTGGCCCAGCAACTGGCCGCAGCGGGCGCTGACCAGGACTGGGAGCGTCTGGCGCAGCTGGACCGCCTGACCCAGCAGTGGGCGCAGCAGCCGCCTGCCGCGCTGCCCGGCGATGCCGCAGTGCTGGCGGCCTGGCAGCAGATTGCCCGGGCCCATGCCCAGGCGCGCGCGGCCTGCCAGCTGGCTCTGGCCGAAACCGGCGAGCGTCTGCGCGACCTGCAGAACCAGAACGAAGCCCATAAAGCCTATGCATGGCAGGAGCAGTTTTCATGAACGCATTGCCATTGGCACCACAGGCCGAAGCTCCTGCGGCCGCCACTGCTGCGCCTAGCGCCGTCGTGGCGCCGGCCGCGGATCAGGCCGCCGCAGCCCCATCTCCGGACGCCGTCCAGCCGCTGCAGCTGTTTGCTGCCGTGGCCCAGGCCGTGCTCGGCGATGCGGCCGCGCCGGTCGGTGAGGTGCATCAGGACGAGGGCGCAGCAGCGCAGGAAAACAGCCCCGACCAGGCCGCATGGCAGGAACTCGCCAGCTTTCTTCCCGTGTGGCAGCCCACAGCCCAGCCGGCCATGGCTGCCGTAGCGCCCGGCGCCGGGGACGCTGCGCCTGCCGCCATCACCGGGGCGGCAGAGCTCGCTCGCAAGGCCGTGGACAGCGCGAAGGGGGCGCCCCCGGCGAGCGACGCGGTGGACGCCCTGGCGCGCAGCCAGATGTCGCGCCTGCCCCTGGGCCAGGCGGCAGCGGCGGGAGCCGCCAGCGCCCCAGCCGCATCGGGCGAGCGGCTGCAAGCCGGCGTGGCTGCGGTGGTGGATGCGACTTCGCTGCAGGGCGCGGCGCCGGTCGTGGCGCCCGAGCGCAATGAGGGCCAGGCCCAGCCGCCGACAGTGGCAGCGGCCGCTGCCGCGCCCCAGGCGCGCTCGGCAACGCCTTTGCTGCAAGCCTTGTCCGACCGGATCCAGTGGCAGCAGGCCCAGGGTGTGGAGGTCGCCACGGTGCGGCTGGATCCGCCGCAGCTGGGCACGGTGGAGCTGCGTATCCAGCACGACGGCGCGGGTGTGCAGGTGTGGATGCAGGCCTCGCATGCCGAGGTCGGGCGCCAGCTGGCAGGTCTGGCCGAAGGCCTGCGCCAGGAGCTGCAGGCGCGCACCAGCGGCGAAGCCTCCGTGGTGGTGGCCCAGGGCCGGCACGCCGGGGCCAACGGCCAGGGCGGCCAGCCGCGCGACGGCAACAGACCCTGGCAGCTGGCCGAGGACGATGAGATAGGCCAGGCCTTGCAGGCCTGGAATGGCGCTGCCTAGGCAGTGCAGGAGGAATGATGGGTAAGAAGATAGCAATACTGATCGCTGTGGTCCTGGTGCTGCTGCTCGGCGCCGCAGGCGGTCTCTGGTGGTGGAAGCAGCATGCGTCGGCGGCCTCGGTTGCCGAGCAGGCTGCGCCGCGCTTCGATGCGCGCCAGGCCAGCTATGTGACGCTGGACAAGGTCCTGGTCATGCTCAAGAGCGAGTCGCAGCCGGGCCTGCGCATGCAAAACACCTATATCTCGCTGGATCTGGTGCTGCGCACCGACAAGCTGCATGAAAAAGCGGTCAAGGCCGAGCTGCCCATGCTCAAGGGCGTGGCCGTGCGCACCTTGTCGCAACTGGATCTGGAGCAGGCACGGGCCATGAGCATCGATGCCTGGACCGAGCTGCTGAGCACCGATCTGGAGGCCGCCTATGCCGGCCAGCCGGACCTGCAGCCCTTCGACAAGGTCATGGTCTCGCGCCTGATCATCGAATAAGCCGCGCACCGATGTTGCAGCCAGACACCCACGCCTACGCTGCGGCAGCGCTGCTGCCGGCGGCCGCCTGGGCGCCGGACGGCCTGGGCTACGGCCAGGCGGCCGTTTCGCCGCAGCAGGAGCAGGAGGTGCTGACCGCCTACCTGCCCATGGTCAAGCGCGTGGTGCGGCAGCTGGCTTCGCAGGCCGACGAGGTCATGGACCAGAGCGACATGACCCAGATCGGCCTGCTGGGCCTGCTGGAGGCGCTGCGCCGCTACGGCGCCGTGGACGAGGCCTTTGCCGGCTATGCGCGCCAGCGCGTGCGCGGCGCCATCCTCGACGAGCTGCGCCGCCAGGACTGGCGCCCGCGCACCGTGCGCCAGAACGCGCACAAGGCCCGCGACGCCGTGCGCGCGCTGCGCCGGCAGCTGGGCGCGGAGCCCACGCCGGCTCAGATCCAGCAGGCGCTGGGCATGGACGACGAAGCCTATCTGGCCTACGAGCAGGCCGAGTCGGCCGAGGCCATGGCCAGCCTGGACGAGATGCTGGGCCAGGGGCTGGATGTGCCCTGCTCCGCCGCCGATCCGCAGCATGCGGTGCTGCAGCGCCATCTGCTGGAGCAGGTGCTGGCCCAGCTCCATGAGCGGGAGCAGCGCGTGATCCAGCTCTATTACGAATTCGACCTGAACCTCAAGGAAATCGCTGCCGTGCTGGAGCTGTCCGAGGCCAGGGTCTGTCAGATCAACAAAGAGGCACTGCGCAAGATGCGCGCGGTGCTGGTGGAGGCCTGAGTCCTCCAGTCGCCATCGGGAAAACACAGAACATGTTGCAACTACTGGGCATTTCCATCGTGCTGGGCACCATCTTCGGAGGGTATGTGCTCAGCGGTGGGCAATTGGGTGTGATCTGGCAGCCTATGGAGGTGTTCATCATCGCCGGCGCGGGGCTGGGCGCATTGGTGCTGGGCAATCCCAAGCACATCCTGGCCGAACTGTGGCTGCAGCTGCGTCAGGTGATGTCGCAGACCAAGCAGACCGTGGAGTTCCAGCGCCAGCTGCTGCTGCTGATGTATGAGCTGCTGCTGACCGCCTCGGGCGGCCTCAAGGCCCTGGATGCGCATGTGGAAAAGCCCAAGGAAAGCCCTCTGTTCCAGCGCTATCCGCTGGTGCTGGCGGACACCAAGCTGCTGCACTTCATCGTGGACAACTTCCGCCTGATGGCCATGGGCAAGATCAGCAGCCACGAGCTCGAAGGCGTGCTGGACCAGGAGCTGGAAGCCATCCAGGAAGAGCTGCTGCAGCCCGCCAAGTCGCTGGGCAAGATTGCCGAGGCCATGCCCGGCTTCGGCATTCTGGCGGCGGTGCTGGGCATCGTGATGGCCATGAGCTATGTGGCCGACGGCGCCACGGCCGGCGAGATCGCGGTCAAGGTGGGTGCGGCCATGGTCGGTACCTTCATCGGCATTTTCCTGTGCTATGGCGTGCTGGATCCGCTGTGCAACTTCATCAAGCAGCGGGTGATGGAGCATCTGTCGGCCATGGAGTGCGTGAAAGTGGTGCTGGTGGCCCATGTGGCGGGCAAGCCGCCGCTGCTGTCCATCGACGCGGGGCGCCGTCTGGTGCCGCTGAACATCAAGCCCAGCTTTGCGACGCTGGAAACCTGGATCAACGACATGAACACGCGCGACACCGGAGGCGCGAGTGCTTAAGCGCCCCGGTCAGGAGCATGGCGAGGTCGTCGTCAAGAAAAGCGGCGGCAAGCATGCGCATGAGGAGCATGGCGGCGCCTGGAAGGTGGCGTTTGCCGACTTCTGCCTAGCGCTGATGTGCCTGTTCCTGGTGCTGTGGGTGCTGGCCGCGCGCGACAAGGAAGAGATCGAGGTGGCCATGGCCGCGGGAGCCGCGCCCAATATGACCTATCAGGGGCTGGGCACGCGCATGGTGGGCGAATACCAGCCGGGCGCGCTGATCCCCAAGCAACCCGTCAACCCCCAGTCCCAGGAGCAGAGCGGCGGCCAGCTCCAGGTGCAGAAGCTGCTGGACACGCCCGAGGAGCTGGCCCAGCTGTCGCGCCGGGTGCGCGAGGTGGGCGCGCAGGTGGGCCTGGATCAGCACATCATCACCGCCGTGACGGCCGAGGGCCTGCGCATCACCGTGCATGACACGGAGCAAAGCGGCATGTTCAAGGTCGGCAGCGCCGAGCCCACGCCGGAGTTCGTGCGCCTGCTGCGCCGCATCGGCCCCATGTTCCGCGAGATCGACAACCAGCTGGTGATCGCGGGCCATACCGATGCCCAGCCTTTCAGCGGTCACGATGCGTTCGCGGCCTCCAACTGGTCGCTGTCCATGCAGCGGGCCCTGATGGCGCGTGCCCACATGATGCTGGGCGGCATGCCCGCGCGCAGCGTGCTGCAGGTCATAGGCATGGCGGAGGTGGCGCCAGCCGACCCCCAGAATCCGCAAGCCCCGATCAACCGGCGCGTGGAGCTGCTGGTCACGACAAAGGCCCATGCCCAGAACGTGCACCGGACCTTTGGCCAGCTACCGGTGAGCGAGCCGCTGACGCCGGAGCTGCAAAGCTCGCCGGCCGACACGCCGATGCTGGAGCGCTTGCGCGAGATGCTGCTCAAGCCCGCGCCGGGCGCTGCGGCCAAAGCCCCTTGAAAGCTGTCATGATGCAAAGCAGCAAACTCAGAGGCTCACGAATGAAATTGACTCCCTTGGCGCCGACCGCAGGCAGTGCGGCAGCCCATGGCAACCGCGTGCAGGAAGCCGCCGCGGCGCTGCCCATGGCTGCGGCCGTGGCGGCGCCCGAGGTGCAGGTCGGTGCCCAGGCCGCCAGCGTGCAGCGCGCCCAGGCCCAGATGGCGCAGATGCCCGAGGTGGATGCGGCCCGCGTGGCCGAGATCAAGGAAGCGCTGGCGCGGGGCGATATCAGCTTCGATCCTCGGAAGCTGGCGCAGCTGATCCAGCGCCATCACGGGAGCGCGGTCTGATGGGCGAGACTCCAGTCCTTCCGGGGATGCAACAGCGCTGGGCGGCCATCGCCCAGGGCATGCAGCAGGATCTGGCGGCCTATGGCCGCCTGCGCGAGCTGCTCGAGCAGCAGTTCCACGCGGCCCTGCGGCATGACGCACCGGCCATGGCGCAGGTGGCACAGAACATCACGGCCCAGGCGGATGCGTTGGCGGACAGCCGCCAGCAGCGCGTATCCCATGCGCGTGCGCTGCTGCCGGCCGGGGCGGCGCTGTCCATGAGTGCGCTGTTCGGCCTGCTGAAGGCGCCGCTGCAGCAGCAGCTGCAGGCGCTGTGGGCACAGCTGGAGACGCAGGTGCAGAGCTGCAAGGCCTTGAATCTGCGCAACTGCGAGCTCATCATGGAACAGGCCGATCTGATGCGCACCGTGATCGCGGGCGGCGCGCAGGCGGAAATCTATGCTCCGTTCTGACTGGCCCGCGCTGCCGGCGCTTCCCTCGTTCTCGTCCGTGCCGGCCGCAGGCGGTGCCTGGAGTGTCGGTCCGCAGCCGGCGGTCGCCGCCGCAGGGGCCGGCATGCCGCCGGAGATGGGCGCGGCCGGCTATACCCCGCTGGGCCAGGAGGTGGCGCGCGAGGTGCAGCAGTTCATTGCCCAGGGCGGCTCGGCCGCTGCGCTGCCCAGTCCTCAGGCCCAATGGCTGGCCATGCAGGCGCTGAGGCAGACCGAGCGCAAATCCGAGGCCGCGGGGGCGGCCGGTGCCGCCGACCGCAGTAGCGCTGCAGACGGCGCTGCTGCAGCCCTGCAGCCCGCACAGCAGGCGTTTCTCGACCGCATAGGTCCGTGGGCGCAGCAGGCCGCGCAGCGCCTGGGGGTTTCTGCGCGCGCCGTCATGGCCCATGCGGCGCTGGAAAGCGGCTGGGGCCAGCGCCCGGTGCGCGATGCCCAGGGGCTGGACAGCCTGAACCTGTTCGGCATCAAGGCGCAGGGGAGCTGGAGCGGCGCCAGCACCCAGGCCATGACCACGGAATACGAAGACGGCCAGGCCGTGCAGCAGGCACAGAGCTTTCGCCAGTACGCGAGTCTGGATGCCACTTTTGCCGATTACGTGAATCTGCTGGCCCACAGCCCGCGCTACCGCAGCGCCCTGCGCACGGGCAACGATGTCCAGGCCTTTGCGGGCGCGCTGGCGGCCGGCGGCTATGCGACCGACCCCGACTACGCGCAAAAGCTGGTGCGCATCAGTCGTCAGATTCCTCAGCCCTGATCTGCAGCGCTCCCGCCGGCGCCTGGCTGCCCGCCTGCAGCACGCCGGGCGCTATCAGCGTGCCCTTGACCGGGCGGCCGGTGCGCGCATTGCGCACCGTGATCGTGTCGCCGAGCTTGGCGCTGGCGGTGGCGATGCCGGCCACGCTGACCTGAACCCCGTCGCCCTGGGCGCGGATTTCCACCTTGTCGCCCTTGCGCACGGCAATGGGCCGCTCCACATCGCGCGCGCGCAGCACCTGGCCGGCCTGGCCATCGGCCCGTAGCGGCAGGCCCAGCCAGGTGCTGGCCGGCAGCAGCTCGTTCGCATGGGCAACGGGCTGCAGCCGCTGCACCAGGTCCTGGGCTTGCAGGGGGCGGCCGGCCGGAGTGTCCGCGCGCAGCGCCCAGACCGGTGCGCGCACCTGCAACTGGGCCACCACGCTGCCGCGCGCAGCGCCGCAGCGCACGGGCATGGACACCCGGGCCAAGCGCTGGAGTGCCACCGGCGGCAGCTCCCAGCCATCGGGGCAGGACTCAAGGGCCGCACCGCGCGGGGCACTGAACTGCACCTGCCATTGCAGGCCTTCGCGCAGAGCCGGGGGCAGGGCCGCCTGCTGCCAGGCGGCCTCCAGCCGGGCCTGCAGCGCGGCTTCCAGGCCTGCGGGCAGCTCGCCGGCAGCGGCGGACCAGCCGGCTGCGCCGAGGGCCAGCGCGCACCAGCAGCGGGGCCGAACAATTTGCCATAAATTCATGTAATTAATATATCTAATTTACTGTTGATGGAGCCATCGTTCCTCGCTCTGAAGATCCGGTTCGAGCTTCCGTGCTGCTGCCTATGCCCGCGATGGCATACCGTGGTTCTAGGAGACTGCTCATAAATAGATAGCTTGAATGCATTGCTGTAAAACGATTTGAAAAATAATTTTCTCTAATCATCAATATTCAAAGGAGATTCAAGCTATCAAAAACGAGAAGTTTGCGGTTTCTGTGGACTGAGTCCAGGGAAAGTATCGAAATGAAACATTCGTCATAGTATGATTTAAAGGGAGCGAATGAAATATCTCATGCGCAATTGAAAACAGAAATCCGCGCCAGCCTTGCGGCGCGCGACAGGGTGATATGGCATTGAATTTCGACACGGCCCTGGCCGTGCATGCACAGGCGCTACGGGTGCGCTCGGAGCGCACGCAGCTGCTGGCGTCCAATCTGGCCAATGCCAGCACTCCCGGCTACCAGTCCCGCGACATCGACTTCTCCGCCACCATGGCCAGGGCCGCCGAAAGCGGTGCTTCCCTGCTGTCCACGGCGGACTGGGGCGCCAGCAGCTCCGATGCGCTCTACCGCGTGCCCAACCACCCTTCGCGGGACGGCAACACCGTGGAAGTGGGCGTGGAGCAGGCGCTGTTTTCGCAGAACGTCTCGGACTTCCAGACCAGCCTGACTTTTCTGAACATGAAGCTGCGCGGCCTGCAGTCCGCGATCAAGGGTGAGTGAGCATGGGATTCCGTGAAATTGCGCAGATCGCCGGCTCGGCCATGACGGCCCAGAGCACGCGCCTGAATACCGTGGCCAGCAATCTGGCGAATGCCGGCGCCGCGGCCTCCTCGGAAACCGAGGCCTACAAGGCGCGCAAGCCGGTGTTCGCAGCCGTGATGGGCCAGAGTTCGCTGGAGAGCTATGCGGCCCGCGTGCAGGTGCTGGACGTGCTCGAAACCACCGAGCCCGTGCGCAAGGCGCACGAGCCCGAAAACCCCGTGGCCGACGCCGCGGGTTATGTCTACTACTCCAATGTGAACAGCGTGGCCGAGATGACCGACATGATGTCGGCCTCGCGCGCCTTCGAAACCAATGTCGAGGTGCTGGGGCGCGTGCGCTCCATGCAGCAATCGCTGCTGCGCCTCGGGGAGCAATCATGAGCCTGATCAACAGCGCCACCACCGCCAGCAGCACCGCGGGCAGCAGCAGCGACGCCATCTCCCAGGCCCTGGGCGGGAGCGAGCTGGGCCAGATGTTCACCAAGCTGCTGGTGGCCCAGGTCAAGTACCAGGATCCGCTGCAGCCCACGGACTCGAGCACCTTCGTGACCCAGCTGACGCAGCTGAGCCAGACCGAGTCGCTGCAGTCGCTGTCCTCGCAGCTGAGCGCACAGTCCTCCATCCTAGATAGCCTGCAGACCATGCAGCTGGGCAGCCAGGTGGGCTCCACGGTGATGGTCAGCAGCAGCAGCCTGCAACTGGCCGATGCGCCGCTGCAGGCCGTGGTCAATCTGCCGGCCTCCGCCGAGCTGACGCTGCAGCTGACCGCGCCCGATGGCAAGGTCACCACCGTCGGCCTGGGCGCACACGGCGTGGGCGATGCGAGCTTCTCCGTCGACCCGGTGGCCCTGGGCCTGCCCGCGGGCCGTTACGACATCGCCGTAAAGGACGCCGGCGGCACCAGCTATCCGGTCGAAGTGGCCGGCAAGCTGCAGGCCGTGCGCATGACCTCCACCGGCGCCGTGGCCCTGCAGGTGCAGGGGCTGGGCGATGTCCTGCCCTCCCGCATCACGCGCTTCGTGGGTCAGCAGGCCTGAGCGCGCTGACGTTTTTCTTCCTCCCTCACCCGACCGAACACCATGAGCTACCAGATTGCGCTGTCGGCGCTGCAAGCGATCAACAACCAGCTCGACAACATCTCCCAGAACATTGCCAACACGGGCACCACGGGCTACAAGTCGAGTCGCACCAACTTCGCCGCGATGTATGCGAGCTCGGCCCCGAACGGCGTGCGCGCGGCCTCGACCACCCAGACGCTGGACGTGGGCGGCGGCCTGCTGAGCACGGGGCGCAATCTGGACGTGGCCATCTCCGGCAAGGGCTATTTCATGGTCAAGGACAGCACGGGGGTGACCAACTACACCCGCGTGGGCGTGTTCGACGTGGACAAGCAGGGCAATCTGGTGGACCACATGGGTCGCCAGGTGCAGGGCTATGGCCTGACTCCCGGCAGCACGGCCCTGGGCAATCTGGGCACGATCAAGGTGCCCACGGGCCAGATTCCCGCACAGGCCAGCACCAAGGTGGACTTCGTCGGCAATCTGTCGGCCGACTGGACGGTGCCGGCCAATGCCTTCGACCCCAAGGATTCGAGCAGCTACAACAGCTCCACGGTCTCGGTGGTCTATGACTCGCTGGGCCGCCAGCACACCATCACCCAGTACTTCGTCAAGACGGCGAGCAACGAGGTGACGGTCCACTATCAGAACGAGAACAATGCCGTGGGCAGCAGCACGCTGCAGTTCACGGCCGCCGGCCAGTTGGATGCCGCGGCCTCCACCGTCAATCCCGTGAATCTGGCGCCCACCGGAGCCAACGCGCTGTCCGTGGCGTTCAACTACGCGGGCACCACCCAGTTCGCAGGGGACACCGCGACCACGGCCAACGCAGCGGACGGCTATGCCTCGGGCACCATGGTCAATGTGCTGATCGGCAAGGACGGCTCGGTCAACGCCCAGTACAGCAACGGCATGGTGCAAAGCGTGGGCATGATCGCCCTGGCCAGCTTCCCCAGCGAAAGCGGCCTGGTCGCCGTCGACGGCACCAGCTGGCAGGCATCGAACAAGTCGGGCGCGGCCTTGCTTGGCACGCCGGGCACAGGCCAGCTGGGCGAGCTGGAGAGCCAGCAGCTCGAGCGCTCGAACGTGGAAGTGGCATCCGAGCTGGTGGACCTGATGAGCGCGCAGCGCAACTACCAGGCCAATACCAAGGTGATCAGCACCCAGAACGACATCATGCAGTCCCTGATGCAGGTGCTGTAAGCGCGCGGCCGCCATGGACAAGCTGATCTATACCGTCATGACCGGCGCGGAGCGTGCTTTCCACGCCCAGCAGGTGCATGCCAACAACCTGGCCAATGCCGACACGGCGGGCTTTCGCGCCGACTACGAAGTCGCGGGCACGCAGGCCGTGCCGGGCTATGGCTACGACAGCCGTCACCAGAGCACGGGTTCCACCGATGTGGTGTCGCAGCGCACGGGCAGCGTGCGCGAAACCGGGCGCGAGCTGGACATCACCGTGCAGGGCCAGGGGCTGATTGCCGTGGCCAACGGGAACGGCGAGGCCTACACGCGCTCCGGCGTCATGCAGGTAGATGCGCAGGGCAATCTCACCATCCAGGGCCGCGCCGTGCTGGGCGACGGCGGGCCGGTGGTCCTGCCGCCGTTTCGCAAGCTCGCGGTGGCGGAGGACGGCACGCTGTCCATCCTGCCCGAGAACGGAAACGAGATGCAGGCCGTGGACCGGCTGAAGCTGGTCGACGGCAGCCGTCCGCTGGCCAAGAACCTCTCGGGCCTGCTGGTGTCGCGCGACGGCGCCACGCTGGCGGCCAGCGAAACCGTGCGCGTGCGCAGCGGCGCGCTGGAAAGCTCGAACGTGCGGCCCGTGGAGGAGATGGTGGCGGTGATGGACATCAGCCGCCAGTTCGAAATCCAGATGAAGCTCTACCAGGCCGCCGACGGCATGGTGGAGGCAGGCAACCGCCTGTTGCGCGACTAAGTCTCAGTGCCGCAGCCGCAGCGCTGCCGGCCCGCAAACCAAGAAAAGAGCATCCCTATGAATCCCGCATTGCTCGTGAGCAAGACCGGCCTGCAGGCCCAGGAAGCCAAGCTGCAGGTCATCGCCCACAACCTGGCCAACGTGAACACCGTGGGCTTCAAGCGCAACAGCGCCGCGTTCGAGGACCAGTTCTACGAGATCGCCCGCATGCCGGGCAGCAACAGCCAGGGCGACAACCGCGTGCCCGCCGGCGTGCAGCTGGGCACGGGCGTGCGCCTGGCGTCCACGCACAAGCAGTTCACCGAAGGCAGCCTGCAGAACACCAGCCAGCAGCTGGACGTGGCGATTGTGGGCAATGGCTTTCTGCAGGTGCTGCAGGCCAACGGCGATACCGCCTATACCCGGGCGGGCCAGCTGCAGGTGGACAACGAGGGACGTCTGGTCAATGCCAACGGCCTGCCGCTGCAGCCCGAGATCACGATTCCCGAAGGCGCCAAATCCGTGACCATCAGCGCCACGGGCCTGGTCTCCGCCATGGTGGGGACCGATGCCACCCCGCGTGAGCTGGGCACGCTGCAGCTGGCGACTTTCGTGAACCCGGCCGGCCTGCAGGCGCAGGGCGACAACCTGTATCTGGTGACGCAGGCCAGCGGCGATGCCGTGCTGGGCGCTCCCGGGGAGGCCGGCTTCGGCACGCTGCGCCAGTACGCGCTGGAGAGTTCCAATGTGCAGGCCGTGGAAGAGATGGTGGACATGATCTCCGCCCAGCGCAGCTATGAGATGAGCACCAAGGTGCTGTCGGCGGCCGACGACATGATGCGCAATCTGGCGCAGGCCGCATGATGGCCCTGAGCGCGGCCCGCGCGCGCCTGCTGCTGATGACGGGTGCGGCGGCCCTGGCCGGCTGCGCGGCCCGGCCGCCCGAGCTCACGCAGCCCGCGGAAACGGTGCCCGACTTTCTGCTGGCACCGCAGGCCCGTGCCCAGGGCGGCGGCCTGTTCGTGCCCCAGGCCTCCACGGGCCTGGTCGCGGACCAGCGCGCCCATCGCGCCGGCGATGTGCTGACCGTGGTGCTGGAAGAAGTGACCCAGGCCAGCAAAAAGGCCAACACCCAGACCAACAAGGGCAGCAATGTCGGCATCAGCCCTCC
The DNA here is from genome assembly GCF_041079535.1 of Comamonas guangdongensis. NCBI lineage: Bacteria > Pseudomonadati > Pseudomonadota > Betaproteobacteria > Burkholderiales > Comamonadaceae > Comamonas > Comamonas guangdongensis. The sequence continues at coordinate 198,691 of NZ_JBFYGN010000004.1, read as the reverse complement.
CATACTGGCCGGCAGCAGCATCAAGGCCGATGTGGAGCTGGCCAGCAGCAGCAAGTTCAACGGCGGCGGCAGCAGCACGCAACAGAACGCGCTGACCGGAGCCATGACGGTGATCGTGCAGCAGGTGCTGCCCAACGGGTTGCTGTATATCAAGGGCGACCGTGCGCTGTCGCTCAATCAGGGCGACGAGGTGCTGCGCCTCAGCGGCTATGTGCGTGCCACCGACGTGGACCTGAACAACCGCGTGTCCTCGCTGCGCGTGGCCAATGCGCGCATCGGCTATTCCGGCCACGGCGCTCTCTCGGATGCCAGCCAGGCGGGCTGGCTGACCCGGTTTTTCCAAAGCCCTCTTTTCCCTTTCTGAACCACGATGTTTGTTGACCGCTTGATCCGTCATGCCGGGCTGGCTGCCCTGGCGCTGGCGCTGGCCGGCCTCGCGCCCCAGGCCGGCGCGCAATCGACTTCCGGCAGGTCGGCGCGGGCGGGCGATCTGGCCGCCAGGGGCGCGATGCGGCCCCTGCGCCACCTGGTGCATGTGGAAGGCGTGCGCGAGAACCAGCTCGTGGGCTACGGCCTGGTGGTGGGCCTGAACGGCACGGGCGACAGCACCCAGGTGAAGTTTGCCGGCCAGTCCGTGACCAATATGCTGACCCAGTTCGGCATCAAGCTGCCCGAGAAGACCAGCACCAAGCTCAAGAACGTGGCCACGGTGATGATCAGCGCCATGTTCCCGCCGGGCTACCGCAAGGGGCAGACCATCGATGTCACGGTGTCCTCCCTGGGCGATGCCAAAAGCCTGCGCGGCGGCATGCTGCTGATGGCCCCGCTGCGCGGCGTGGACAACGAGACCTACGCGCTGGCCCAGGGCCAGCTGGTCGTGGGCGGCCTGAATGCCTCGGGCAGCAGCGGCTCCAGCGTGACGGTGAACACGCCCACCTCGGGCCGCATCCCCAACGGCGCGACGGTGGAGCGCGAGATTCCCACCGACTTCGAAAGCGGCGACACCGTGATGCTGTCGCTGCGCCAGCCGAGCTTCCGCACGGCGCGCAACATCGTGCAAGCCATCAATGCGCGCTACGGCGATATCGCGACCACGCGCGACGGCACCAGCATCGAGGTGCGTGCGCCCCAGGTGCCGACCCAGCGCGTGGGCTTTGTGGCCGACCTGCAGGACCTGCAGGTGGCCATGGGCCAGGAACTGCCGCGCGTGGTCTTCAACTCGCGCACCGGCACCGTGGTCATCGCCGAGGGCGTCACCGTCAAGGCCGCGGCCGTATCGCACGGCGCTTTGCGCGTGGTGATCCGCGAACAGCCACAGGTCAGCCAGCCCGCGCCTTTCAGCCAGGGCAGCACCGCGGTCACGCCGCAGTCCGACGTGCTGGTGCAGGAGGGCAACGGCCATATGTTCGAGTGGCCGGCCGGCGCCAAGCTGCAGACCATCATCGACACCATCAACCGCACCGGCGCGTCGCCGGACGACATCATGTCCATCCTGCAGGCCCTGGATCAGGCGGGCGCGCTGCAGGGCGAGCTGATCGTCATCTGAGGAAGCTGAGCATGGATCTCGCCCCTACATCGAGCCCTCTGGAAGCGGCAGCCGGCGCAGCCGTCACGGCTTCCCATGGCCCGGCCGTGGCCTCCGCCGCGGAGACCGCCCAGCGCCTGAGCGCGGCAGCGGTAAAGTTCGAGAGCTTTTTTGTCGCCCAGATGTTGAAGCAGATGCGGCAGACCACGGCGGCGCTGGCCGATTCCGGCAGCGCCATCAACGACCGGGTCAATGACAGCGCGCTGTCATTGGCGGAGCAGTCGGTGGCCGACAGCCTGGCCGGACACCGGGCGTTCGGCATCGCCGATGTGCTGGTGCGGCAGATGCTGCCCGCTTCCTCTGCCGCGACAAGGACTTCGACATGAGCATGCTTTTCAACGGGCTGACCGGGGTGGTGGCCTCACAGGTGGCACTGAACACCGTGAGCCAGAACCTGGCCAATGCCCTGACCCCCAACTACACCCGCCAGGGTGTGGCGCTGACGGCCAAGGCCTCTTCCAATACCGCGCTGTCGGCGGGCGACGGCGTGGCCGTGACCTCGCTGATCCGCTACTCCGACAGCTACAAGACCCAGCAGATGTGGCGTGCCGCCAGCACCAAGGGGCAGTACGAGGCGGCGCAAACCTATTTGCTGCAGCTCGAGCAGGTGATGGGCGATGCCGGCGGTGGCATCAACACGGCGCTGGACGGTTTCTTCGGCGCGCTCAGCGCGGCCAGCGTGGAGCCCACCTCCACGCCGCTGCGCCAGCAGATCATCGAGTCCGCCAAGGCGCTGGGCCAGACCGTCAACAACCTCAGCCAGATCGTGGCCAACCAGGCCCTGGCCGTGCGCCAGCAGCGCGCCGTGGCGGTGGAGCAGGTCAACTCCTACATCAAGGAGATCGCGGCGCTGAACGACAAGATCGCCCAGAGCACGGGGGCCGGGCTCAACACCTCGTCGCTGCAGGATCAGCGCGATGCCAAGATCGACGAGCTGTCCAAGCTGGTGGGCCTGCAGGCCACGCAGCAGCCCGATGGCGCCATCAATCTCTCGCTCAAGGGCGGGCAGCCGCTGGTCGTGGGCAACCGCGCGGCGACGGTGACGGTGGACCAGGGTGCGCAAACCCTGGACGTGAACTTCGGCACGGAAACCTTCCAGCTGGGCGCGGAGAACTGGAACGGCACGCTGGGCGGCCTCGCGGCGCTGGAGCGCGACGTGATTGCGCCGCTGGATGCATCGATACGCGGCCTGGCCCAGGTGATCGCCGAAAAGGCCAATGCGGTGCTGAACAGCGGCTTCGGCACCGACGGCCAGCCCGGCGCCGACCTGTTTGTCTTCGACGGCACCTCGAGCGCGGCGCTGCTGACCATCAATGCGGGCATCACGCCCGCCCAGCTGGGCCTGTCCGGCGACGCGGCCAAGGTGGGCGACAGCAGCAAGCTGCAGGAGCTGATCGCGCTGCAGCACCAGAGCGTCAACATCTATGGCGCGGGCAACACCGGCATGGTGGGGACCTCGGTGCTGCTGGGCGATGTCTACACCCAGCTGGTGGGCAAGCTGGGCATGTACAGCCAGCAGAACAATGCCTCGTATGAGACCGCGAAGACGGTGCGCGACCAGTCGGAGTCGAACTGGCGCTCCACCAGCGGAGTCAACACCGACGAGGAGGCCGTGAACCTGATGCAGTACCAGCAGATGTACCAGGCCAATATGAAGGTCATCACCGTGGCCAACACGCTGTTCGACAGCCTGCTCCAGATGCGCTGAAGCGCAGTCCCACGCTCCGTAAGAAACTGCCATGCGCGTATCCAGCACCCAGTACCACATCACCGTCAACGCCTCGTTGCAGAACTCCAATGCCCAGCTCGAGAAGCTGATGGGGCAGATGTCCACCGGCAACCGGCTGACCCGGCCCAGCGACGACCCCATCGCCCATGTGCGCATCTCGCGCCTGCAGCGCGAAGAGGCCAGCATTGCGCAGTACAAGGACAATATCGGCGCGCTCTCCAGCCGCATGACCCAGAGCGAGACCATCATGTCCAGCATCAACAGCGACCTGCTGAGTGCGCGCGATCTGCTGGTGTGGGCGCTCGACGGCGGCAATTCCGGCGCAGACCTGGGCGCCATGGCGACCAACCTGGCCTCGCTGCGCGACGCGCTCTATGCGGGCAGCCTGACCAAGGACCAGGAAGGCACTTATCTTTTTTCGGGCACCCTGTCCAAGACCGCGACCGTGCTCTACGACGCCACGGCGCCCGCCGGCAGCCGCTATAGCGTGGGCGGCAATGCGGAGCAGCAGCAGGTGGTGGTGGGCAACGGCCTGACCCAGCCGGCCAATGTCACGCTGGGCGACGAAATGAGCGCCATGCTCAATGCGCTGGATAAAGCGGTGGACACCATCCAGGGCGGCACGACCACGGCCAACGATCCCACCACCCGCGCAATCTTGCAAAGCGCCATGGCCGGCGTGGATACGGCGATGAACCAGGTATCCACCAAGATCTCCAAGCTCGGAGGTACGCAGAACATCATCAGCACGCTGTCCACCGACTGGAACAACCTTAGCACCGCCAACAAGACCGCGGTGCTGGATTACTCGCAGCTCGACTATTCGACGGCTGCGGTTCAGCTCAAGACCCTGATTTCCGCCATTGAGGCCACGCAGTCGGCCTATGGGAAGGTCAGCAAGCTGAGCCTGTTTGACGCGCTGTGAGCAGTACCCGCATCGGTCATGGCGCCCCTGGGCGCCTGGGAGGAATAGGGCCGGCGCAGCCCGGAGTTTCCGCGCAGGCCGCGGCCCTGGCTCCGGTGGCGACGCCGAGCCTGCCCGCCGTGCGCGACGCCAGCACCTGGCCGCGAGGCTGGATGGCTGCTGCGGTACCTCAGCGGGTGCGCGAGTTCCATACCCAGATCAGCAAGGCCCAGATGGCCGCCGCCTATCTGGAAGCCCTCGGCGAGGCCTTGGACGTTCTGGCCCAGGCCTGCCGCCACCAGCGCAAGCTGCCATCCGATGCCGGGCTGGCGCGCCTGCGCACGGCTCTGGCGGCGCTGCAGCAGCGCTGGCGCCAGCGCCATGCGCGCAGCCTGGCCAGTCTTGACGACACCCTGCATTGGTCGCCCACGCACCGGGCCCGCAAGGGCTTTGTCTGGAATGGCTGGAGCTGGGACAGCTTGCAGGCCGAAACCGCCCAGGATCAGGAGCTGCTGGGCTTTTGCTTGCTGGGGCAGGATGGCGCGCAGGGCGCATGGCAGGCGGACGAGCTGCGTTCTCCGGCCGGCAACGCCCATGCGCTGGCCCAGGCCCTGGCTCCGCTGGGCATTCTCGTGGGCCGGGTGGAGCAGCCCCTGTTGCTGTCGGTGGACGAGGCCGACTGGCCTGTGCTGCAGCAAAGACTGATGGTCAAGGGCAATGGCAAGCGCTTCCCCGCGGGCCAGTGGGTGGCGCCGCGCCTGCAGTCCGGGCCGCAGGCCCTGGGTCTGGAGCGCTGGAGCGCCGGCGATGCCGAGGCCGTGCAGGCCTGCAGCCTGGCGCTGCCGGCCGCACGCGAACGGGTGAGCCAGGCCTTGGCCGTGGTGCGCGCCTTCCAGCAGCAGGCCGGGCACAGCCTGCCCGATATGTCGGCCCAGCTGGCGACCATGCAGCACTTTGCACAGACCTTTGCCGACGCGGGCCAGGCGCCCGCTTATGACTGGGTGCTGGCCGTGGTGCCGGCTGTGCGCGCCATTGCCCGCCGGCGTGTGGCGCGGCTGCTGCAAAGCCGCGGCATGCTGGGTTGAGCGCGTTCGAAGTTTGTCCGCCACCACGAAAACCAGATGCATGACTGATGCCGTAGCCGTCCCCGCCGCAGCGGATATGCCGTACCACCGTCTCGACACAGCTGCGGCCATGCAGCAGGTGTTTGCGCTGCTGCAGCATCAGCAGATCGTCATGACCCTGTTGGCTGAGGTACGCGACGAGGCCGATCTGCGCGACGTCGGCGGCCGCCCTTGCGGCATGGCCTTGCTGGCGCGGGCGGAGCCGGGCGAGCCCCTGGTGCTGGAGGTCTCGGGAGCGGTGCAGCCGCTGCCGCCCCAGGTGCTGGCCCTGGCCCATATGCCTGGCGGCGTGCGCGCCCAGTGGCTGCTGCAGGCCGATTGGCAGCCCGCGGCCGCGGGGCGCTGGCGGTTGCAGGCGCCCTGGCCGGCCCAGGTGCTGCAGCAGCAGCGGCGTCGCCACCCGCGCTGGCAGCTGCCGCTGGGGCAACACTACCAGGCCGGCTTTCAGTTCGGCCAGCGGCGCTGCGTGCTGCATCTGGAGGACCTGAGTCTGGGCGGGGTTGCCTTGCGCGGCACGCGCCAGGAAACCGCCATGCTGTTCATGGGCCGCAAGATCGCCAAGGCGGTGCTGGAGCTGGGCAGCAGCGTGCAGGTCCAGGTGGATCTGATCGTGCGCTCGCGGCGCAGCTATCGCTCGTTTCTGCTTGGCGAGCAGGTCATCGTGGGCTGCAGCCTGGAGGGTTTGAGCGACGAGGTGAGGGCGGTGCTGGCGCGCATCACGGCGGCGCAGAACGCGTAGGCCAGGCGTGCGATAAGCCCATGAAAAAAGCCAACCCTGAGGTTGGCTTTTTTCATGAGGCCAGAAAGGCTTGCGCCTTTCATGGGCTCTGCGATTACTGCAGCAGCGAAGCCACCATCTGGCTCATGCTCGAAGATTGCTTGAGCATGGCGGTCGAGGCCTGCATCAGCATCTGCTTGCTGGTCATGTTGGCGGTTTCGGAAGCGTAGTCCACGTCCATGATGCGGCCCTTGGAAGCTTCGGTGTTCTGGATCATATTGCCCAGGTTGTTGTACACATGTTCCAGGCGGTTGGCGGCGGCACCGAACGAAGAGCGCAGCGTGCCCACGGCAGCCGAGGCAGTGTCGGCCAGTGTGATGGCGGCGTTGGCACCGGTGCTGATGTCGCCACCCTTCAGTGCGGCCAGAGCGGTAGTCAGAGAGGTCAGGTCGGCCGAGGCATCGTAGGCATAGGTTTCGGAGGCCGAGGCACCGATCTGGAAGGTTGCTGCCTTGGTGAACGTACCGCCAGCGGCAAACAGAGCCTGACCACCGAAGCCGGTGTTGGTCATGATGTTGTCGATTTCGGTAGCCAGTGCATCGAACTCGGCCTTCATCGCGGTCTGGTCGTTGGTGGTGGAGGTGGCGTTGGCTGCCTCGGTGGCCAGATCCTTCATGCGCAGGACCATGTTGTTGACTTCGTTCAGGGCGCCTTCGCCAGTCTGCAGCATGGAGATGCCGTTCTGGGTGTTCTTCTGTGCCACGCTCATGCCGCGGGACTGTGCGTTCAGACGGGTGGCGATCTGCAGGCCGGCAGCGTCGTCCATGGCGGAGTTGACGCGGTAGCCCGTGCCCAGCTTGGTCATGGAAGAGGTCAGGGCCTTGTTGGTCGAGCCCAGGGCGTTCTGGGTGCTCAGGGAAGCGGCGTTGGTGTGCAGGCTCAGCATGGAGTGCTCCTAAAAACAGTGTCGTTATGACGGACCGAACGCCACCGTGGCGCTCTTGTCCGTACTAAGCGACAGCGGCCGCGCGGAACTTAAATGCCAAAACCGCAGTTGCCAAAAAATATAAGCAGCCTGGGCTGCCCACCGCTGACGCAGCCAGGCCAGAGACGGCCAGCAAGGGCCTAGGCGGCCCCGCCGCCCCGCAGCAAAGGCTGTCGCCCCCTCTGGGGGACGCCGCGTAGCGGCTCAGGGGGCTACAAGATATCGGCCTTCAGGTAATGCGCGCCGGGCAGGGGGTTGTGATAGTAGGGTTCGATGGATTCGAAGCCCAGCTCCACATACAGGGCGCGCGCGGCTTCCATATCGTCGAGAGTGTCCAGCAGCACATGGTCATAACCGGCACGGCGGGCCACGTCGAGCATGGCCTCGGCCAACTGGCGGCCCAGGCCGAAGCCGCGGAAGGCCTTGCGCACATAGAGGCGCTTCATCTCGGCGGCATTGGGGTAGTCGCAATCGTCGAGCGGGCGCAGCGCGCAGCAGCCGGCGATGGCTCCGTCCACGCGGGCCAGCAGAATCTGGCCCCGGGGCTCGGCATATTCGCCGGGAAGTTCGGCGATTTCGGATTCGAATCCTTGAAATTCCAGGTCGATGTGCAGGCTGTCCGCATACTCCTGAAAGATCTGGCGCACGGCGTCCATTTCCTTCGGGGTCGGGATCAACAAGTCCACGGCAGGCTTGTCCACGGCAACTAGGCAATGATGAAAGAAGGTCCAGTGTAGCGGCAAGCGCGCCGCATGGTTAAAGCACGGCAGGCCGCGCTCAGAAAGCGGCGATCTGCCCCAGCTGGCCGACCCACCAGGCCATGGCGCTGGCCGCGACGGCCAGCGCTGCGGCGAGCAGGCGCGTGCCCGCGCTGTCCCGGCTGGTGGCGACCGGGCCGTCCAGCAGCTTGTCGCCCGTGACCATGGCCGGAACCAGCCGCTGACCACGGAGGCTGTGCCAGGCAACCGCCAGCAGGTGCAGGCCCACCAGTCCGTAGATCAGATATTGGCCCCAGTGGGCGTGATAGTAGGTGGCCAGGGAAATCGCTTCGCCCGAGACAAAGCGGGTCAGCGGTCCGCTGAAGGCGATCTCATCGTCGCTCAGCAGCCCGCTTGCCACCTGCGCTACCAAAACGGTGAGCATGACCAGCACCGACAGAGCGCCCAGGGGATTGTGGCCCGCATGCTCCCGCGTCGTGGCGCCGCCGCGCAGATAGCGCACCAGCGCGGCTGGCGAGGGGGTGAAGCTGCCAAAGCGCGACCAGTAGCCGCCGACCAGGCCCCAGAGCAGGCGGAAGATCAGCAGCGCGAGCACCGTCTGGCCCAGGATCAGATGCCAGTTCATCGCATTGCCGCCGAGCTTGCCGGTGACCGTGAGCGCCAGGATGCAGCCGGCCAGCAGCCAGTGGAACAGGCGCGTGGGCAGATCCCAGATGCGGACTTTGCGGGCGGCGGCGGGGTGGGAGGACTGTGTCATGGGGGCGTGATGCAGGGCGGATCGTGGCAGCACATTGTGCCCGCAGGCCGCCCGGGGCGCCGCGCAACCCTCTGGCATACTGATTTTTGAAATTCGCCAGCGACAGTTTGTTCAAAAGAAAGGAAACCCCGATGAAAGCTTTCTCCGCCTTGGCTCTGGCCGCCGTGCTCGCCTCCGCGGCCTTGCCGGCAGCGGCGCAATTTGCCAAGCCCGAAGATGCCATCAAATACCGTCAGAGCGCCTTGAGCGTGATGGGCACGCACTTCGGCCGTCTGGGCGCCATGGCCAACGGCAAGATGGCTTTCGATGCCAAGCTCGCGCAGGAAAGCGCCGAGATCGTGGCCCTGATGTCCAAGCTGCCCTGGGCCGGCTTCGGTGCCGGCACCGAAGGTGGCAAGGCCAAGCCCGAAGTGTGGCAGGAGCAGGCCAAGTTCAACGACCTGGCGGGCAAGGCCGAGGCCGAGGCGGCCAAGCTCACTGCGGCCGCCAAGAGCGGCAATCTGGACAGCCTCAAGACGGCTTTCGGCCCCGCCGCCAACAGCTGCAAGAGCTGCCACGACAGCTTCCGCAAGCGCTGAGCTCCGCCTGCTGCGGCCATAAAAAACCGGCGGGCAGCCGGTTTTTTTGTTCTGCTTTTGAACTGATAGCTGTTGGCGCTGGATGTTCAAGCCTTTCAAGCAGAAAACAGCTTGAAACTCAGTGGGGTCGCGCGCCGGCAGCTACTTTTTGAGATCAGACCGTGGCGGGTTCGGCCAGCAGCTTTTCGATCAGCTTGTGCAGCTCGGCGAAGTCGGGCGCACCCACATAACTCTTCACGATCTCGCCGCGCTTGTTGACGATGAAGGTGGAGGGCGTGAGCTTCACATCGCCCCAAGCCTTGGCCACATTGCCGGTGTTGTCCAGCGCCACCTGGAACGGCAGCTGGCGCGACTCGACAAAGTTCACCACATAGCTGGGCGGGTCGTAGCTCATGGCCACGGCCAGGGTGTCGAAGCCCTTGTCCTTGTATTTGTTGTAGGTGCTGATGATTTCAGGCATCTCGCCCACGCAGGTGGTGCAGCTGGTGGCCCAGAAGTTGACCAGCGTGACCCTGCCCTTGAGGTCGTTGGTGGTCTTGTGGCTGCCGTCCAGCAGCACGAAGGTGGACTGCGGCGCGGCCGACTGTCCGGCGCCCGAATACACCCAAGCCCCGATGCCGATAGCGGCGGCGGCCACAAGGCCCAAGATCCAATGTTTGCTTGCCATAGCGATTGATTGTGCACAAATCCTGGCGGTTGGAGTTTGGCAGGGGCAAAAAGTTCAGTCGCCTGCGGACCCCGGGTCAACCCTAGGCTTATGTGGCGGGTGCGGCACCGGGCGCTGCCGATAATGCCTGTATGAAGTTTCTGAGGGCTAAAGCTGTCATTCTTGCCGCCGGCGTTGCGCTGGCGCTGGCCGCTTGCAGCCCGGTCCTGAACTGGCGCACGGTGCAGCTCAAGGATGCGCCGCTGCAGATCGCTCTGCCCTGCGAGCCGCAGACCGCCACGCGCCCCGTGGCGCTGGGCCTGGGTACGGTGCAGCTGTCGGTACTGGGCTGCGAGGCGCGGCGAGCCACCTATGCGGTCTCGCATTTCCGGGTGGCGGAGCCCGCGCGCGCGGCCGAGACCCTGACCTACTGGCAGGCCGCGGTGCTGGCCCAGCTGCATTCCGAGCAGGCCGCGGGCCAGGCTGCGCTGCTGCATGCCAGAGGCGACGGCCCCTGGGTGAGTGCCGGGGCGCTGAACCTGCCGCAGTCGCAGCGCCTGACTTTCGAGGGCCTGGACGCCGGAGGGCGCAAGGTCGTAGGCCACGGCCTGTGGTTTGCCCGCATGGAGGGCCAGGCCGCGCGGGTCTATCACGCGGTGATTTACGCGGACCAGGTCCTGCCGGCCGAGGCCGACACGTTTTTTGCGGGGCTGCGGCTGCAGTAGCTGCCTCCATCCCTCACGTGCTGCAAACCCGGCTCACGCATTCAATATCTAGGCCATCCCGTCAACGCGCCATAATTTGCTATCAAGAACTGTGATCCCATGACCACGCGCATTCTTTTGCTCACCCACGCTCCGCTGGCCACTGCGCTGCGCGAATGCGCCCTGCATGTGTTTGCCGATAGCGCCGACGACCTGCTGGCCTTGGACGTGCCTTCCCATGAGGCACCCGAGGCCACGCTGGAGCGCGCTCTGGCTTTGCTGGCTGCGGGGCAGGGCGGGCTGGAGGCTCCGACGCTGGTGCTGACCGATCTGTTCGGCGCCACGCCCTGCAATGTGGCCCAGCGCCTCACGGGGCAATTGCCGGCGCGGCTGGTGGCGGGAGTGAACCTGCCCATGCTGCTGCGCTCGATTACCTATCGACATGAGCCGCTGGATGCCCTGGTCGCCAGGGCCATGGTGGGCGGCAGCCAGGGCGTGATGCAGGTGGCCAGCAGTTCCAGACAAAATCAAAGCGCACGACCTTCTCATGATCAAGACGAATATAACCATCAGCAATAAATTGGGCCTGCATGCCCGCGCCTCGGCCAAGCTGACCAAGCTGGCGGGCAGCTTTCCCTGCGAAGTCTGGCTGACCAAGGGCGAACGCCGCGTCAATGCCAAGAGCATCATGGGCGTGATGATGCTGGCCGCCGGCATAGGCTCCGAAGTGGAACTGGAGACCGATGGCGAGCAGGAGCAGCAGGCGATCGATGCGCTGGCGGCGCTGATCAACGACAAATTCGGCGAAGGCCAGTAAAAGCTGTCTGCGCGCCGTGCCGTGTTGACAGCTGTGGCGCGCAGGGCTGAGGATGGGGCAGGGCCGCAGCAGACCCTGCCGGACGCAGCAAAGAGCAGGTTTTCGTGTCGCGATGCGGCAGGGATACGTGCTGTCTGCTGCGGAAACAAGAGCAAGAAGCAATCGCAGCAGTTGCGAAAGGGCATTCGCTATGACATTTGCAATCCACGGCCTGGCCGTATCCCGGGGAATTGCGATTGGACGCGCGGTGGTCGTGGCCTCCAGCCGCATGGAGGTGGTGCACTACTTCATACGTCCCGACCAGGTGGAGGCCGAGATCGCGCGCGCGCGCGATGCGCGCAACGCCGTGATCGACGAGCTGCGGCGCCTGCAGGAGGAAATGCCCAAGGATGCGCCCGGCGAGCTGGATGCGTTGCTGGATGTGCACCTGATGCTGCTGCAGGATCAGGCGCTGGCCGAGGCCATACGCAACTGGATTTCCGAGCGCCTGTACAACGCCGAATGGGCGCTGACCACGCAGCTGGAGATCATCTCGCGCCAGTTCGACGAGATGGACGACGAGTACCTGCGCGAGCGCAAGGCCGACCTGGAGCAGGTGGTGGAGCGCATCCTGCGCCATATGAAGGGTGCGGCCAGCCCCATCTCGCCACCCATGGCACCGGCCGAGGGCGGGCCGCAGCTGGCGTTGGAAGGCGCGAGCGAAACTCCGCTGGTGCTGGTGGCCCAGGACCTGTCGCCGGCCGACATGCTGCAGTTCAAGAGCAAGGTGTTTGCGGGCTTCGTCACCGCCGTGGGCGGCAAGACCAGCCACACGGCCATCGTGGCGCGCAGCATGGACATCCCGGCCGTGGTGGGCGCGCGCGCCGCCAGCCAGCTGATACGCCAGGACGACTGGCTCATCATCGACGGCAACGAAGGCGTGGTGATCGTCGACCCCACGCCCATCATCCTGGCCGAATACAGCTTCAGGCAGCGCCAGAACGAGCTCGAGCGCGAGCGCCTGGCGCGCCTGCGCTTCACGCCTTCGCTCACCATGGACGGGCAGAAGGTGGAGCTGCTGGCCAATATCGAGCAGCCCAGCGACGGGGCCGCGGCCGTGCGCGCGGGCGCCGTGGGCGTGGGCCTGTTCCGCTCCGAATTCCTCTTCATGGGCCGCAGCGGCAATCTGCCCGGGGAGGAGGAGCAGTACCGCGCCTACCGCGAGGCGCTCAACGGCATGCAGGGCATGCCGGTCACCATACGCACGCTGGATGTGGGCGCCGACAAGCCGCTGGACAAGGCACAACCCAAGGACTATTACCTCAACCCCGCGCTGGGTCTGCGCGCGATTCGCTGGAGCCTGGCCGACACCGCCATGTTCCGCACCCAGCTGCGCGCCATTCTGCGCGCGGCGGCCCATGGGCAGGTCAAGCTGCTGTTCCCCATGCTGGCCCATCGCAGCGAGATCGAGCAGACCCTGGCCCAGCTGCGGCAGGCGCAGAGCGAGCTGGACGCACGCGGCGTGGCCTACGGCCAGGTCAAGCTCGGCGCGATGATAGAGATACCGGCGGCGGCGCTCATGGTGCGCACCTTTCTCCGGTATTTCGACTTCCTGTCCATAGGCACCAACGACCTGATCCAGTACACGCTGGCCATAGACCGCGCCGACGAGACCGTGGCCCATCTCTACGACCCCATGCACCCGGCCGTGCTGCGGCTGGTGGCCGAGGTGATTGCCGCCGCCAACGAGGCGGGCAAGGAGATCAGCGTCTGCGGCGAGATGGCCGGCGATGTGAGCATGACCCGGCTGCTGCTGGGTCTGGGGCTACGCAGCTTCTCCATGCACCCGGCGCAGATTCTGGCGATCAAGCAGGAGATACTGCGCGCGGATGCCAGCAAGCTCGAGCCCTGGGCAAGAGAGGTCATCAACAGCGACAACCCCGCAGAGCTGCTGGCGCACTGACAAGGTCCCGGCCATGGACTATGCCAATCCGCAGCAGCTCGCCCAGGCTTTGATCCCGGTGCTGGAAGACGAGGGCCTGGCCCGGCGCCTGGCCGAGCAGGCCAGACCCGCGGTCTGGCTGAAGACCTCGTCCGTCGCGGATGAGGCTGACATCGCGCCCGGCTGCACCAAGCTCGGCGGCCGTCCCGACCTGCCTGCCGGCACGGGCTGGCCCGAGCGCGGCCCCTATCCCGACCACCTCCAGCGCGTGCAGTCGCATCGCGCGGACAGCGTGGCGCCCGACCGCCGCTGGAGCTGGGCCACACCGCAGCAGGCCCGGCAGTTCCGTGAAGAGGCCTTGCAGCATGTCGCGAGGCTTGAAAAGCCCTTTCCCCTGAGCTTTCTGGCCCAGATCAACTTTGCCGAGGTTCGGGCGGTCGCTCCGGTAGACGAAGATTTCCCCCGGGCCGGTGTGCTTTCCGTCTTCTACGATCTGGTGGAGCAGCCCTGGGGCTATGACCCGGCCGATGCCTGCGCCCTGAAGCTGATTTTTTCCGAGGACGCCGCCGCTTTGGAGCGGCGGCAACTGCCACCGGCCCTGCGGGACTTGCCGGAGCACTGGCAGCTTTCGCCCATGGCCTGCGAGCTGCATGCCTGCTGCACGCCCTTGCCGATGGAGGCTGCGCAGTGGGCTGCACTGGGCCTGGACCTCTCCGATGAACAGGGCGAACGCTTTGCCGAGTGGTGGCATGACGAGGCGCAAAACGGTGCCGGCAGCGACGGGGAGGACAGCTGCTGCCACCGCATAGGCGGCTGGCCTACGCCCGTGCAAAGCGATATGCAGACCGAGTGCGCGCTGGTGGCTGCGGGCCATTGCTGCGGCAATGGCAAGGCCTATGCGGATGCCGCCTTGCAGTCCGTGCGCGATACCGCAACGCAATGGCTTTTGCTGCTGCAGATCGGCAGCGATGAAAAAGGCGGCATGGGCTGGGGCGACAGTGGTCAGCTCTATCTGTGGATCCGCCGCGATGACCTGCGTGCGCGTCGTTTCGATCAAGCCCGTCTGGTCTTGCAACGCCATTGAGGCCGACACCCTGCTTGCAGGTCAGAAGCGCCAACGGTTGCGAAGTGGCTGCAAAACAGCCGCTTACAGAATCTTTTGCATCGACTGTGAAAAATCAATTGAGATTGATTCTCATTTGGTGTTAAGATGCGTTCCAGCTTGCAGCGCAACGACTCTGGTGGGATTCAGGCGCTGCACAGCTCGGTTTCATCGTGGGGCGACTCGTCGGGCCTGTTCAGCCTGCAGTCGTTTTTGCCAGCCAGCGGTTTGCCGGTTAGCCAGGCTTTTTTTTTGCGATGAGATCGGAGCTGCGTGCCTTGTTTTGCAGGGCACTGGTATTGGATCGACAGGGTATTCGGAGAGAAAACCACTCCAGATGACGGCAGAGCATGCGCGAGCAGCTCTGCTTTTTTATTGTCCCAAACGCTGCCGGCCATAAAAAAAGCCCGCGGCATGCGGGCTTGGTGAGCGGGTGGCAAGGGTCAGACGCCGGCGGCATGCGCCTGCTGGTCGGCGTGGTAGCTGGAGCGCACCATGGCGCCCACGGCGGCATGGGTGAAGCCCATCTTGTAGGCTTCTTCCTCGAACATCTTGAAGGTGTCGGGGTGCACATAGCGGCGCACGGGCAGGTGGCTGTTGGTAGGAGCCAGGTACTGGCCGATGGTCAACATGTCGATGTTGTGGGCGCGCATATCGCGCATGACCTGCAGGATTTCCTCGTCGGTTTCGCCCAGGCCCACCATGATGCCGCTCTTGGTCGGCACATTGGGGTGCAGTTCCTTGAACTTCTTGAGCAGGTTCAGGCTGAACTGATAGTCGGAGCCGGGGCGCGCTTCCTTGTACAGGCGCGGCGCGGTTTCCAGGTTGTGGTTCATCACATCGGGCGGTGCCGATTTGAGGATCTCCAGCGCGCGGTCGTCGCGGCCGCGGAAATCGGGCACCAGGATCTCGATCTGCGTCTCGGGCGAGAGTTCGCGGATGTTCTTGATGCATTCCACAAAGTGGCCCGAGCCGCCGTCGCGCAGGTCGTCGCGGTCCACACTGGTGATCACCACGTATTTCAGGCGCAGCGCAGCAATGGTGCGCGCCAGGTTCAGCGGCTCGTTCACGTCCAGCGGATCGGGGCGGCCGTGGCCCACGTCGCAGAACGGGCAGCGGCGCGTGCACTTGTCGCCCATGATCATGAAGGTGGCCGTGCCCTTGCCGAAGCATTCGCCGATATTGGGGCAGGAGGCTTCCTCGCAGACCGTGTGCAGATTGTTCTTGCGCAGAATGTCCTTGATCTCGTAGAAGCGCGTGCTGGGGCTGCCGGCCTTGACGCGGATCCACTCGGGCTTCTTGAGCACTTCGGCCTGCTCCACCTTCACGGGGATGCGCGAGAGCTTGGCGGCAGCCTTCTGCTTGGCCAGCGGGTTGTAATCGGCTTGGGATTGCGCTTCGCGCACGACTTCGTTGGTGCTCATGATTTGCCTTCAGGGAGTCAGACGCGCCTTCAGCTGGCGGCCCAGCACATGCGCGGCGTCGTCCCAGGTTGTCTGTACGCCGATTGTAGAAAGGTCCACGGTTCTCAGCCCTGCGTATCCGCAAGGGTTGATTCGCGAATAAGGTTCCAAATCCATATCGACATTGAGGGCCACTCCGTGGTAGGTGCTGTGGCGGCTGACCTTGATGCCCAGTGCCGCGATCTTGCCCAGGCCCTCGAAATGGGGCTCGGGCGGCGGGCTGCCGGGCTCGCGCAGCTGGGGGCGCTGCTCCAGCATGGCGTGGCTGCGCGGGTCGTCGAGGCGCACATAGATGCCGGGCGCACCGGCCACGCGGTGACCGGTGACGCCGAAGTGCTCCAGCGTGCGGATCACGGCATCCTCGAGCCGGTACACATATTCCTTGACGAAGTAGCCCATGCGCTGCAGGTCCAGCAGTGGATAGGCCACGACCTGGCCGGGGCCGTGATAGGTCACCTGGCCGCCGCGATTGGTGGCCACCACGGGGATCTCGCCGGGGCTCAGCATATGGTCGCTGTTGCCGGCCAGTCCCTGGGTGAAATGTGGTGAGTGCTCGCAAACCCAGAGCTCGTCGCGGGTGCCCGCATCGCGGGTGCGCGTGAACTCCTGCATGGCGGCCACCGTGGCTGCGTAGCCGGTGCGGCCCAGAATGCGCAGATCCATGGGCGCGGCCGGGGCTGCGTTCACAGTACCACCTTGACCAGAGGGTGCGAGGTCAGGGCGCGGTAGGTGTCGTCCAGCTGTTCGCGGCTGGTGGCGGTGATGGTGATGGTCACGCCCAGGTATTTGCCGCCCGAGCTGGGGCGCAGCTCGATGGTGGTGGCGTCGAAATGGGGGTCGAACCTTTCGGCGATCTTGGTGATCTCGTGCACCAGATGCTCGTCCTTGAGGCCCATGACCTTGATCGGGAACTGGCTCGGGTACTCGATCAGCGAGTCCTTGCGCGGATCTTCCGCGGACCCGTTCTCATTGGCGGCGGAGGTGCTGGGTGTGGAGTCGTTCATGGTGATATCCCGTTGCTGGCTTGTAATCCGAAGCGCTCCCGTTCCAGGAGTGCTGCTATGGCGAAGATTGTGCGCCACGCCCGTGTGGCACGCGCGCGTAGGCCTAAATCCGCGCCGGAAGAGCATGCCCGAGGGGCTCAAAGTCCCCTGGGGGCGGCGGACAATTCCGGGCACTCCGTCATCCGACTGAGGCACACTTGCGCCGCGTCGAAGCCCGGGCCGGCGATTGTTGGCCTGCAGCGACAGCCGTGCAATTTGTTCAAAGACCTTTTGCTCATGACGGTATCAACCCCTATCGATCGTCGGGGGTTTTTACTTATAATCAGAGGCTTTGTAAAAAAGTCTTGCCCGGTTCTGGTCAGTGGTGCGAAAGAAAACATGACGAAGATGCCCGCTGATTACCAGGATGAGGACGAAGTTGAAGACTTCAAGCCCCTGACGGCACAGGAAGCCTCGGCATGGCGCTCGCGCTTTCCGCAGGTCTCGGTCTGGCGCATGGTTGCGGTCCAGGCGGCCGTCGGAGTCATCGTGGCCTTGCTGGCCTGGCTGGTGACGGGGCGTGCGGCGGCCGGATGGTCGGCGGGCTATGGGGCTTTGTCGGTGGTACTGCCGGCGGCTTTGTTTGCAAGAGGTGTGGTGCGTCAGCGGCCGGGAGGTGCCGGGGCGGCCATGGCAGGAATTTTCGGTTGGGAACTGGTCAAGCTGGTGCTGTGCATCGCCATGTTGGCGGCTGCGCCCAAGCTGGTGCCCAACTTGAGCTGGCTGGCTTTGCTGGTCGGCTTGATAGTCGTAATGAAAACGTATTGGATTGCGCTTCTGGTGCGATCCGGTGTCCAAAAAACCGATTGATATTTGAGAGAAGTTGACGATGGCCGCAGAAGAGCACGCACCAACGGCAAGTGAATACATCGTTCACCACTTGCAGCACCTCCAGAACATCAAGCAGAAGTCCATCGTGGACTTTTCCGTGATTAATCTGGACTCCATCACCGTCAGCGTCGTGCTGGGTCTGCTGGGTCTGTTCGTGATGTGGCTGGCCGCTCGCAAGGCTACTTCCGGCGTTCCCGGTCGCTTCCAGGCTGCCGTGGAAATGCTGGTCGAGATGGTGGACAACCAGGCCAAGGCCAATATCCACAACGCTCAATCGCGCAAGTTCATCGCCCCCCTGGCTCTGACCGTGTTCGTCTGGATCTTCCTGATGAACGCCATGGACATGCTGCCCGTGGACCTGTTGCCCGTGCTGTGGCAGCACGGCACCGGCGACCACCACGCTTATCTGCGTGTCGTGCCTACGGCCGACCTGTCCACCACCCTGGGTCTGTCGACCGGCGTGCTGGTGCTGTGCCTGATCTACTCCGTGAAGATCAAGGGCCTGGGCGGCTGGGCGCACGAACTGGTGACCGCTCCGTTCGGCACCTCGAAGAATCCGATTTTTGCTGTGATCCTGGGTGTCGTGAACCTGGCTATGCAGATCATTGAATACGTTGCCAAGACCGTGTCGCATGGCATGCGACTGTTCGGCAACATGTACGCTGGTGAGTTGGTGTTCATGCTGATTGCCCTGATGGGTGGTGCGGCGGCTATGTCGCTCTCTGGTGTGTTGCTCCCTGTGGGGCACATCATTGCAGGCTCTATCTGGGCGATCTTCCACATTCTGATCATCACCCTGCAGGCCTTCATTTTCATGATGCTGACGCTGATTTACCTCGGCCAGGCACATGAAGCTCACTGACCTTTCCCTTTCAATTCAACTTTCCTTTAATCCCTAGGAGTCATCATGGAAAACGTTCTCGGTCTCGTCGCTCTGGCTTGCGGTCTGATTGTTGGTCTGGGCGCTATCGGCGCTTCGATCGGTATCGCCCTGATGGGTGGCAAGTTCCTGGAATCCTCGGCACGTCAGCCTGAGCTGATCAATGAACTGCAAACCAAGATGTTCATCTTGGCCGGTCTGATCGACGCCGCCTTCCTGATCGGTGTTGCTATCGCCCTGCTGTTCGCTTTCGCCAACCCCTTCCAACTGGTGGCCTAAGCTCCGTTCAACGCCCTAAATAGAAAGGTGTTGCCGTGAGTATCAACGCGACCCTGTTCGTTCAGCTCGGTGTTTTCCTGGTCTTGGCGCTGTTCACGATGAAGTTCGTGTGGCCCCCGATCGCGAAGGCACTGGATGAGCGAGCCCAGAAAATCGCCGATGGCCTCGCTGCTGCCGACAAGGCCAAGACCGAACTGACCGCTGTCAACAAGCGCGTCGAGCAGGAATTGGCCCAGACGCGCAACGAAACAGCTTCGCGGCTTGCGGACGCCGAACGCCGCGCCCAGGCCATCATCGAAGAGGCCAAAGCCCGCGCGACAGAAGAAGGCAACAAGATTGTTGCCGCTGCCCGCGCCGAAGCCGAGCAGCAAGCCGTTGCCGCCCGTGAAGCCCTGCGTGAGCAAGTGGCTGCACTGGCTGTCAAGGGTGCCGAGCAGATCCTGAAGAAGGAAGTCAATGCCGGCGTCCACGCTGATCTGCTGAACCGCCTCAAGACAGAGCTGTAAGGAAAGCAAAAATGGCAGAACTCGCCACCATTGCCCGCCCTTACGCCGAAGCATTGTTCAAAGCCTGCGCCGACAAGGGCGCAGATTTGAGCAGCACTGTCGCTTGGGTGGAGGAATTGGCGGCGATTGCCGCCAATCCGCAATTGCGCCAACTGGCCGACAACCCGAATGTGACCGGCACTCAGGTGTTCGATCTCATCACGGGGGTGGTCAAGTCGGCATTGCCCGAGTCCGCACGCAACTTTCTGCGTGTGATTCTCGAAAACGGCCGTCTGGACGCGCTGCCCGAAGTGGCAGCTCAGTTCCGCAGCCTCGTGAACAGCAAGAGCGGCTCTTCGGATGCCGTGGTGTTCAGCGCTTTCCCCATTGCGGATGCAGCGCTGGCCGAGCTGGGCGCTTCGCTGGAAAAGCGCTTTGGCCGCAAGCTGAACCTCACTGTAAAGCAGGATGACTCGCTGATCGGTGGCGTTCGCGTCGTGGTGGGCGACGAGGTGCTCGATACCTCCGTCAAGGCCCGTCTGGAACAAATGAAAGCGGCCCTCACCGCGTAATGCGCGCTTGAGGTCTCGGCTAACACACAAGAAAGAAGGAAAGAGTCATGCAACTCAATCCCGCAGAAATTTCTGAACTGATTAAGAGCCGCATCGAAGGGCTGGCTGCTAGCACTGACGTCCGCAACCAAGGTACCGTGGTCTCGGTGACCGACGGTATCGTGCGCGTGCACGGCCTGTCGGACGTGATGGCTGGCGAAATGCTGGAGTTCCCCGCCGGTGCCGATGGTCAGCCCACCTACGGTCTGGCCCTGAACTTGGAGCGCGACTCCGTCGGCGCCGTGATTCTGGGTGCTTACGAGCACATCGCCGAAGG
Source organism: Comamonas guangdongensis (assembly GCF_041079535.1). Taxonomy (NCBI): domain Bacteria; kingdom Pseudomonadati; phylum Pseudomonadota; class Betaproteobacteria; order Burkholderiales; family Comamonadaceae; genus Comamonas; species Comamonas guangdongensis. The sequence goes on along the minus strand of NZ_JBFYGN010000004.1, from coordinate 178,533 downwards.
CAACACCGTCAAGTGCACCGGCCGTATTCTGGAAGTGCCCGTGGGCCCCGAACTGGTCGGCCGCGTGGTGAACGCCCTGGGTCAGCCCATCGACGGCAAGGGCCCGATCAACGCCAAGATGACCGACGTGATCGAAAAGGTCGCTCCCGGTGTGATCGCGCGTCAATCCGTGGACCAGCCTCTGCAGACCGGTATCAAGTCCATCGACTCCATGGTGCCCGTGGGCCGTGGCCAGCGCGAGCTGATCATCGGTGACCGCCAGACTGGTAAGACGGCTGTCGCTATCGATGCCATCATCAACCAGAAGGGCCAAGGCGTTACCTGCATCTACGTGGCGATTGGTCAGAAGGCTTCTTCGATCAAGAACGTGGTGCGCGCTCTGGAACAAGCCGGCGCGATGGAATACACCATCGTCGTGGCTGCTACCGCTTCCGAATCGGCTGCCATGCAGTACGTGTCGGCCTACTCCGGCTGCACGATGGGCGAATACTTCCGCGATCGCGGTGAAGACGCTTTGATCGTTTATGACGATCTGTCCAAGCAAGCCGTGGCTTACCGTCAAGTGTCTCTGCTGCTGCGCCGTCCTCCCGGACGTGAAGCCTTCCCCGGCGACGTGTTCTATCTCCACAGCCGTCTGCTGGAGCGTGCCGCTCGCGTGAACGCCGACTACGTCGAAGCTTTCACCAAGGGTGAAGTCAAGGGCAAGACCGGTTCTCTGACCGCTCTGCCTATCATCGAAACACAGGCTGGCGACGTGTCCGCTTTCGTTCCCACGAACGTGATTTCGATTACCGATGGCCAGATCTTCCTGGAAACCAGCTTGTTCAATGCCGGTATCCGTCCCGCTATCAATGCCGGTATTTCGGTGTCCCGCGTGGGTGGTTCCGCTCAGACCAAGGTGGTGAAGGGCCTGTCCGGCGGTATCCGTACCGACCTGGCGCAGTACCGTGAACTGGCAGCGTTTGCCCAGTTCGCTTCCGATCTGGACGAAGCGACCCGCAAGCAGCTGGACCGCGGTGCCCGCGTGACCGAACTGCTGAAGCAAGCTCAGTACTCGCCCCTGTCGACCGCTCTGATGGCCGCTTCGCTGTTCGCAGTGAACAAGGGCTTCATGGACGGCATCGAAGTCAAGCAAGTGCTGTCCTTCGAGTCTGGTCTGCACCAGTTCCTGAAGACCAGCCACGGCGCTCTGCTGGACCGTCTGAACGAAAAGCGTGCTTTCGACAAGGAAGGCAAGGACGAAGCCGAACTGACTGCAGCCATTACTGCATTCAAGAAGTCCTTCGCTTAATACCGGCGAGGAGTCATCATGGCAGCAGGTAAGGAAATACGCGGCAAGATCAAATCGGTGGAAAACACCAAGAAGATCACCAAAGCCATGGAAATGGTGGCTGCATCCAAAATGCGCAAGGCGCAGGACCGGATGTTGGCTGCCCGTCCATACAGCGAAAAAATCCGCAACATTGCAGCCCATCTTGGCGAAGCTAACCCTGAGTATGTGCATCCGTTCATGCAAGTGAACGATGCCAAGAAGGTCGGCGTCATCGTGGTGACGACCGACAAGGGTTTGTGCGGTGGCATGAACACCAACGTGTTGCGTGTCGTCACTAACAAGTTGCGCGAACTGCAAGATGCGGGTGTTGCGACAGATGCAGTGGCCATTGGCGGCAAGGGACTGGGTTTCCTGAACCGTGTCGGTGCCAAGGTGGTCTCTCACGCTACAGGCTTGGGCGACACGCCTCACTTGGACAAGCTCATCGGGCCTGTCAAGGTGTTGCTGGACCAATATGCTGAAGGCAAGCTGAGCGCGGTGTACTTGGCGTACACCAAGTTCATCAACACCATGAAGCAGGAGTCGGTGGTGGAGCAACTGCTCCCCCTGTCGTCCGAAAAATTGCAAGCCGAGAAGACGGGTGCATCCTGGGAATACATCTACGAACCTGACGCTCAGAGCGTCATCGACGAACTGCTGGTTCGTTACGTGGAGTCCCTCGTGTACCAGGCAGTTGCGGAAAACATGGCGTCCGAGCAATCGGCGCGCATGGTGGCCATGAAGGCCGCTACCGACAACGCCGGCAACGTCATCAGCGAGTTGAAGCTGGTCTACAACAAGACGCGTCAGGCAGCGATTACGACCGAGTTGTCGGAAATCGTGGCAGGCGCAGCCGCTGTGTAAACGGCTTTAACGAACAAACAGATTGGAGCAAAAAATGGCTCAAGTACAAGGCAAGATTGTTCAATGTATCGGCGCCGTGGTGGACGTGGAGTTTGCCCACGGCCAGGTGCCCAAGGTGTATGACGCCTTGAAGCTGGAAGGCACGGCCCTGACCCTGGAAGTTCAGCAGCAGCTGGGCGACGGCGTGGTGCGTACCATTGCCCTGGGTTCTTCGGACGGCCTGAAGCGCGGTCTGATGGTCACCAACACCGGCAACCCCATCACCGTGCCCGTGGGCAAGGCGACTCTGGGTCGCATCATGGACGTGCTGGGCAACCCCATCGACGAGCGCGGCGATGTGGACCAGGCACTGACTGCCCCTATCCACCGCAAGGCTCCCGCCTACGACGAACTGTCGCCTTCGCAGGAACTGCTGGAAACCGGCATCAAGGTGATCGACCTGATTTCTCCTTTCGCCAAGGGCGGCAAGGTGGGTCTGTTCGGTGGCGCCGGTGTGGGCAAGACCGTGAACATGATGGAACTCATCAACAACATCGCCAAGGGCCACGGTGGTCTGTCGGTGTTTGCTGGTGTGGGCGAACGTACCCGTGAAGGCAACGACTTCTATCACGAAATGTCGGACGCCGGTGTGGTGAACCAGGCCAACCTGAACGAATCCAAGGTTGCCATGGTTTACGGCCAGATGAACGAGCCCCCAGGAAACCGTCTGCGCGTGGCGCTGACCGGTCTGACAATGGCCGAAGCCTTCCGTGACGAAGGCAAGGACGTGCTGTTCTTCGTGGACAACATCTACCGCTACACGCTGGCCGGTACCGAAGTGTCCGCTCTGCTGGGCCGTATGCCTTCCGCCGTGGGCTACCAGCCTACTCTGGCCGAAGAAATGGGCAAGCTGCAAGAGCGTATTACCTCCACCAAGGTGGGTTCGATCACTTCGATCCAGGCCGTTTACGTGCCTGCCGACGACTTGACCGACCCTTCGCCTGCCACGACGTTCGCTCACTTGGACTCCACCGTCGTGCTGTCCCGTGACATCGCATCGCTGGGTATCTACCCCGCGGTGGATCCTCTGGACTCCACCAGCCGTCAGCTGGACCCGCAAGTGGTTGGCGAAGAGCACTACAAGGTGGCTCGCCAAGTGCAGGGTACGCTGCAGCGCTACAAGGAACTGCGCGACATCATCGCGATTCTGGGTATGGACGAGCTGGCTCCCGAAGACAAGCTGGTCGTGTCCCGCGCTCGTAAGATGCAGCGTTTCCTGTCGCAGCCCTTCCACGTGGCCGAAGTGTTCACCGGCGCTCCCGGCAAGTACGTTCCTCTGGCCGAAACCATCCGTGGTTTCAAGATGATCGTGAACGGCGAAGCCGACCACCTGCCCGAGCAGGCCTTCTACATGGTTGGTACCATCGACGAAGCCTTCGAGAAGGCCAAGAAGCTGGCGGCTTGAGCCTGCGGCACCCCCTGAGCGACTGCGTCGCTTCCCCCTCTCTTTCAGGAGGGGGACGACACCTTCGCTGCGGGGCGGCCCTTGCTCGGTGTCCCCGATCTGGGCCCTGCCGGTTCCAAGTTCCAGTCTTACCTTTTTTGAGGAGCAAAGATGAACACCATCCACGTTGATGTGGTCAGTGCCGAAGAGTCCATCTTCGCCGGTGAAGCGCGTTTTGTCGCCTTGCCTGGTGAAGCGGGCGAGCTGGGCATTTATCCCCGCCACACACCGCTGATCACCCGCATCAAGCCGGGTTCGGTGCGCATCGAAATGCCTGATGGCAGCGAAGAGTTCGTCTTCGTGGCCGGCGGCATTTTGGAAGTGCAACCCAACTGCGTGACCGTGCTGTCCGACACCGCCATCCGCGGCAAGGATCTGGACGAGCAAAAGGCCAACGAGGCCAAGGCTGCCGCCGAGGAAGCCCTGAAGAACGCCAAGGGCGAGCTGGACATTGCCCGCGCGCAGTCCGAGCTGGCCGTCATGGCGGCCCAGATTGCCGCCCTGCGCAAGTATCGCCAGAAGCGTTGATCCTTCGTTGTGCGGCTCCCATGCGGCTGCCTGCAGTGAAAAAAGCCACCGGATCGCTCCGGTGGCTTTTTTTGTGGCCGAATCAGGCGCAGACGGCAAAAAGGCTTGAGCGCCAGCCCAAGCCTTTGGTTCCAGTGCGGGCTGCCGCTTAGTTGTTGCAGGCGGCCTGATAGGCGTAGACCACGGAGTTGTCCTTGGGGTCCACATGGCGGGACTTGCGGATCACGGCCTTGCTGGGGTCGTCGCACATGGCACGCGCCTGGGCTTCGCACTTCTTGGGATCATCGACCTTGAGCTTGCAGCTCAGCACATAGTCGTATTCGTCGGGCGTTTCGGCGCCCTTGGGGATGATGGACGAGCAGGCACTCAGCGCCAGGGCCGAGCTGATGATGGCAAGAGAGAGCGAAGATTTCTTCATGCGGTGGTGCTTTCTTTGGAAAATGCGGCTGTCCCGAAGCTAACACAGTCACCGGCGCTAACCGGTCTGGCGGCGCAGGACAGGCAGCTATTTTGCAATCATCCAACAGCTTCGTTCCGGCGATTTGCCGACCATCGCCGTGCGGCCTCAAACTGTGACGACAACAAGAAATGAGCGCTATGCGTTATCGGGGAACCCTGGTTCAGTGGCATGACGAGCGGGGCTTCGGCTGGATCGAGGCCGATGCCGGCGGCGAAAAGGTCTTTGTGCACATCAGCGCTTTTGTGCCGCGTCCGCCCGCCGAGCAGCGCCCCCAGCCCGGGCAGAGGCTGGAATTTGCCGTGGGGCTGGAAAACGGCAGGAAGCGCGCGCAGCAGGTCGCCTGGCGCAAGCCGCAGCCGCCAATCGGGGGCCAGCCACGCGCCAGGACGGCGCAGACCGCCCGCGCGGCCGGCTGGCAGGCTTCCAGCCGGTTCAGCTATGGGATGCTGCTGGCCTGGCTGCTGCTGATGCTGGCCGCCTCGGTTTTCTGGAGCATGCCGCGCTGGGTCTGGCTGGCCTATGCGGGACTGAGTGCGCTGACCTTCATGGCCTATTGGCAGGACAAGTGGTCGGCCCAGCAGGGCCGCTGGCGCACGCCCGAGAACACCTTGCAGGCTCTGGCGCTGCTGGGCGGTTGGCCCGGAGCGGTACTGGCCCAGCAGTGGCTGCGTCACAAGTCGAGCAAGACCAGCTTTCAGCTGCGGTTCTGGTCGCTGGCCCTGGTCAATGTCGCGGCCCTGCTGTGGCTGCTTGCGTCGCCGGGGCGCCACTGGCCGGCTTGAAGCGCTTCATGCCGCTCAGCTGTTGCGGCGCGGCAAATGCTGTTGCCCCACGGGGGCGTCGGGCAGGTGGTCCTCGTCCTGCCCATGGCCTGGCTCGCTGCGGCGCGGAAAATGATGCTGCAGATGGCGGCTCACGCGCTCCAGCGCCGTCACCAGCCCCACGCTGAAATGGCCGCTCTGGAAGGCCGACTGCATATCGCTGAGCAGCGTTTGCCACTGCTCTGCGCTCATGGTGCGATCCAGCGCGCGGTCGGCCACGATCTCTATCGCATGGTCGGCCAGCAGCAGATAGATCAGCGCGCCGTTGTTGTGTTCGGTGTCCCAGACGCGCAGCTTGCCGAACAGCGACAGCGCGCGCTGGCGCGGCGTGGCATCGCGCCAGATATAGCTGAACGGCAGGCCGGCCTCCACGCAGATGCGCACCTGGCCGGTATGGCCGAGCTCGCTGTGGGCGATCAGCTGTTCTAGCTCGGCAAGCGTGGCCGCGGGCAGGGCCCGGCGCAGATGCAGCTCGGCCCAGCGATGGCGCACCAGGCGCGCGAAGCGATGGAAAACACTGCTCATCTCACCAATCCCCCGAGGCGCCGCCGCCACCAAAGCTGCCACCGCCGCCCGAGCTGAAGCTGTCGCCGCCGCCGGAACTCCAGCTGCCGCCACCTCCGCCGCTGCTCCAGCCACCGCCTCCCGTGCCTATATAGGGGCCACCCCGGCCGCCGCGCGACAGATTGGAGAGCAGGGTGAAGAGCAGTCCCAGAAAGGCTGCAAATCCCGCAATCATCAGGCTGGTGGTAAACACATAGGCGAGGGCCCCGGCGGCACCGCCCACGACCAGCGAGCCCACTGCGCGCCCGAAGACGGCGCGCGCCACGGCAATGCCTAGCGGAAAGCCGAAGAACAGCAGCGGCAGCAAGAAGTCGGCATGCTGGGTCCAGGACTGCCTGGCGCGCTGAGCTTCGGGGGCAGGCAGTTTTTCACCGCGAATCAGCAGGCCCATCTGCTCTATGGCCGCGGACAGGCCGCCCGCATAGTCGTCGGCGCGAAAGCGCGGCTTCATGGCCCCGTCTATGATGCGGCCCGCCTGGATGTCGGGAATCGCGCCTTCAAGCCTGCGCGCCACCTCGATGCGCATGCGCCTGTCGTTCTTGGCCACCACGATCAGAGAGCCGTCGCCTATCTCCTTGCGGCCCAGCTTCCAGCTGCTGGCCACGCGCCAGGCATAGGCGGCAATGTCCTCGGGCGCCGTGGTCGGCACCATGAGCACCACGACCTGGGCGCCGGTGTCGTCCTCGAGCTTCTTGAGCTGGGCGCCGAGCGACTGCAGATCGCCGCTGGCCAGCGTGCCGGTGGTGTCGATCACACGGCCCGTGAGCTCGGGCACGGGCTGCAGCTGGGTGCCGGCCTGGGCCCAGGCCGGCAGCGCGGCGAGCAGTCCCAGCCATGCAAAAACAATAGCTGCAAGCGCTCTGCAAATAAGGGCTGGCGTCTTGTTTGGCATGGGATCTGGGCGCGGTGGCGGTTACTTGGCTCCGGCAGGGGCCGCCGGGGCCGAGAAGTCCACCTTGGGCGGCTCGGAAATCTGGGCCTCGTTCTGCACCGTGAAGTTGGGTTTGACGGAATAGCCGAACACCTTGGCCGTGATATTGCTCGGGAAGCTGCGTGCCAGCACGTTATAGGCCTGCACGGTGCCTATGTACTCGTTGCGCGCCACCGTAATGCGGTTTTCCGTACCCTCCAGGGTCACGCGCAGATCGCGGAAAGCCTGGTTGGCCTTGAGATCCGGGTAGCGCTCGGCAACCACCATCAGGCGCGACAGCGCGCCAGACAGCTCGCCCTGGGCCTGCTGGAATTTGTTGAAGGCCTCGGGGTTGTTGATGAGGTCCGGCGTGGCCTGGATGGAGGTGGCTTTGGAGCGCGCTTCGATCACCTTGGTCAGGGTTTCCTGCTCGAAATTGGCTTCGCCCTTGACGGTCGCCACGATATTCGGGACCAGGTCCGAGCGGCGCTGGTACTGGTTGAGCACCTCGCTCCAGGCGGCCTTGGTCTTTTCGTCGAGGCGCTGGAAGTCGTTGTAGCCGCAGCCGTTCAGGGACAGCAGCGACGCAAAAGTCAGCAACAGCAGAAGCCAGCGTTTCATGGGCGCATCCATTCGCAAAAAAGATAAATGAAACAATAGCACATGGGCTTTTGCGCGGCGCCAGCGGTTGCCTGGAGGCGCGAGACGCTAGCATTGGAGCCATGTCCGAGGTCTCTACACTGCATGTCTTGCGCGCCGCGCGGCGCCTGGGCCCGGTCGCGCCGGCCGGGCCGCGCATGCTGCTGGCTGGGCTCAAGGTCTGGCGGGGTTAGAAACATGGACCTGCAGACATTTCGTGCACCCTGGTGGCAGCCCGGCGGTCATGTGCAGACCATCTGGTCGGCCCTGTGTTCACGCCGCAGCGTGGCCGGCGATGCGCCGCTGCGCTGGCGGCGCGAGCGCTGGGAGACGCCCGATGGCGACTTTATCGACGTCGACTTTTCAGGCCATGCCCCTGCCGCACAAGTGCCGCTGCTGGTGTTGTTCCATGGCTTGGAGGGCTCCTCTTCGAGCCACTACGCCCTGGCGCTGGCACAGGTCTGTGCGCAGCGCGGCTGGAGCCTGGCCGTGCCGCATTTCCGCGGCTGCAGCGGCGAACCCAACCGCCTGCCGCGCGCCTATCACTCGGGGGATGCCGACGAGGTGGACTGGATCTTGCGTCAGCTGCGGCCGCGCATGCGAGGCGGACTGCTGGCCATGGGAGTGTCGCTGGGCGGCAACGCCCTGGCCCGCTGGGCGGGCCTGCAGCGCCAGGCGGCGGCCGAGCTCGTCACGGCCGCCGCCGTGGTTTGCGCGCCGCTGGATCTGGTGGCCGGTGGAGCCAATCTGGGCCGTGGACTGAACCGCTGGCTCTACACCCCCATGTTCATGCGCACCCTGGTGCCCAAGGCCCTGGCCAAGTGGCAGCAGTCGCCGGGGCTGTTCGACAGGGCCAGGCTGCAGCGCGCGCGCACGCTGCATGCGTTTGACGATGTGTTTACCGGCCCGGTCCATGGCTTCAGGGACGCCGATGATTACTGGCGACGGGCATCCGCCAAGCCCCTGCTCAAGCAGGTGGCCCTGCCCCTGCTGCTGCTGAATGCGCGCAACGATCCTTTCGTGCCTGCGGACAGCCTGCCCGGGCCCGGCGATGTCAGCGCGTCCGTGCAGCTGTGGCAGCCGCCGCATGGCGGCCATGTGGGTTTTTCATCGGGCGCCTGGCCGGCCCATGTGCAGGCCATGCCGCTGGCCGTGACGCAGTGGCTGGCGCAATGGCTGGAGCCGAGCAACGAGGAGTGTGGCAATGGATGAGATCGTGAAACAGGCCATGGCCAAATGGCCCAATGTGCCGGCCTGTGCGGGCTGGCTGGGTCTGGATGCGCGCGGCCAATGGTGGCTGCGGGACGCCGAGGCCCAGGCCTGCGGCGCGTTTGCCAGCGGCCGCGAAGGGGCCAAGGGCCATGCGGTGAGCCAGGAAAAGCTGGCCGCCTTCATAGGCCGCAACTATATGGCCGAGGCCGACGGCCGCTGGTATTTCCAGAATGGTCCGCAGCGCGTGTATGTGGAGCTGGAAGCCGCGCCCTGGATATGGCGCTTGCGCGGCGCGGAGCAGGGCCTGCAGCTGCAAAGTCACACGGGCCAGGAGCTGCCGGTGGCCGCCGTGGAACGGGTCTTGCTGGATCAGCAGGGGCGGCTGTTTCTGCTGCTGCCGCAGGGCCTGGGCATGGTCCACAGCCTGGACATGCTGGATGCAGCCGATGCACTGGAGCGCGGCGAGCTGCCAGAGCTGCAGGAGGTCGACGCCGTGCAGCTGCCGCAGCGCTTCGGCTTTGTGCTGAGCCCGCAAGCTCTGCAAAATTGATAGCTGTTGACGCTTGCCTGGAAAAGGTTTACGGCGATAACAATAAAAAACCGGCACCAGGCCGGTTTTTTCATGGCAGAAGCAGGGGCTTACTTGGCTGCATTCACCATGTACTGGATGGCGGCCTTGAAGTCCGCATCGGAAGCCGTGGAGCCGCCCTTGGGAGGCATGGCACCTACGCCCTGAGTGGCTTTTTGCACCATATCGTCCATGCCCTTGGCAATAAAGGGAGCCCAGGCGGCCTTGTCGCCAAACTTGGGTGCGCCCGCCACACCGCTGCCATGGCAGGCCACGCAGGTCGTGCTGTAGAGATTCTTGCCGGCATCGGCTCCGGTGGCCGCGGGGGCGGCCTCGGCGACGGGGGCTGCGGCCGGTGCAGCGGCGGCGGGAGCCGGTGTCGCGGTAGGAGCAGGAGCAGCGGAGGCTTCGGCGCCGGCCGCACCTGCAGGCGCCTGAGGCTCGGGGAAGCTGGCACCGGCGGCATTGGCCATATAGACCACGCCACGCGCAATTTCGGTGTCGTTGAACTCGCCGCCGCCCTGGGCCGCCATGGCGCCCTTGCCGCTCAGCGCAGAGTGCACCAGGGTCTCAAGGCTTTGCTTGATGCGCGGGCCCCAGGCCGCGGTGTCCTGGAACTTGGGCGCTCCCGCAGCGCCGGTGGCGTGGCAGGCCGAGCATTGGGACTTGAAGACCTCCTCGCCGCTGCGCAGGGGACGGTTGGCATCGCGTATCTCCACACTGCCGACCTTCTGCAGGCGCACGGCCTTGGACATTTCGGCATGGCTGGAGCCTGCGCCCGTGGTGTCCGACGAGGTCACGAACTTGACCAGACCAATGATCACGAAGACGGGAACGACAAACGAGAAGAAGACGGCAAGCAGCAAATGCTTGGGATTCTTGATGGGGCCGGTATGGGCTTCTTCGTGGTGTTGCTCGCTCATGAAGTCCTCTGACATCGTATGGGTTTGATTTAACAAACCATTATAGAAGTGAGGGATAAGAACGCCAGTGCACGACGATACGGGTTGACGGCTGCCGCATAAAGGGGTTGAGTTGGATCAACCTTGGCCCGCTTCCATTGCCGGGCCGGCATGAAAAAAGGCGTCCGAGGACGCCTTTGGGGCCTGGAGGCCGGCACTGCTGCCGGCCGTTCCGGGTTCACTGCGCGGTGCCGGCAGTCGGGGCCGCACTGGCCGTCGCGGGCTCGGTCCAGCCGCCGCCCAGCACCTTGTAGAGATTGACCTGGTTCTGCAGCTGTTGCAGGCGTACCTGGACCACGGATTGCTCCAGGGAGAACAGCGAGCGCTGGGCATCCAGCAGGTCCAGATAGCTGGCCACGCCGTTGGTGTAGCGCAGGTCGGACAGCTTGTAGCGCACCTGCTCCGCCTCGAGCTGGCGCGACTGCGCCTGCAGCTGGTCCTGCAGCGTCTGGCTGCTGACCAGTGCGTCGGAGACTTCGCGGAAGGCCGTCTGTATGGACTTCTCGTACTGGGCCACGGCAATCTTCTCGCCGGCCTCGGCCACCTCCAGATTGGCGCGGGTGCGGCCGGCATTGAAGATGGGCAGATACAGCGACGGTGCAATGCTGAAGTACTTGGAGCCGGCGCTGAACAGGTCCGAGAGTTCAGGATTGACGAAGCCCGCCGCGGCCGTCAGCGAGACGGTGGGGAAGAAGGCCGCGCGTGCCGCACCTATATTGGCATTGGCCGCAATCATGCTCTGCTCGGCCTGGCGCACGTCGGGGCGGCGCAGCAGCAGATCCGAGGGCAGGCCGGAGGGCACATCGGCGATGGCGGGCAGATCGGACAGCTTCTTGCCCTGCAGGCTGGCCAGCAGGTCGGACGGCAGGCCCTGGCCCACGAGCAGGGTCAGGGCATTGACATCCAGCTCGCGCTGGCGCGTCTGCTGGGCCAGGGTGGCACGTGCGTTCTCGGCCAGCGACTGGGCCTGGCGGAAATCCAGCTCGGAGGCCACGCCCGAGTCCAGACGCAGCTTGGTCAGCGTGACGGACTGTTCGCGCGTGCCCAGCGTGCGCCGCGAGATGTCCATCAGCTCCTCGTCAGCCTGCAGGCCCAGCCAGGCGTTGGCGACATTGGAAATCAGGCTGATCTGCGCGGATTTGCGGCCTTCCTCGGTGGCCAGGTACTGGGCCAGGGCCTGTTCCTTGAGGCTGCCGATGCGGCCCCAGAAATCGATCTCCCAGCTGGGCATGGTCAGCCCGGCCGTGTACATGTTCACGTACTGACCGGTCAGCGTGCTGGGCTGGCGGCTGCCCGAGCCCGCGACGCCAATTTCAGGGAACTGGGCCGCCCGCTGGATCTGGTACTGGGCACGGGCCTTGTCGATATTCAGCACGGCCACGCGCAGGTCGCGGTTGTTGTCCAGCGCGAGCTGAATGATCTGCTGCAGGCGCGGGTCTGTGAAGAACTGCTGCCAGGGGATGTCGGCAGCAGCCACCGCTCCGGCCGCGGTGGCCGCAGGGAACTGCTGTGCCACCGGCAGGGCCGGCCGATCGAGCTTCGGAATAAAGGAGCAGCCGCTGGCCAGCAGCGCGCCGGCCAGTGCCACGGGGAGCAGAGTTTTATTCATCATGAGTGCCTCCCTGCGTTGCGCTAATCGCTGCCGGGGAAGTGGCGTTGTTGTCTTGCTTGGATTGCTTGCCGAAGAGGTTGAACACGACGACAAAGAACACGGGCACCAGGAACACGGCAAAAGGCGTGCCGATGATCATCCCCCAGAACACGCCGGTACCGATTTCCTTCTGGCTGGCGGCGCTGGCGCCCGAGGCGATGTACAGCGGCACCACGCCCAGGATGAAGGCCAGCGAGGTCATCAGAATGGGGCGGAAACGCAGGTGACCGGCCTCGAGAGCCGCTTCCAGCGCGCTCTTGCCCTGGGCATGCAGGTCCTTGGCGAACTCGACGATCAGAATGGCGTTCTTGGCCGACAGGCCGATCACCGTGATCAGCGCCACCTGGAAGTAGATGTCGTTGGGCATGCCGCGTGCGAGCACGCCGGCCACGGCACCGAACACGCCCAGAGGCACGACCAGCAGCACGGACAGCGGAATGCTCCAGCTCTCGTACAGCGCAGCCAGGCACAGGAACACGGCCAGGATGGAGAAGGCGTACAGCAGCATGGCGGAGGAGCCGGCCTTGATTTCGTCCAGCGACTGGCCCGTCCATTCGTAGCCAAAGCCTTCAGGCAGTTCCTGGGCCAGCTTTTCCATTTCCTTCATGGAATCGCCACTGGTGAAGCCGGGCTTGGCTTGACCGGTGATGCTCATGGAGGGGAAGCCGTTGTAGCGGGTCAGCTGCATGGGGCCGGAAATCCACTTGGCCGTGACCATGGTGGACAACTCGACCAGCTGGCCTTGCGCATTGGGCACGGTCAGGCGCAGCACGTCCTCGGGCTGCATGCGGTTAGCCGCATCGGCCTGGATGGTGACGCGCTGCATATAGCCTTCATTGGGGAAGTCGGTGGAGTTTCTGGAGCCCAGCGCCGTTGCCAGCGTGGTCGCCAGATCGTCCATGTTCACCCTCTGCGCATAGACCGCATCGCGGTTCACGTCGACCTGCCACTGGGGGGCATCGTCCACGCCATCGAAGCGCACGCCGGTCAGCACGGGGCTTTGGTTGGCCTTGCGAATCAACTCGTTGCGTGCGGCCAGCAGTGCCGCATGGCCCTTGGCACCGCGGTCCAGCAGGCGGAAGGTAAAGCCATCGCTGTTGCCCAGTTCGGGAATGGACGGCGGCACCAGCGTGAAGACGAAGCCGTCACGCAGCTTGGACATGGCGCCCATGGCGCGGCCCGCGAAGGAAGATGCATCCTGTCCCTTGCCGCTGCGCTCGGACCAGTCCTTGAGGGTGGTGAAGGCCAGACCCACGTTCTGTCCCTGGCCCGCAAAGCTGAAGCCCATGATGCTCACGATGTGGTCGGTCTCGGGCTGGCTCAGCGCGAACTTCTCCAGCTCGGTCATGGTGGCGCTGGTGCGCTCCATGGTGGCGCCCGGGGGCAGCTGGGCCAGCGAGATCACGTAGCCCTGGTCTTCCGTGGGCAGGAAGGCGGTGGGCAGCTTCATGAAGATGAAGGCGGCGCCGGCAATCACCAGCATATAGACGATCAAGGCCTGCACGGAGCGCTTGACCACGCCTTGCAGGGCGCGGCTGTAGCGGTGGGTGCCGGCTTCGAACTTGGCGTTGAACCAGTTGTAGAAGGGACCGAGCAGGCCGGTCTTCTTGTCGTGCGCATGGCCCTTGGGAATGGGCTTGAGCATGGTGGAGCACAGCGCAGGCGTGAGCGTCAGCGCAAAGAAGCCCGAGAAGAAGATGGAGATCGCCATCACCAGCGAGAACTGGCGATAGATGTTGCCGGTCGCACCGCTGAACGCGGCCAGCGGCAGGAACACGGTCACCAGAATCACGGTGATGCCGACCACGGCGCCCTGGATCTGGCCCATGGCCTTGATGGTGGCCTCCTTGGGGGGCAGGCCTTCCTCGGACATGATGCGCTCGACGTTCTCCACCACCACGATGGCGTCGTCCACGACGATACCGATCACCAGCACCATGGCGAACATGGCCAGGATGTTGATGGACAGGCCCGCGAACAGCATCACGGCGAATGTGCCGAGCAGGGCGATGGGCACGACGATGGTGGGAATCAGCGTGTAGCGGATGTTCTGCAGGAAGATCAGCATCACGATGAACACCAGCACGATGGCCTCAAGCAGCGTGTGCACCACCTTTTCGATGGAGATCTTCACGAACTTGGAGGTGTCGTAAGGCGCGGACCATTTCACTCCGGGGGGGAGGAAGGGCTCGAGCTCCTTCATCTTGCTCTTGACCAGGCCGGCCGTGGCCATGGCGTTGGCCGTGGAGGTCAGCTGCACTGCCATGGCGACGGCAGGCTTGCCGTCAATGCGCGAGTTGAAGCCATAGGTCTCAATGCCCAGCTCCACGCGCGCCACGTCCTTGAGGCGCACGGTGGAGCCGTCGGCGTTGGAGCGCAGCACCACATTGCCGAATTCCTCGGGCGTGGTCAGCTGGCCGGGCACCACGATCGTGGCATTCATGGTCGTGCCGGGCTGGGCCGGCATGTCGCCCAGGGCGCCGCCGGAGATCTGCTGGTTCTGCGCCGCAATGGCCGCGTTGACCGAGGCGATCGAGAGGCCGTAGCCCTGCAGCTTGGCTGGGTCCACCCAGACGCGCATGGCGCGGCCGGCGGCGAACAGCTGGGCCTTGCCCACGCCGTCCAGACGCTGGATTTCGGGCAGCACGTTGCGGTTCACATAGTCGGCGATGTCATCGCGCGAGGTCTCCCCCGACTCGGCCTGGAAGCCCAGGATCATCAGGAAGTTGCTCATGGACTTGTCCACGCGCACGCCCAGGGCCTGGACCACCGAAGGCAGGCGGGGCAGAGCGCGTGAGAGACGGTTCTGCACGTCCACTTGCGCCAGATCGGGGTTGGTGCCGGGCGCAAAGGTGATGGTCAGGGTGCCCTGGCCGCCAGCAGGGGCCTTTGACTCCATGTACATCAGGCCCGTGGCGCCGTTCATTTCGCGCTCTATCAGCTGGAGCACGGAATCCGTCATGGTCTGCGAGGTCGCTCCCGGATAGGTCGCGGTCACGTTGACCGTGGGCGGCGCCACGGACGGGAACTGCGCCACCGGTAGCCGGGTGATGGAGATCACGCCTGCGAGGATCACGAAGATCGCGATCACCCAGGCAAAAATCGGTCGGTGAATAAAAAACTTCGACATACGAGTTCTGCCTGATTACTTGCCTGTCTGGGCGTTATCGGCCTTGGCGGCGTCAGCCTTGCCCGGTTCGGCCGGGGCGGCGGCTGCAGGAGCGGCCGGCTGTGCAGGCGCTGCGTCGCCTTTCCATGGCACGGGTTTGACCTTCTTGGCGCCCATGCCCACCTTGATCAGGCCGTCGACCATAACCTTCTCGCCGGGTTTCAGGCCCGAGGTGACGATCCAGTTGGTGCCCTTGGACTGGCCGATCTGGACGGGGCGGGGAGCGACGGAGCCATCGTCGGCCACGACCATGACGAAGTTGCCCTTTTCGTTGCGGGTCACCGCCTGCTGGGGAATCAATGCCGCGTTGTCCACCTGGGCCTGCTCCAGGCGCACGCGCACATAGGTGCCGGGCAGCAGCAGCCCGGTGGGGTTGGGCAGTTCGGCGCGCACGCTGACCTGGCCCGTGGTGGGGTCGACGCTCAGATCGGTGAACAGCAGTTTGCCGGGCTGGGGATATTCCTTGCCATCGTCCAAATAGACGTGGACCTTGATGCCGTTATCGCCTACCTTTGCTAGCTTGCCAGAAGTGAGCGCTTCGCGCAGGCGCATGATGTCGGAGGCCGACTGTGTGAGGTTGACGTACAGCGGGTTGATCTGCTGGATGGTGGCCAGTTGAGTGGCGTCGCCCTGTCCGACCAGTGCACCTTCGGTCACCAAGGCGCGGCCGATGCGGCCCGAGATCGGTGCTGTCACGCTGGCATAGCCCAGATTGACGTTGGCGTTGGTCACGGCTGCCTTGCCGGCGGCGACCTGGGCCTGGGCGGCTTTTTCGTTGGCGATGGCCGTGTCGTAATCCTGTTTGCTGATGGCATTGGCTTCGACGAGCGGCTTGTAGCGGCGAGCGGTGGCTGCAGCCTGGGCCAGATTGGCTTCCGCCTGAGCCAGGGTGGCCTGGGCGCTTTGCAGATTGGCGCGATAAGGCGTGTCGTCAATCTGGAACAGGGCCTGGCCGGCCTTGACGTCGGAGCCTTCCTGGAACAGGCGCTTTTGCACGATGCCGGCAGCGCGGGCGCGCACCTGGGCAATGCGGGAGGCTTCCAGGCGGCCGGGGAGGTCGGAAACCAGCGGCACGTTCTGCAGTTCCACGGTGACCACGCCGACTTCGGGAGGCTGGGCCTGTGCTGCGGCCTGGGCTTTTTGCTGGTCGGCTTTTTTGTCGCTGCAAGCTGCAAGGCCCAGGGCGGCGATCAGGGACAGGCTGATGACTGCGGCGCGTGTGCTGCTTGGTGCAAACATGAATTGACGTTGCGGGGCCTGGTTTGTTTCATACATGCGATGCATGAAAGTCCTTCCGGTAGACGTTTGAAAACAATAAAAGAGCGCAGTCCCAAGAGGGTGCACTCAGAGTGTGAGAGATGTTGACTGGATTCTCTCGTTTCTACAATGGCAGCAAATTATACATACATGCATAAATGTATAATTAAAAAAGTTGAGACTAGAACTGTGTAAGAGGCTGTTTGTCATGCGTTGTAGTGGATGGGTGCGGAGGGGGTGAGGGATGGTGCGTAGGACCAAGGCAGAGGCGGATGAGACTCGCACCAGGTTGCTGGATGCGGCGGAGGAGGTGTTTTTCGAGAAGGGTGTTTCCCGTACTTCTCTGGGGGACATTGCCCAGCGGGCGGGGGCTACCCGCGGTGCGGTGTACTGGCACTTCAAGGACAAGGTTGATGTGTTTGCCTCCATGCTGGGGCGCATCTGCATGCCGTTTGATGAAATTTGCGACGACAAATATGGGGACCTGCAGCCCCTGGAGCGCATTCGCCTGTCCATCCTCAAGGTGTTCGAGAGCCTTGATGGGGACGAGCGCCGGCGCAAGGTCTTCGAGACGGCGCTGTTCAAGATGGAATACGTCGGGGAGCTTGAGGGCATGAGGGTGCGGCACGTCGAAAGCGCCAGGCTCTCGCAGGAAAAATTTGCGCGCGACCTGGGTCTGGCGGCCCAGGCGCAATCCCTTCAGCTGGCCGTGTCGCCGCAGGATGCGGCCCTGGGTCTGCATTCCTTGTTTGTGGGGCTCATCCATGGCTGGGTTCTGAATGAGGGAGGCTATCCGCTGGTGGCGATAGGGCGGGTGACGGTCGATGTCTATCTATCAGGTTTGGGTTTTCGCCTGGATTTGTGATTGGAGGGTGAAACCCATGCGATAATTGCGAGGTTGAATTGTTGTTGGCCATGCACGGCGTGACTAACGGATTCGCGGCTGTAGCTCAGTGGATAGAGTATTGGCCTCCGAAGCCAAGGGTCGTGGGTTCGATCCCCGCCAGCCGCGCCAGCAATCGTCGATCGGCGAAAAATCAAAAAAATCACTGATTTCTTTTGGGTCGAAAAAACGGTGCTACAATTCAAATCTCTTCGGAGGGGTGGCCGAGTGGTTAAAGGCAGCAGACTGTAAATCTGCCCGCTTACGCGTACACAGGTTCGAATCCTGTCCCCTCCACCAGAAATGGTGTAGAAGAGCGGTTGCTAGAAATAGTGACCACGTGCAGTGAATCTGTGCGGGAGTAGTTCAATGGTAGAACCCTAGCCTTCCAAGCTAATGACGCGGGTTCGATTCCCGTCTCCCGCTCCAGTTTGCGAGCAAAGATTCTTGGAGTTGTTTCGGCAACTTCACTGCCCATGTGGCTCAGTGGTAGAGCACTCCCTTGGTAAGGGAGAGGTCGCGGGTCCGATTCCCGCCATGGGCACCATTTTCTGGTGCGCTCGCTTTGATAGGGTTGCGCCGAAATCCTCTTGCAGTGATTTAGTTTTTTCGGAGTCGGAAAAATGGCAAAAGAAAAATTCGAGCGCACCAAGCCCCACGTGAACGTGGGCACCATCGGTCACGTTGACCACGGCAAGACCACCCTGACGGCTGCTATCGCCACCGTGCTGTCCAAGCACTTCGGCGGCGAAGCCAAGGACTACTCCCAGATCGACAACGCGCCTGAAGAAAAGGCTCGTGGTATCACGATCAACACTTCGCACGTCGAGTACGAAACGGCTAACCGCCACTACGCTCACGTGGACTGCCCCGGCCACGCCGACTATGTGAAGAACATGATCACCGGCGCTGCTCAGATGGACGGCGCTATCCTGGTTTGCTCGGCTGCTGACGGCCCCATGCCCCAGACCCGCGAGCACATCCTGCTGTCGCGTCAGGTGGGCGTGCCCTACATCATCGTGTTCCTGAACAAGGCCGACATGGTGGACGACGAAGAACTGCTGGAACTGGTCGAAATGGAAGTGCGCGAGCTGCTGTCCAAGTACGACTTCCCCGGCGATGACACCCCCATCATCCGCGGCTCGGCCAAGCTGGCCCTGGAAGGCGACCAATCCGACAAGGGCGAGCCCGCTATCCTGCGCCTGGCCGAAGCTCTGGACACCTACATCCCCACTCCCGAGCGTGCTGTTGACGGCGCCTTCGTGATGCCCGTGGAAGACGTGTTCTCCATCTCCGGTCGCGGCACTGTGGTGACCGGCCGTATCGAGCGCGGCATCATCAAGGTCGGCGAAGAAATCGAAATCGTCGGTATCAAGGACACCCAGAAGACCACCGTCACCGGCGTGGAAATGTTCCGCAAGCTGCTGGACCAAGGTCAAGCTGGCGACAACGTGGGTCTTCTGCTGCGCGGCACCAAGCGTGAAGACGTGGAACGCGGCCAAGTGCTGTGCAAGCCCGGCTCCATCAAGCCCCACACCCACTTCACCGCTGAGGTGTACGTGCTGTCGAAGGACGAAGGCGGTCGCCACACTCCTTTCTTCAACAACTACCGTCCCCAGTTCTACTTCCGTACGACCGACGTGACCGGCTCCATCGAGCTGCCCGAAGGCAAGGAAATGGTGATGCCTGGTGACAACGTGTCGATCACTGTGAAGCTGATCGCCCCCATCGCCATGGAAGAAGGTCTGCGCTTCGCTATCCGCGAAGGTGGTCGTACCGTGGGCGCTGGCGTGGTTGCCAAGATCATTGCCTAATTATTGGTTTGTAGGGGTATAGCTCAATTGGCAGAGCGTCGGTCTCCAAAACCGAAGGTTGTAGGTTCGATTCCTACTGCCCCTGCCACCTCTTAATGGTGGAATCAACGAGAGCCCGCCTTTGGCGGGCTTCGGCGTCTTGAAAATTGCACATTCTTTGTGCATTTGAAATGAAATATGGCCACTACTCAGGTTGAAACAGTCAGCTCTGGCGCTGACAAAGCAAAGCTTGCCGCAGTCGCGGCTTTAGTCGTTGCTTCTATTGCCGGTTTTTATCTGCTGAGCAAGCAAGGTCCGGTGGCGCAGTGGGCGGCGCTGATCGTCGGCCTGCTCGTGGCTGCTGGTGTGTTCCTGATCTCCGAGCCCGGCAAGCGCTTCATTGGTTTTGCGCGCGATGCCTGGCGCGAGGTGAAGAAGGTGGTGTGGCCTACCCGCAAGGAGACATTGCAAATGACTTTGTATGTCTTCGGCTTCGTGGTGGTGATGGCCTTGTTCTTGTGGTTCACCGATAAGACTCTGGAATGGGTTTTGTACGACCTGATTTTGGGCTGGAGGAAGTAATGGCTGATGCTGTCGATACAGATGTGAATGGTGGGGCAGCGGCATCTGCCAATCCCGATCTGCGCTGGTATATCGTCCATGCCTACTCGGGTATGGAAAAGGCTGTGGAGCGCAATATCGCAGAGCGTATTGCGCGCTCCGGCATGCAGTCCAAGTTCGGACGCATCCTGGTGCCTTCCGAGGAAGTGGTGGAAATGCGCAACGGCCAGCGTCGCACCACCGAGCGTCGCCTGTTTCCCGGCTATGTGTTCGTTGAAATGGTGATGGACGACGACACCTGGCACTTGGTCAAGCACACCAGCAAGGTGACGGGGTTTGTGGGTGGTGCCAAGAATCGTCCGGCCCCGATCTCCGAGGAAGAAGTTCGCAAGATCGTGGACCAGATGCAAGAGGGCACGGAAAAGCCCCGCCACAAGGTCGAATTCATGGTGGGCGAGATGGTCCGTGTCAAGGAAGGCCCGTTTGCCGACTTCAATGGCTCCGTCGAAGAAGTCAACTACGAAAAGAACCGTCTGCGCGTTTCGGTCACCATCTTTGGCCGTGCAACGCCTGTGGAATTGGAATTTGCTCAAGTTGAGAAAACTTGAGATTCGCAATAGAATCCAAGGCTTCGCATTTTTTGACTCGATGCGAAGCCTTTTTATAGAGTCAGCAACCCCGGGGAGCTGCCTGCATTCATTGCAAGTGGCGCTATACCCGTAAGGAGCTCAACATGGCGAAAAAAATCGTCGGCTTCATCAAGCTGCAAGTGCCAGCTGGTAAGGCCAATCCTTCTCCTCCCATCGGTCCTGCGCTGGGTCAGCGCGGCCTCAACATCATGGAATTCTGCAAGGCGTTCAACGCCCAGACCCAAGGTGTCGAGCCCGGCCTGCCTCTGCCTGTGGTGATCACGGCTTTTGCTGACAAGAGCTTCACGTTCATCATCAAGACTCCTCCCGCAACCGTTCTGATCAAGAAGGCTGTGAAGCTGGACAAGGGCTCTTCCAATCCTCTGAAGACCAAGGTTGGCAAGATTACTCGTGCTCAGCTGGAAGAAATCGCCAAGACCAAGCTGAAGGACATGAACGCTGCTGACGTTGACGCTGCCGTGCGTACGCTGGCTGGTTCTGCCCGTTCGATGGGCGTGATCGTGGAGGGTGTGTAAATGGCCAAGTTGACCAAGAAGCAAAAAGCTCTCCAGGGCAAGGTGGACTCCACCAAGCTGTACGCTTTCGCTGACGCTGTGGCGCTGGTGAAGGAAGCTGCTACCGCCAAGTTCGATGAGTCCATCGACGTGGCCGTGCAACTGGGCGTGGATGCCAAGAAGTCGGACCAAGTGGTGCGTGGCGCCGTGGTGCTGCCTCACGGTACCGGCAAGACCGCTCGCGTGGCCGTGTTCGCCCAAGGCGCCAAGGCTGAAGAAGCCAAGGCTGCCGGCGCTGACGTGGTTGGCATGGACGACCTGGCTGCCCAAGTCAAGGCTGGCGACATGCCTTTCGACGTGGTGATCGCTGCTCCCGACGCAATGCGCGTGGTGGGTCAGCTGGGCCAGATCCTGGGCCCCCGCGGCCTGATGCCTAACCCCAAGGTTGGCACTGTGACTCCCGACGTGGCCACGGCTGTGAAGAACGCCAAGGCTGGTCAGGTGCAGTTCCGCGTGGACAAGGCCGGTATCATCCATGGCACGATCGGCCGTCGCTCGTTCGACTCCGAAAAGCTGCAAGGTAACCTGGCTGCTCTGATCGAAGCCCTGAACAAGGCCAAGCCCGCTTCCAGCAAGGGCCTGTACCTGCGCAAGGTTGCGGTTTCGTCGACCATGGGTGTGGGCGTTCGCGTCGACACGCAAACCATCTCGGCGTAATTGCTAGAAATCGTCAGGTGAGCTGCTGCTCGCCTGGTGTGGTGGGCTGTGGAAGCCGAGGCTTCCGCAGGTCATCCAAGACCGTTGGTGTGATTCGATCACTTAATCATGATGACCAACGCAGATGGCGATCCCGCTGCAGATGGATGTATTTCCAAAACAGTTGGTCGCTGCAACAAGAGCGTGCATTCAGGGCTTGCCCTGGGTGTGCATTTGAAGGAGTAGACCTTGAGTCTGAATCGCAGTGAGAAAGAAGCGGTCATCAACGAAGTGACCAGCCTCGCCGCTAAAGCTCAAACGCTTGTGATCGCGGAATACCGCGGCATCACGGTCGCCGACATGACCAAACTGCGCGCCGATGCCCGCAGCAAGGGCGTGAGCCTCAGCGTGTTGAAGAACACCCTGGCCCGCCGTGCTGTGGCTGGCAGCCAGTTTGACGTGGTGGCCGACCAGATGACCGGTCCGCTGGTCTATGGCTTCTCTGAAGACGCTGTGGCCGCCGCCAAGGTGGTGGCCGATTTCGCGAAGACCAACGACAAGCTGGTGATTCGTGGTGGCGCTTTCGGTGGCAAGGCCCTGGACGTCAATGGCGTGAAGCAACTGGCAAACATCCCTTCCAAGGAAGTACTGCTCGCACAGCTGTGCGGCTTGCTCATGTCGCCTATCTCGCGTACAGCCGTGGTGCTGGGCGCTCTGGCGGCCAAGAAGGGCGAAGGCGCAGAAGTTGCTGCCGAGGCAGCTGCTGCTTAATCGCAGCAAAACAAACCAACATATTTAGGAAATCAAAATGGCATTCGATAAAGACGCATTCCTGACCGCCCTGGACAGCATGACTGTTCTGGAACTGAACGACCTGGTCAAGGCTATTGAAGAGAAGTTTGGCGTGTCCGCCGCTGCTATGGCTGCTCCCGCTGCTGGCGGCGCTGCCGGTGGCGCTGCTGCTGCTGAAGAAAAGACCGAATTCAACGTGGTTCTGACCGACGCTGGCGCCAACAAGGTGTCCGTGATCAAGGCCGTGCGCGAAATCACCGGTCTGGGCCTGAAGGAAGCCAAGGACCTGGTTGACGGCGCTCCCAAGACCGTGAAGGAAGCCGCTCCCAAGGCTGACGCTGAAGCCGCTGTGAAGAAGCTGGTTGAAGCCGGTGCCAAGGCTGAACTGAAGTAATTCAGTGAAATCAAGGGCTGGAGACCTCCAAAAGGGTCTCCAGCCTTTGGCGCTTGTGGAACGCGCTGAAAGAACACACCAAAAAGCAGGTTTCCTAGGGAGTCTGCTTTTTAGTGTCTTCTGACAATCCGACAGCAGAAGATGCCTTGGTTCGGGCGATGTGCAACGCATCGCCGTCAGCCATGGTTGGTAGTGGCCAACCGCCAAGCCCGCAGGGTGAATCCCCTGTGGGGCAGTCGTCGCAGACCCAGGACTCATGTCTTTGCCCGGAGATCTCATGGCCTATTCTTATACCGAACGCAAGCGAATCCGCAAAAGCTTCGGGAGCCGCGATAGCGTGCTCGAAGTGCCTTATCTGCTGCAGATGCAAAAAGATGCCTATACCGCATTCCTGCAGGCAGATGTAGCCCCCAAAAAACGTACCATTGACGGCCTGCAAGCGGCCTTCAATTCCGCCTTCCCCATCGTCTCCCACAATGGTTTTGTGGAGATGAAGTTTGTCGAGTACAACCTCGCCAAGCCTGCTTTCGACGTGCGTGAATGCCAGACCCGTGGTCTGACCTTTGCTTCGGCCGTGCGCGCCAAGGTCCAGTTGATCATCTATGACCGCGAGTCTTCCACGGCCCAGTCCAAGGTGGTCAAGGAAGTCAAGGAGCAAGAGGTCTACATGGGCGAAGTGCCTCTGATGACCGACAAGGGCTCGTTCATCATCAACGGTACCGAGCGCGTGATCGTGTCTCAGCTGCACCGTTCGCCCGGCGTGTTCTTCGAACACGACAAGGGCAAGACCCACAGCTCGGGCAAGCTGCTGTTCTCGGCGCGCATCATTCCCTACCGCGGCTCCTGGCTGGACTTCGAATTCGATCCCAAGGACCTGCTGTACTTCCGCGTCGACCGTCGCCGCAAGATGCCTGTGTCGATCCTGCTGAAGGCCATCGGCCTGACGCCCGAGACCATCCTGGCAACGTTCTTCGTGAACGACAACTTCCGCCTGATGGACAGCGGCGCGCAGATGGAGTTCGTGGCCGAGCGCCTGAAGGGCGAAGTCGCGCGCTTCGACATCACCGACAAGGCCGGCAAGGTGGTCGTGGCCAAGGACAAGCGCATCACCGCGCGCCACACCCGCGAACTCGAGCAGTCCGGCACCAAGTTCGTCAGCGTGCCCGAAGACTTCCTGCTGGGTCGCGTGCTGGCCAAGAACATCGTTGATCCCGATACCGGCGAAATCATCGCCAAGGCCAACGAGGAACTGACCGAAGCTCTGCTCAAGAAGCTGCGCAGCGCCGGCGTGCAGGACGTTCAGTGCATCTACACCAACGAACTGGACCAGGGCGCCTACATCTCGCAGACCCTGCGCACCGATGAAACCGTGGACGAGTTCGCTGCCCGCGTTGCCATCTACCGCATGATGCGTCCTGGCGAGCCTCCTACCGAGGACGCCGTGCAGGCCCTGTTCCAGCGCCTGTTCTACAACGCCGACACCTATGATCTGTCGCGCGTGGGCCGCATGAAGTTCAACGCCAAGATCGGCCGCGAAGGCGCGACCGGTCCCATGGTGCTGTCCAACGAAGACATCCTGGCCGTGGTCAAGATCCTCGTGGACCTGCGCAATGGCCGTGGTGAAGTCGACGACATCGACCACCTGGGCAACCGCCGCGTGCGCTGCGTGGGCGAACTGGCCGAGAACCAGTACCGTACCGGTCTGGCGCGTATCGAAAAGGCTGTGAAGGAACGTCTGGGTCAGGCCGAGCAAGAGCCTCTGATGCCTCACGACCTGATCAACTCCAAGCCCATCTCTGCGGCCCTGAAGGAGTTCTTCGGTGCCTCGCAGCTGTCGCAGTTCATGGACCAGACCAATCCTCTGGCCGAAATCACCCACAAGCGCCGTGTATCGGCTCTTGGCCCGGGTGGTCTGACGCGCGAACGTGCCGGCTTCGAAGTGCGTGACGTGCACGTGACCCACTACGGCCGCGTTTGCCCGATCGAAACGCCTGAAGGTCCCAACATCGGTCTGATCAACTCGCTGGCTCTGTACGCCCGCCTGAACGAGTACGGTTTCATCGAAACTCCGTACCGTCGCGTGGTGGACGGCAAGGTCACGATGGATATCGACTACCTGTCGGCCATCGAAGAAGGCAAGTACGTGATCGCCCAGGCCAACGCCGATCTGGATGCCGAAGGCAATCTGGTGGGCGAGCTGGTGTCGGCTCGTGAAGCCGGTGAATCGACCCTGGTGTCGGCCGAGCGCGTGCAGTACATGGACGTGTCGCCCGCGCAGATCGTGTCCGTGGCCGCTTCGCTGATTCCCTTCCTGGAACACGACGACGCGAACCGTGCCTTGATGGGCGCCAACATGTCGCGTCAGGCAGTGCCTGTGCTGCGTCCTGAAAAGCCCATGGTCGGTACCGGTATCGAGCGCGTGGCCGCCGTGGACTCGGGCACCGTGGTCACCGCCAAGCGCGGCGGTATCGTCGATTACGTCGATGCCACCCGTATCGTGATCCGTGTGAACGACGACGAAGCCGTGGCCGGTGAAGTCGGCGTGGACATCTACAACCTGATCAAGTATCAGCGCTCCAACCAGAACACCAACATCCACCAGCGCCCCATCGTCAGCCGTGGCGACAAGCTGGCCAAGGGTGATGTGTTGGCCGACGGTGCTTCGACCGATCTGGGCGAAATCGCCATCGGTCAGAACATGCTGATCGCCTTCATGCCCTGGAACGGCTACAACTACGAAGACTCGGTGATGATCAACGAGCGCATCGTGGCTGACGATCGCTACACTTCGATCCACATCGAAGAACTGGTGGTCATGGCTCGTGACACCAAGCTGGGCCCAGAGGAAATCACGCGCGACATTCCGAACCTGTCGGAACAGCAGCTGAACCGTCTGGACGAGTCGGGCATCATCTACGTGGGCGCCGAAGTGCAACCCGGCGACGTGCTGGTGGGCAAGGTCACTCCCAAGGGCGAGACCACGCTGACTCCCGAAGAGAAGCTGCTGCGCGCCATCTTCGGCGAAAAGGCTTCCGACGTGAAGGACACCTCGCTGCGTGTGGACCAGGGCTCGCAAGGCACTGTGATCGACGTGCAGGTCTTCACGCGTGAAGGCATCCAGCGCGACAAGCGTGCCCAGCAGATCATCGACGATGAACTCAAGCGCTTCCGCCTGGACCTGAACGACCAGCTGCGCATTGTGGAAGCCGATGCCTTCGACCGTATCGAGAAGCTGCTGACCGGCCGTGTGGCCAATGGCGGTCCTCAGAAGCTGTCCAAGGGCGCCAAGATCGACAAGGCCTATCTGGACGGCGTGGAGAAGTTCCACTGGTTCGACATCCGTCCCGCCGAAGACGATGTGGCCGCTCAGCTGGAGTCCATCAAGAACTCCATCGAGCAGCAGCGTCACACCTTCGACCTGGCGTTCGAAGAAAAGCGCAAGAAGCTCACGCAAGGCGACGAGCTGCCGGCCGGCGTGCTGAAGATGGTCAAGGTCTACCTGGCCGTCAAGCGCCGCCTGCAGCCCGGCGACAAGATGGCCGGCCGTCACGGTAACAAGGGTGTGGTCTCCAAGATCACTCCGGTGGAAGACATGCCTTTCCTGGCCGACGGCTCCACCGCCGACATCGTGCTGAACCCGCTGGGCGTGCCTTCGCGTATGAACATCGGTCAGGTGCTGGAAGTGCACTTGGGCTGGGCCGGCAAGGGTCTGGGCCAGCGCATCGGTGACATGCTGCAGAAGGAAGCCCGTGCTGCCGAAGTGCGCGCCTTCCTGGAAGAGATCTACAACCGCAGCGGTCGCAAGGAAGAGCTGTCTCACCTCGACGACGGCGAAGTCATGTCCATGGCCAAGGAATTGACCACCGGCGTGCCTTTCGCAACGCCTGTGTTCGACGGTGCTTCCGAAGCCGAAATCAAGGACATGCTGAAGCTGGCCTACCCGGACGATATCGCCAAGGCCAAGGGCCTGACCGAGACCCGCACCCAGGCCTATCTGTATGACGGCCGTACCGGCGAACGCTTCGAGCGTCCGACCACCATCGGCTACATGCACTATCTGAAGCTGCACCACTTGGTCGACGACAAGATGCACGCCCGCTCCACCGGTCCGTACTCGCTGGTGACGCAGCAGCCTCTGGGCGGTAAGGCCCAGTTCGGCGGTCAGCGTTTCGGTGAAATGGAAGTGTGGGCGCTGGAAGCTTACGGCGCCGCCTATGTGCTGCAGGAAATGCTGACCGTGAAGTCCGACGACGTGCAAGGCCGTACCAAGGTGTACGAGTCCATCGTCAAGGGCGAACATTCCATCGAGGCAGGCATGCCCGAGTCGTTCAACGTGCTGGTCAAGGAAATTCGTTCCCTGGGCCTGGACATCGAACTCGAACGTTCTTAATTTGAAAAGGGAAAGAGTCCATGAAATCGCTACTCGACCTGTTCAAGCAATTTACGCCTGATGAGCATTTCGATGCCATCAAGATCGGTCTGGCCTCGCCCGAAAAGATCCGTTCGTGGTCTTTTGGTGAGGTCAAGAAGCCCGAAACCATCAACTACCGTACCTTCAAGCCCGAGCGCGACGGTCTGTTCTGCGCCAAGATCTTTGGCCCGATCAAGGACTACGAATGCCTGTGCGGCAAGTACAAGCGCCTCAAGCACCGCGGCGTGATCTGCGAGAAGTGCGGCGTTGAAGTCACGCAGACCAAGGTGCGCCGCGAGCGCATGGGTCACATCGACTTGGCCGCGCCCTGCGCTCACATCTGGTTCCTGAAGTCCCTGCCCTCGCGCCTGGGCCTGGTGCTGGACATGACGCTGCGCGACATCGAGCGTGTGCTGTACTTCGAAGCCTATGTGGTGACCGACCCCGGCATGACTCCGCTGAAGAAGTTCAGCATCATGTCCGAGGACGACTACGACGCCAAGTGCGCCGAGTACGGCTACGACGAGTTCACGGCCAAGATGGGCGCCGAAGGTATCAAGGACCTGCTGGAAGGCATTGATATCGACATCGAGATCGATCGCCTGCGCAACGATCTGACCGGCTCCGAAGTCAAGGTCAAGAAGAACGCCAAGCGTCTGAAGCTGCTGGAAGCGTTCAAGAAGTCCGGCATCAAGCCCGGCTGGATGGTGATGGAAGTGCTGCCCGTGCTGCCTCCGGATCTGCGTCCTCTGGTGCCTCTGGACGGCGGCCGCTTTGCGACCTCCGACCTGAACGACCTGTATCGCCGCGTCATCAACCGCAACTCGCGTCTGCGTCGCCTGCTGGAGCTGAAGGCTCCCGAGATCATCGCGCGCAACGAAAAGCGCATGTTGCAGGAAGCCGTGGACAGCTTGCTGGACAACGGCCGTCGCGGCAAGGCCATGACGGGCGCCAACAAGCGTGCGCTGAAGTCCCTGGCCGACATGATCAAGGGCAAGAGCGGTCGCTTCCGTCAGAACTTGCTGGGCAAGCGCGTGGACTACTCCGGTCGTTCCGTGATTACCGTGGGTCCTTACCTCAAGCTGCACCAGTGCGGTCTGCCCAAGCTGATGGCTCTGGAGCTGTTCAAGCCCTTCATCTTTGCGCAGCTCGAGCAGCGCGGCATCGCCACGACCATCAAGGCTGCCAAGAAGGAAGTGGAAGCCGGTACGCCCGTGGTGTGGGACATCCTTGAAGAAGTCATCAAGGAACACCCGATCATGCTCAACCGTGCGCCTACGCTGCACCGTCTGGGCATCCAGGCTTTCGAGCCCATCCTGATCGAAGGCAAGGCCCTGCAACTGCACCCGCTGGTTTGCGCGGCCTTCAACGCCGACTTCGACGGTGACCAGATGGCTGTTCACGTGCCTCTGTCTGTGGAAGCACAGATGGAAGCTCGCGTGCTGATGCTGGCTTCGAACAACGTGCTGTTCCCCGCTTCGGGCGAACCCTCCATCGTTCCTTCCCAGGACGTGGTGCTGGGTCTGTATCACGCCACGCGTGAGAAGATCAATGGCAAGGGCGAAGGCATGGTGTTTGCCGATCTGGCCGAAGTCCAGCGCGCGCTGGAAGCCGGCGAGACCGAGCTGCATGCCAGGATCAGCGTGCGTCTGACCGAGTGGAACAAGAACAAGGAAACCGGCGAATTCGAGCCCGTGACCTCGCTCGTGGAAACCACCGTGGGCCGTGCTCTGCTGTCTGAAATCCTGCCCAAGGGCCTGGCTTTCAGCAACATGAACAAGGCGCTGAAGAAGAAGGAAATCTCGAAGCTGATCAATGCTTCGTTCCGCAAGTGCGGTCTGAAGGCCACCGTGGTGTTTGCCGACAAGCTGCTGCAGAACGGTTTCCGTCTGTCTACGCACGCCGGTATCTCGATCTCCATCGACGACATGCTGGTGCCGCCGCAAAAGGCCGACATCCTGGCCCGCGCCGAAGCCGAAGTGAAGGAAATCGAGCAGCAGTACGTCTCCGGTCTGGTGACCTCGGGCGAGCGCTACAACAAGGTGGTGGACATTTGGGGCAAGGCCGGTGACGACGTGTCCAAGGTGATGATGGACCAGCTCAAGGTCCAGAAGACCACCGACCGTCACGGCAACGAAGTCGATCAGGAATCGTTCAACGCGATTTACATGATGGCCGACTCCGGTGCCCGTGGCTCTGCCGCTCAGATCCGTCAGCTGGCCGGCATGCGTGGCCTGATGGCCAAGCCCGATGGCTCGATTATTGAGACGCCTATTACCGCGAACTTCCGCGAAGGCCTCAATGTGTTGCAGTACTTCATCTCGACCCACGGTGCTCGTAAGGGTTTGGCCGACACGGCCTTGAAGACGGCTAACTCCGGTTACCTGACCCGTCGTCTGGTGGACGTGACCCAAGACCTGGTCGTGAACGAACAGGACTGCGGTACTTCCAACGGCTATCTGATGCGCGCCATCGTCGAAGGCGGTGAAGTGATCGAATCCCTGCGCGACCGCGTGCTGGGCCGCTCGACCGCCGAAGACGTGCTGCACCCCGAGACCCGCGACGTTCTGCTGCCTGCCGGCACCCTGCTGAACGAAGATGTGATCGAAGAGCTGGAAGCTCAGGGGGTGGACGAGGTCAAGGTGCGTACCGCACTGACCTGCGAAACCCGCTTCGGTCTGTGCGCCACCTGCTATGGCCGCGACCTGGGTCGTGGCGGCCTGATCAACCTCGGCGAAGCCGTGGGTGTGATCGCTGCCCAGTCCATCGGGGAACCCGGCACGCAGCTGACCATGCGTACCTTCCACATCGGTGGTGCCGCGTCGCGTGCCGCTGTTGCCTCCAGCGTGGAAGCCAAGTCCAACGGCACGATCGGCTTCAACAGCACGATGCGCTATGTGTCCAACACCAAGGGCGAGCTGGTGGTGATTTCGCGTTCTGGCGAGATCGTGATCAGCGAAAACGGCCGCGAGCGTGAGCGTCACAAAGTGCCTTACGGTGCCGTGCTGACCATCAAGCCCGACGAAGCCATCAAGGCCGGCAAGATTCTGGCCAACTGGGATCCGCTGACTCGCCCCATCATTACCGAATACGCCGGTCAAGTGCGTTTCGAGAATGTGGAAGAAGGTCTCACGGTGGCCAAGCAGGTCGACGAAGTGACCGGTCTGTCCACTCTGGTGGTGATCGATCCCAAGCGTCGCGGCTCGGCCAAGGTGGTGCGTCCTCAGGTCAAGCTGATCGACGCCAACGACCAGGAAGTCAAGATCCCCGGTACCGACCACGCTGTGACGATCGGCTTCCAGGTCGGCGCTCTGATTCAGGTGCGCGACGGCCAGGACGTGGGCCCCGGCGAAGTGCTGGCCCGTATCCCTGTGGAAGGTCAGAAGACTCGCGACATTACCGGTGGTCTGCCGCGTGTGGCCGAGCTGTTCGAAGCCCGTACACCCAAGGACAAGGGCACGCTGGCCGAGATGACCGGTACCGTGTCCTTCGGCAAGGAAACCAAGGGCAAGATCCGCCTGCAGATCACCGATCTGGAAGGCAAGGTCTGGGAAGAGCTGGTGCCCAAGGAGCGCAACATTCTGGTCCACGAAGGCCAGGTGGTGAACAAGGGCGAATCCATCGTCGACGGTCCCGCCGATCCTCAGGACATCCTGCGTCTGCTGGGTATCGAAGAGCTGTCGCGCTACATCGTTGACGAAGTGCAGGACGTGTACCGCTTGCAGGGCGTGAAGATCAACGACAAGCACATCGAAGTGATCGTGCGCCAGATGCTGCGTCGTGTGGTCATCGAGAACTCCGGCGATACCTCCTACATCCAGGGTGAGCAGGTCGAGCGCTCGGAAGTGCTCAACACCAACGAAGAGATGCAAAAGGAAGGCAAGCTGCCGGCCACATACTCCAACGTGCTGCTGGGTATCACCAAGGCTTCGCTGTCGACCGACTCCTTCATCTCCGCGGCTTCCTTCCAGGAAACCACCCGCGTGCTCACCGAAGCTGCCATCATGGGCAAGCGCGACGAGCTGCGTGGCCTGAAGGAAAACGTGATCGTGGGTCGTCTGATCCCCGCCGGTACGGGCCTGGCCTACCACCAGGCACGCAAGGCCAAGGACGAGATGGACGACGCCGAGCGCCGCGCCATTGCCGAGGCTGAGGAAGCCGAGCTGGCCGGTATCACGGCCGACGAAGCCGAAGCGCCCGCTGGCGACGCATCGGCCGAGTAAGCCAGGCGCCGGTCCGGTCCCGCAAGGGTCCGGATCGATGCTGATGCACCGCGCTCCCGCTCTGCCTCGTGCAGACGGGAGCGTTTTCTTTTGCTAGATTTTCCAGGCCTGCCATCCATGACTTCAACGCCGTCCACACACAAGAACGCCCATGCGCCCGCTGCTCCCGCGCTCTGGCAACAGCTGGAAGCTGTGGCCCAGGCTCTGCACGGCATTCTGGGCGGGCAGTCCAGCAAGACCGTGCTGGCACAGGTGCCGCAGCGGCTGCGTCCCGGTGTGCAGGCCTTGTTGTTCCAGGTGCTGCGCAATCTGGGACGCGCCCAGGCCTTGCAAAAACAGCTGGCGCCGCGCTCGCCCGCACCCAAGGTCAGCGCCTTGCTGAGCACGGCACTGGCTTTGGCCTGGGATGAGGGCCATGCGCCTTACCCGCCGTTCACGCTTGTCAACCAGGCCGTCGAGGCGGCCAAGCGCGGCGCGGCCCGCGCCCAGTCCGGCTTCATCAACGCCTGCCTGCGCCGCTTTCTGCGTGAGCGCGATGCGCTGGTGGCCGCGACCGATGGCGACCTCGTCGCGGTCTGGAACCATCCCGCATGGTGGATTGCGCGGCTCCAGAAAGACCATCCTCAGGACTGGCAGGCCATTCTGGCGGCGAACAATGCGCAGCCGCCCATGACCTTGCGCGTGAATGCGCAGAAGTGCACGCCAGCCCAGTATCAGGCGGCGCTGGATGCCATGAATTTGAAGGCGACAGCGGTCGCAGAAACCGGGCTCCAGTTGGAGCGCGCGGCTCCGGTGCAGGAGCTGCCGCATTTCGCCGCAGGCTGGGCCTCGGTGCAGGATGCCGCGGCCCAGGCGGCCGCCCCTTTGCTGCTTGCCGGCCTGGCCCAGCCCGAGGGCCGGCCTTTGCGCGTGCTCGATGCCTGTGCGGCCCCCGGCGGCAAGACGGCCCATCTGCTGGAGCGTGCCGCCCCCGGCAGCATCGAGGTGACGGCGCTGGAGATCGATCCCGAGCGCGCTGGCCGCATCACGGAGACCCTGTCCCGCCTGGGCCTGCAGGCCCAGGTGCTGGTGGCCGATGCCTCCCGGCCAGAAGACTGGTTCGAACAGCAATGTGGGGGGCAGTTGTTTGATGCCATCCTGCTCGACGCGCCCTGCACGGCCTCGGGCATCGTGCGGCGCCAGCCCGATGTGCGCTGGCTGCGCCGCGAAAGCGATGTGGCCCAGCTCGCGGCCATCCAGTCCGACCTGCTCGATACCCTCTGGCCGCTGCTGCAGCCCGGTGGGCGCATGGTCTATTGCACCTGCTCCATCTTCAAGGCCGAGGGGCATGAGCAGATGCAAGCGTTTCTTGCACGCAACACTACGGCGGCCAGCTTGCCCGCTCCCGGCCATTTAATACCCGGCAACTCAACCAAAGCCGGCGTCGTGGCCGACAATCGTCTGGGTGATCACGACGGCTTTTTTTACGCTCTGCTCGAAAAAACGCGCTAACGCCGAGGCGGGGGCGGTATGGCGCATGGCCTGGGCGGCCATCATGGCGTTGGCCCTGTGGGCTGCGGCGGCCACTACCCGTGCGGACACCGTGCCGCCGGACATCAGCTCCATGCAGGTCACGCGCACGGACGAGGGCGTCTTCCTTTCGGCCAATCTGCAGTTCGACCTGCCGGTGCAGGTGGAGGACGCGCTGCGCCAGGGCATTCCCCTGTACTTCACGGCCGAGGCCCTGGTCCAGCGCGAGCGCTGGTACTGGTCCGACCAGCACCTGGGGACGGCCACCCGCTACTACCGCCTGACCCATCAGCCGCTGACGCGCCGCTGGCGCCTGCATATCTCGAATACGGCGTTCACGAGTTCCGGCACGGGCCTGGCGCTGGGCCAGACCTATGAACAGCTGGAAGACGCCATGGCGGCCATACAGCGCATCTCGCGCTGGAAGATTCTGGAGCCCGCGCAGCTCAGCTCGACTTCGGGCGTTTCCGTGCAGCTGCGCTTTCGCGTGGACCTGTCGGCCCTGCCCAGGCCTTTGCAGATGGGAGTGCTGGGGCGCTCGGTCTGGAATCTGCAGCTGTCGCGCACCCAGGTCATGGAGGCCGCTCCCTGATGCCCGACTTTCAATCTCTGGAGACCGAGGCCAGCCTGCCGTCGACGGCGCGCTGGTCGCGCACCACGCGCTGGGCCGTGGGCACGGGCGTGGTGCTGATGGTGGTGGTCGGGGTGCTGCTGCTGTTCCTGCTGACCATGGCCACCAACAATCGCCTGGCCTATGAGCGCAACTACAGCTGGCTGTTCTGGGCCAATGTGGTGGTCGCGGGCCTGCTGCTGCTGGTGCTGCTGTGGGGCGGTCTGCGGCTGGCGCTGCGCCTTAGGCGCGGACGTTTCGGCAGCAAGCTGCTGCTCAAGCTGGCCGGCATCTTCACCCTGGTCGGGCTGTTGCCAGGCCTGCTGATCTATGTGGTGTCCTACCAGTTCGTGTCGCGCTCCATAGAGAGCTGGTTCGACGTCAAGGTCGAGGGCGCGCTGTCGGCCGGCGTGAGTCTGGCCAGCGCCACGCTGGACACCGTGGCCAACGACATGGCCAACAACACGCGCACGGCCGGTCTGCAGCTGTCGCAGGCCTCGGACACGGGGGCCGCGCTGGTGCTGGAGCGCATTCGCGACCAGCTCGGCGCGACGGACGTGGTGCTCTGGAATGCATCCGGCAAGGCCATCGCCAGCGCCGGCAAGTCCCAGTTCAGCCTGGCGCCCGAGCGTCCCAGCGCGCAGATGCTGCGCAGCCTGCGCGAGCAGGGCGGCCAGCGCGCCGCGGCCAGCATCGAAGGGCTGGACGACGCGGGCGACGCGGGCGCCGACAACGCCAGTATCAGCGCCAAGGTGCGGACCCTGGCCCTGGTGCCCAGCTCCGCGGTGAATCTGCTGGAGGAGGCGCGCTATCTGCAGGCTACGATTCCGCTGCCGCAGACCCTGGTCGGCAATGCGCTGGCGGTGCAGGAGGCCAATCGCGAGTATCAGGAGCGAGCGCTTGCTCGCACCGGACTGCAGCGCATGTATATAGGCACGCTCACGCTGGCCCTGTTCCTGGCGGTGTTCGGCGCCGTGGTGCTGGCCATCGTGCTGGGCAACCAGCTGGCCAAGCCTCTGCTGCTGCTGGCCCAGGGCATGCGCGATGTGGCGCGCGGCGATCTGCGGCCCAAGCCCGCGCTGCAGAGCAAGGACGAAATCGGCGTGCTCACCCGCTCGTTCGCGGTGATGACCCAGCAGCTGGCCGATGCGCGCGCGGATGCAAACCGCAATCTGCTGCAGCTCGATGCGGCCCGCAGCAATCTGCAGACGATTCTGGACAATCTCACTTCGGGCGTCATCGTGCTGGATCGCGATGGCCGCATCGTGCTCAGCAATCCCGGCGCCACGCGCATTCTGCGCGCGCCCATGGCGGTCTTCCAGGGCAAGCGCCTCTGCGATGTCTCGGGCCTGCAGGATTTCGCGCGCGTGGTGCAGGGGCAGTTCGAGCTGTTTCTGGGCGATGCCTCGGCCGAGCAGGGGCGCGAGCGCTGGCAGCAGGTCTATGAACTGGATGCGGGCGATGGCGATGTGGTGCACAACAGCACCAGCCTGGTCATGCGCGGCGCCGAGCTGCCGGAGGAGCAGCGACTGCTGGTCTTCGATGACATCTCCGAGATCGTCTCCGCCCAGCGCGCCCAGGCCTGGGGCGAGGTGGCGCGGCGCGTGGCGCATGAAATCAAGAATCCTCTGACTCCCATCCAGCTGTCGGCGGAGCGCATGGCCATGAAGCTCACCGACAAGCTGCAGCCCACGGAGCAGGCGCTGCTGGCCAAGTCGGTCAAGACCATCGTCGATCAGGTGGGTGCGATGAAACGCCTGGTGGACGAGTTCCGCGATTATGCGCGCCTGCCTGCGGCCAAGCTCCAGCCCATGGACCTCAATGCATTGGTGGCCGAGGTCTTGCAGCTTTACGGCGAGGAGAATGCGACCGTGCGCGTGGTGGCCTCGCTGGACGAAAACTGCCCGCTGATTCGCGGCGATAGCCAGCAGTTGCGCCAGGTCATCCACAATCTTTTGCAAAATGCGCAAGATGCGACCGCGCAGAAGGCTCAGGAAACCGGGCAGACTCCTGGCTCCGTCACCATAGAGACGCGCTGGAACGATGCGGCCCAGCGGGTGCGGCTGAGCATCAGCGACAGCGGCACAGGCTTTGCTCCCAATATCCTGCAAAGAGCCTTCGAGCCCTATGTGACCACCAAGGCCCGCGGCACGGGCCTGGGCTTGGCCGTCGTCAAGAAAATTGCCGACGAGCATGGGGCCAGGGTGGACCTGGGTAATCGAGAGGAAGACGGAGTGGTGCAAGGCGCGCGAGTGTCGCTATCATTTGTACCTAACGACCGTGTGCCGGCGGCTTGATCCCGCCTCCCACACAGCACAGCAACAGGCTTAAGACAACATGGCAAACATACTGGTGGTCGACGACGAACTGGGGATCCGGGATTTGTTGTCGGAAATCCTCAACGACGAAGGTCATAGTGTGGATCTGGCGGAGAACGCCACGCAGGCACGCGTGGCGCGCGCGACCAATGCCTATGACCTGGTCCTGCTCGACATCTGGATGCCAGATACCGATGGCGTGACCTTGCTCAAGGAATGGGCCACGGCAGGCCAGCTCACCATGCCCGTCATCATGATGAGCGGCCACGCCACCATAGAAACCGCGGTCGAAGCCACGCGCATAGGCGCGCTGTCCTTCCTCGAGAAGCCCATCACCATGCAGAAGCTGCTCAAGGCCGTGGAGCAGGGCTTGGCGCGCAATGCCGCCAGCCAGGCGCCCGAGGCAGCCAGCGCACCCAACTCGGGCTCCGCGCCTTCCGCCGCTGTGAATGCGATGGCCCAGGCGGCCGAGGACAATATGCCGAACTCGCACCAGGGTTTCGACCTGGACCGGCCGCTGCGCGAGGCGCGCGACGGCTTCGAGAAAGCCTATTTCGAATTTCACCTGGCCCGCGAAGGCGGCTCCATGACGCGCGTGGCGGAGAAGACCGGCCTGGAGCGCACCCACCTCTACCGCAAGCTGCGGCAGCTGGGCGTGGACCTGGGCCGAAACCGCCGCAGCTAAGTTTTTTCAAGAAATTTCGCGTTTTCGGATTTGGGGTCGAAACTTTGCATATAATCGTGGCTTCAGCAGCACAACGCTGAAACACAAAAGGCCCGGTAGCTCAGTCGGTAGAGCAGAGGATTGAAAATCCTTGTGTCGGCGGTTCGATTCCGTCCCAGGCCACCAAAATACAAAACCCAGATCGTTTCGATCTGGGTTTTTTGTTTTGCGCGGCCGCTTTCTCTGGCACGACTTTGTGCGGCAAGCGTGATGCCTGCGGGCGCCGCGCTTCAAGCATTGCAGCGACCGGTGCCGGCCCCTGAACGCTTGCCAAGGTGTCGAATAGGGAAGTGAAGGCTGGCAAGGCGCAGGCTGCTTTGGTTTTGATAGCGGCTCCGGGCTGCGCTCGGATCACCGCCAGCCGTTAAGCTAGTGCCTTCACAAGGCACAGGAGCGTGTGTGGCAGCAGAGCAGCAATCGACAGCGCAATGG
Source organism: Comamonas guangdongensis (assembly GCF_041079535.1). Classification (NCBI taxonomy): domain Bacteria; kingdom Pseudomonadati; phylum Pseudomonadota; class Betaproteobacteria; order Burkholderiales; family Comamonadaceae; genus Comamonas; species Comamonas guangdongensis. The sequence goes on along the minus strand of NZ_JBFYGN010000004.1, from coordinate 141,643 downwards.
CAACCGGGGTTGATCGCCCTGCATGGCAATCAGACCGAAGCCCTGGCCGATACCGTGCTGGCCTGGCTGGCCGCGCATCCGCTGCAGGCGCTGGAGCCCGAGATCGTGCTGGTGCAGAGCAACGGCATGGCCGAGTGGTTCAAGATGCGCATGGCCGAGCGGCAGGGCATTTGCGCGGCGGCCCAGGTGGAACTGCCCGCGCGCTTTGTCTGGCGCAGCTACCGGCAGATTCTGGGCCAGGCCGAGGTGCCGCGCGAATCGCCGCTGGACAAGACACCCATGATCTGGCGGCTGATGCGCCTGCTGCCGCTATGCCTGACCGAACCTGCTTTTGCTCCCATCGCCAACTTCCTGCGCCCCGGTGAGCCCCAGCGTCTGCTGCAGCTGGCCGAGCGCCTGGCCGATCTGTTCGACCAGTACCAGATCTACCGCGCCGACTGGCTGGCCGCCTGGGAGCAGGGGCGGGATGTGATGTGTACGCCGGGCCGCCCCGATGTGGCCGTGCCCGAGGGCCAGCTATGGCAGCCCCAGCTGTGGCGCAGGGTGCTGGCCGAACTGGACGAGACCCAGCGCGCCGCCACGCGGCCTGCGCTGCTGGCGCGCATTCTGGGCGCGTTGGATAGCGGCCAGCCTCCGGTCACGCCGCTGGCGCGGCGCGTGGTGGTGTTCGGCATGAGCCAGATGCCGCTGTCGCTGATGCAGTTCCTCAGCGGCATCGCCAGGCACAGCCAGGTGCTGATCGCCGTGCCCAACCCCTGCCGCTTTCACTGGGCCGATGCGATCGACGGGCGCGAGCTGCTGCGTCAGCAGCGCCGCCGCCACGCCAACAAGGGCGGCAAGGACCTGGCGCAGATCCCGCTGGCGGCCATGCATGCCCACGCCCATCCCCTGCTGGCGGCCTGGGGCCGGCAAAGCCGCGACTATGTGCGCCAGCTCGATGCCTTCGACACCACGGGCGATACGGCCGCGCAATGGGGCTGGCCGCGCGTGGACGTCTTCGAGGAGAGCGGCATCGAGGAGCTGGCGCAGGCGCCGCTGCTGCAGCAGGTGCAGCAGCGCATACGCGATCTGGTGCCGCTGCCCGAGCATCCGCGGCTAGAGGTCCCCGCCGCCGACGACTCCGTGGTTTTCCACCAGGCCCATGGCCTGGTGCGCGAGCTGGAGGTGTTGCACGACCAGCTGCTGCATTGGCTGGCCCGGCCCGCCGCAGCCGGTCAGGCGGCGCTGGCGCCGCGTGAGGTGGTGGTGATGCTGCCGGCCATCGAAGAGGCGGCACCCGCCATCCGCGCCGTGTTCGGTCAGTACGGGCGCCACGATGCGCGCCATATTCCTTTCGATATCGCCGACGTGGGCGCGCGCGCCAGCAGCCCCTTGGTCACGGCGCTGCAATGGCTGCTCAAGCTGCCGCAACAGCGCTGCCGCCTGAGCGAACTCTGCGATCTGCTTGATGTTCCCGCCGTGGCCGCGCGCGTGGGCCTGAGGGCCGATGATCTGCCCCAGCTCACGCACTGGATGGCGGGGGCCGGCATACGCTGGGGGCTCAATCACGAGCAGCGTGCCCGACTGGGTCTGGCGGCCTGCGGCGACCCGAACAGCGCCTGGTTCGGCCTGCGTCGCATGCTGCTCGGCTATGCCAGCGGCGCGGCCACGGATGAGCTAGGCCTTGAGTCCGCGCAGGCTTTCGCGGGGATAGAGCCTTATGAGGAGGTTGGCGGGCTGACGGCCGAGCTGGCCGGCAGCCTGGCCAGCCTGCTGGCCCGCATGCTGCAATGGTGGCAGACGGCCGGCGAGGCCGCTGCGCCCCAGGTCTGGGCCCAGCGCCTGCGTGCCCTGCTCGACGATTTTTTTGTCGCGCAGAACGACGAGGACCAGGCCCTGCTGGCCGCATTGGATACGGCGCTGGTGAGCTGGCAGAGCGCTTGCGAGCAAGCGGGCTTCGAGAGCGGGATCCCGCTCGAGGTCGCGCAGGAGGCCTGGCTGCAGGCCCTGTCCGAGCCGGCCCTGAACCAGCGCTTTCGCGCGGGCGGCGTGACCTTCTGCACGCTCATGCCCATGCGCGCGATTCCGTTCGAGGTGGTCTGCCTGCTGGGCATGAACGACGGCGACTATCCGCGCCGCGCCACGCGTGCGGATTTCGACCTGATGGCCCAGCCGGGCCAGCAGCGCCCCGGCGATCGCGCGCGGCGCGACGACGACCGCCAGCTCATGCTGGATGCGCTGCTGTCGGCCCGCAGCCGGCTCTATATCAGCTGGGCGGGCCGTCATGTGCGCGACAACAGCGAGCAGCCGCCCTCAGTGCTGGTCTCGCAGCTGCGCGACTATCTGGCCCAGGGCTGGCAAGGCGAAGCCGGCGGCGACCTGCTGGCCCAGCGCACGCAGCAGCATCCGCTGCAGCCCTTCAGCCGTCGCTATTTTGAGCCGGCCTCGGGCCTGTCCACCTTCGCGCGTGAGTGGCATGCGGCGCACCAGCCCGGCGAGGTGGAGGCCAGGCCCGAGGTCGCGCCCTATGTGCCGGACCCCGAGGTGCCGCTGACGCTGGCGCGGCTTGCCGATTTTCTGCGCCATCCCGCGCGCGTCTTTCTGCGCAATCGCCTGCTGGTGCGCTTCGAGCAGGAGGAGGATGTGGTGGAGGACGAGGAGCTGTTCACGGTGGACGGGCTCACGGCCTACGGCTTGGTGCAGCAGCTGCAGCAGGGCGTGCGCATGCAGCTGGCCCGGTCTGCGACCGAGGGGCTCGATGTCGCGGCCCAGCTGCAGCGCGATGTGCAGCGGCTGGCGCGTGCCGGCGTGCTGCCGCTGGCGGGCCTGGGCGAGCGCGAAGCCCGGGGCCTGCTCGCACAGACCACGCCTTCGCTGCTGGCCTGGCAGCGGCAGATGCTGCAATGGCCGCAGGCAGCGCCACGCCAGCGCCTGCTGCTGTGCGATGGAGAGCTGGTGCTGGACGACTGGATGGACGGATTGCGCGAGCGCAGTGCTGGGGAGGCCGAAGGCCCGGCCCGCTGCTGGTTTGCGCTGGAGCCGCGCAGCCTGCTGAACCGGGAGGGGGTGCCCCAGGCCTACAAGCTGCTGTCGGTCTATGTGCGCAGCCTGGCGCTGTCCGCTGCGGGCGCACAGACGCTGATGGCCGTGATCGCGCGCGATGCGCTGCTCTGGGTCGAGCCGCTGGATGCCGAGTTGGCCCGCACGCGCCTGCTGGCGCTGATGCGGCTGTGGCTGCAGGGCCAGAACGAGCCGCTGCCCCTGCCGCTCAGAAGCGCGGTGGCCGCTGCCGATGACGATCTGCGCGCTGCGGCCCAGGCCTACGAAGGCGGCTATATGAACGCCGGCGAATGCGAAGACCCGAGCTGGGCACGCTGCTATCCGGGCTGGGAGGATTTGATTGCCGATCTGCGTTTCCACACCCTGGCCAAGCAGGTCTACGGCCCGCTGCACGAGTGGCTGGCGACCCAGGTACGGGTCCAGCAGCTGCCGCAGCCAGGCGAGCAGGAACAGCAAGGAGAGCCGGCATGAGCGCTAGCGTCAACGAGGCCGGCAGCCATCTGCTGAATGCGCTGGACTTCCCGCTTCGGGGCTCCAGGTTGATCGAGGCCAGCGCGGGCACGGGCAAGACCTGGACGATCGCGGCGCTCTATCTGCGCCTGGTGCTGGGCCATGGCGGCGAGCATGGTTTCACCAGGCCCCTGATGCCGCCCGAGATTCTGGTCATGACCTTCACGCGCGCCGCCACGCGCGAGCTGTCGGACCGCATACGCGGCCGGCTGATCGAAGCCGTGCGGTGCTTTCGCGGCGAAGCCGAGCCTGCAGGTCACGACCTGTTCCTGCGCGATCTGCGCGACGCCTATGCCGAGGGCAGCGAGCGCGACGCGGCTGCCTGGCGACTCGACATGGCCGCGCAGTGCATGGACGATGCGGCCATACACACCATAGACGCCTGGTGCCAGCGCATGCTGCGCGAGCACGCGTTCGACAGCGGCAATCTGTTCGACGAAACGCTGGAGGCCGACGAAAGCCAGCGCCAGACCGAGGCCGCGCAGGACTACTGGCGCCAGCAGTGCTATCCGCTGGCCGGCGAGCTGCTGGAGGAGGCGCTCGAAGTCTGGCCCGATGTGAATGCGTTGATCCGGGACATGCAGGCGCTGCTGCGCGAAAACCTGGCGCCTGAGGCCGGTGCCGGCACGCTGGGCGAGTGCATAGAGCAGACCCGGCAGCAGCGCGCGCACCGGCTGCAGGAGCTGGCCCGGGGCTGGCCGAACAAGGCCGAGCGTCTGCAGCGATGGCTGGACGGCCAGCTCGATGGCAACGCCGGCCTGTGGGACAAGCGCAAGCTGCAGCCGCGCCACTACACCGGCTGGTTCGCCGCCATCCAGGCCTGGGCCCAAGACCCGCTGAACATGGCGCTGGAGCTCAGCGATTCCGCGCGCAAGCGGCTGAGCCCCGAAGGCATGGCCGAGGCCTTCAAGGGCTCGACCATGGATCTGCTGCTGCCCACGGAGTTTGCCGAGCTGCAGCAGCTGCTGCAGGCCATCTCCCGCCTGCCGTCCATGGGCGTGGCGCTGCGCCTGCATGCGGCGGCCAATGTGCAGCAGCGCCTGCTGTGGCTCAAGCGCCAGGCCGGCACTTTCGGCTTCGCCGACATGCTGCAGCGCCTGGACCAGGCCTTGGCGGGAGACAACGGCCCCGCGCTGCGGGCCAGCATCCTCGCCCAGTATCCGGTGGCTCTGATCGATGAGTTCCAGGACACCTCGCCGCTGCAATACCGGCTGTTCGACCAGATCTACCGCACGGCAGACAATGCCGAAGACAGCGCGCTGCTGCTGATCGGCGACCCCAAGCAGTCCATCTACGGCTTTCGCGGCGCCGACATCTACAGCTATCTGCAGGCGCGTGCGGCCACCGCGGGGCGGCACTATGTGCTGGGCACCAATTTCCGCTCCACCCAGGAGCTGGTCGCGGCCGTCAACCAGTGGTTTGCGCAGGCCGAGCTGCGGCCCGGCGAAGGCGCATTCATGTTCCGCGCCGGGGCGCAGAACCCCTTGCCGTTCGAACCCGTGGCGGCCAAGGGCCGCCGCGAGGTCTTGGTGCAGGGCGGCCGACGTATGAGCGCGCTGACCATTGCCTGGGACGGCAGCGCGGGCGAGCCGCTGAGCAATGACGATATCCGCCGCCGCGGCGCGGAGTTTTGCGCCGCCCGGATCGTGCACTGGCTGATGGACGAGGGCACGGGTTTTGCCGAGGACGGCAAGCCGCTGCAGCGTATCCGCCCCGCCGATATCGCCGTGCTGGTGCGCACCGGCAAGGAGGCCGCGGCCGTGCGCCGTGCCCTGGCCAGGCGCGCCGTGGCATCGGTTTATCTATCCGATCAGGATTCGGTGTTCGCCAGCGCCGAGGCCAGAGATCTGCTGCTGTGGCTGCGCGCCGTGGCCGCGCCGCTGGACGGCCTGGCCGTGCGCGCGGGGCTGGCCACGCCGCTCATGGGCCTGACGTTCGAGGAGCTGGCCTGGCTGGCCAGCGACGACGAGGCGTTCGACGCGCGCAGCGAACAGCTCAAGGAGCTGCACAGCCTCTGGCTGCGGCTGGGCGTGCTGGCCATGCTGCGCCAGACGCTGTACCGCTTCGATCTGCCCGCGCGCTGGCTCGCGGAAATGGGGGGCGAGCGGCGCCTGACCAACTATCTGCATCTGGCCGAGCTGCTGCAGGCGGCCAGCGCGCAGCTCGAGGGCGAGCAGGCGCTGATACGCTGGCTGGCCACGCAGATCGAGGCGCCGGGCGCCGCGGGCGAGGCGCAGATCGTGCGGCTGGAGTCGGATGCCGACCTGGTCAAGGTCGTGACCGTGCACAAGAGCAAGGGGCTGGAGTACCCCGTGGTCTGCCTGCCGTTTGGCGGCAGCTTCAGGCCCGTGGATGCCAAGGCCGCCTATCTGTCCCTGCCGCTGCAGGGCGCGGCCGGACCGCAGCGCGAGCTGCTGCTCGACTATGACGCCGAACAGCTGGAGCGGGCCGACCGCGAGCGGCTGCGCGAGGACCTGCGCCTGTTCTATGTGGCCCTGACCCGGCCGCGCCATGCGCTGTGGCTGGGCCTGGCGCCCATGAAGCGCGGCAACAGCAAGAGCTGCGCGAACGAGCAGGGCGCGGCCGGCTATCTGCTGGCCGGCGCCAGCTCGCAATCGGCCGACAACTGGCGCGCCAGCCTGCAGGCCCTGGGCGACAGCTGCGCGCAGATTGCCGTGGTCGACCTGCCTGCCGAGCTGCCCCTGGCCGAGCGCTATGTGCCCGCCCAGGATCTGCCGGCGCTGCAGCCGGCTGCGGTCTATGCGGCGGAGTTCGACCGCCGCTGGGGCATTGGCAGCTTTTCCTCGCTGACGCGGGCCATGGCCGCACACAGCCTGCCTGTGCTGCCCGTGGCCGTCCAGCATCCCGCCGAGGACGAACGTGCGCTGCAGGCCGTGGATGCCGCCGAGGCGGCACTGGATCTGAGCGCTCTTGCCGCTCTGCCGCTGGCGGCCGGCGCGCGCAGTCAGACGGCGGCATGGCACCGCTTCATGCGCGGCCCCGTGGTGGGCAATTTTCTGCATGACCAGATGGAGTGGCTGGCGGCCGAGGGCTTCGGCCTGCGCGAGCGGCCGGGCGAGTGTGCCGATCCGCTGGAATCCCGTTTGCTGCGGCGCTGCGAGCGCGCGGGCCGCAAGGAGCAGGCCGCCGATGTGCTGCTGTGGCTGCGCGCCGTGGTCCACCAGCCTCTGGCGCCCCTGGGCGTCACGCTGGCGCAGCTGGGGCAGACGGATGCCTTGCTGGCCGAGATGGAGTTCTGGCTGCCCGCGCAGCGCCTGTCCGCCCAGCGCATAGACGCGCTGTGCCGCGAGCATATTCTGCCGGGCCGGGCCCGCCCCGTGCTGCCCGAGCGGGAGCTGCACGGCATGCTCATGGGCTTTGCCGACCTGGTCTTCAGTCACGAGGGGCGCTACTGGGTGCTCGATTACAAGACCAACCATCTGGGCAGCGACGGCGCCGCATACACGCGGCAGGCGCTGGAGCAGGCCATGCTCGAGCACCGCTACGACGTGCAGGCCGCGCTGTATCTGCTGGCGCTGCACCGTCTGCTGCAAAGCCGCCTGGGTGCGGCCTATGAGCCCGCACGGCAACTGGGCGGCGCGCTCTACTTTTTCATGCGCGGGATAGACGGGGAGACCGACGGCATGCAACTGCTGCAACCCTCGCTGGCGCTGCTGCAGGCGCTCGACGAGCTGCTGAGCGACCCCGCGGCCAATGCGCAGGAGGTGCAGCCATGAGGGGGCGCCGCAGAATCGATCTGCAGACTCTGGATCTGTTTGCCGCAGCGCATGACGAGGACGAGAGCTCCGCGCCGGACGCGGCGGCCGTTCTGGCAGCGCTGGAACGCCTGGCCGATGCCGGCCTGCTGCGCCGGCTCGACAGCGCGCTGGCCGCCTTTGTGGCGGGCCAGGATTCCGAGGCCGAGCCCGCGCTGCTGGTGGCCGCGGCCGTGCTGGCGCAGATGGAAGGGCGCGGCCACAGCTGCCTGCCGCTGGCCGCGCTGCCACAGAATCCCAATGAAATCCTGGGCTGGCCCAAGGAGGCCATGCCGGTACAGCTCTCGCTTTGGGAGCAGTTGCCAAGCCGGCTCGAGGCCTGGCTGCGGGCTCTGCGTCGCAGCCCCGTGGTGCGCGTCGTGGGCCAGGCCGTGGCCGCGCCCGATCTGGGCCAGCCGCTGGTGCTGCTGGACGGCGAGGCGCCCCTGCTCTATCTGCGCCGCTATTGGGACTATGAACGCAGCGTGGCCGCGCAGATCGCGCAGCGCACCGAGGCCGAAGCTGCGCAGGACGAGGCGCAGGTGCAGCGCTGGCTGGATCGTCTGTTCACCCCGTCGGCCGCTGCCGTAGATTGGCAGAAGCTGGCCTGTGCGCTGGCCCTGCGCGGGCGTCTGTCGGTGATTACCGGCGGGCCGGGCACGGGCAAGACCTATACGGCGGCCCGCCTGCTGGCGCTGCTGTTCGCCACGGCGCCGGATGCCGCGCAGCTGCGCGTGGCCCTGGCCGCGCCCACGGGCAAGGCCGCGGCCAGGCTCAAGCAGTCCATTGACAGCTCGCTGCTGGAGCTGAAGGGCGCGGTGCAGGGCGAGCTGGAGCTGGAGTCCCTGGTCAAGCGCATGGGCGCGGCCCGCACCCTGCATTCGCTGCTGGGCGCCAGGCCCGACACCAGGCGCTTTGCCCACCATGCGGGCCATCCTCTGGATGTGGACGTGCTCATCGTCGACGAGGCCTCGATGATCCATCTGGAGATGATGGCCGCGCTGCTCCAGGCCCTGCCGCCCACGGCGCGCCTGATCCTGCTCGGCGACAAGGATCAGCTGGCCTCGGTTGAGGCCGGTGCCGTGCTCGGCGACCTGTGCCGCGACGCGCAGCGGGGCGGCTATGCGGCGCAGACCCTGGCCTATGCGCGGCGCGTCGCGGGCCTGGATCTGCCCGCGCAGTTCCGGGCCGCCGGCCCATCGCTGCCGCTGGCCCAGCACACGGTGATGCTGCGCGAGAGCCGGCGTTTTGGCGGCCCCATAGGCCGGCTGGCCCTGGCCGTGAATACCGGCGATGCGCCGGCCGCCATGGAGCTGCTGCGGGAGCAGACGCGCTCGGGCACTGATGCGGAGCTCTGGGCGCGCGAGGGCGGCGACCTGGAAGCCGTGGTGCGCAGCGCCGTGGCCGGCCGCGGCACGGCGGCCGGCTATGCGGCGTATGCGCAGGTATTGGCCCTGGGGCGTGCGGGCTTCGCGTCGGAGCTCGAGCACCGGCAATGGGTGCTGGCTGTGCTCCAGGCCTTCGACCGCTACCGCCTGCTGTGCGCGGTGCGCGAGGGCGCCTGGGGCGTGGCGGGCCTGAACCGTGTGGTGGAGGCCGCGCTGCAGGCCCAGGGCGCGATTCGCAAGGACGGCGAGTGGTATGCGGGCCGGCCCGTCATGGTGACGCGCAACGATGTGCAGCTAGGGGTGTTCAACGGCGATATCGGCATGGCGCTGTCCAGCTTTGCCGACCCCGGACGCCTGCGCGTGTATTTTCTGCAGGGGGAGAGCCTGCACCATGTGAGCACGGCACGCCTGGCCCATGTGGAAACCGCGTTTGCGATGACGGTACACAAAAGCCAGGGTTCGGAGTTCGAGCACACGGCCCTGGTGCTGTCGGCCCAGGGCGGCAGCGTGCTGAGCCGCGAGCTGGTCTATACCGGCATCACGCGCGCGCGCCGGGCGTTTTCGCTGTGGTCCGAGGTGCCGGGGCTGCTGGTGTCGGCCATGGGCAGTCCTACGCAGCGCAGCAGCGGTTTGCTGCGGTTTCTGGAAGCGGCCGCGTAGTTTGAATGTCGTCTTGGGGGAAGAGAGCGGGTCTAGACCCGCTCTCTTCCCTGGAAACCGGGCATGGCTGTCACAAATCCAGCCGCCGCCAGAGCGTTCGGAGCGTGGTTCAAGCTTGCTCGGTGACCCGTTGCGGCTTGGCGATTTTCACCATCTGAATGGCATCAAACGGGCAGCGCACCGCACACAAGGCGCAGCCCGTGCATGCGGGCGCATTGTGCAAGGTGGAGCGTTTGGAGCCGAACCCTGTAGCGCTTTGAACCTGCAGCGACAGCACATGCGGCGGGCACACGCCTATGCACCAGCCGCAGCCCGTGCAGCGCTGCGGATCAATTTCCGGAAGAGCCTTGCGGGGAGCTGGCATGGGTTTCGGTAGGGAGGTGAGGACTCAGGCGGGTGCCCGCTCTCAGTGCTCGTACACCGCGTCCCAATGGGCAAAGCCCTTGACCTCGATGGGATTGCCGCTGGGATCGTGAAAGAACATGGTCCATTGTTCGCCGGGCTCACCTTCGAAGCGCACCTGTGGCGCCAGCACAAACTGCGTGTCGGCGGCCTTCAGGCGCTCGGCCAGGGCCAGCCAGTCGGGCTTGAGCAGGATCACGCCCAGGTGGGGCATGGGCACCATGTGGTTGCCGACCTTGCCGGTATTGGTCACGGCAAAGGGCTGGCCCAGGTGCAGGGAGATCTGGTGGCCGAAGAAGTCGAAATCGACCCAGGTCTCGGTGCTGCGGCCCTCGCGGCAGCCGAGGACGCCGCCGTAGAAGCGGCGTGCCTCGTCAAGATCGGTCACATGGTAGGCAAGATGAAACAGGCTTCGCATAGTGACTGCGAAGATAGCATTGCTTGGGTTGCCTGGCCCGGTCAGCGTGCGGCCTGGGCCTGCATATGCTCCATGAGTTCGATGGTGTTGGCCTTGCGGTCGGCGTTGAGCTTCTGCACCGTGGGGCGCTCGCCCATGCGGGCCAGATAGTCGCGCACCGGCAGCTCGGCCAGCAGGTCGGTGCCGCCCATGATCTTGGTGGCGCTGCTGATCAGCGGCAGGTGCACGATGGCACTGCAGTCGGCCAGGGTGAATTGTTCGCCGGCGATGAACGGTGTGTCGAAACGCGCAATCTTGGCGAAGGCGGCGATGTTCTTGCGCAGCTGTTCCAGCGTCTTGTCGCGCGTGGCGTCGCTGATCTTGCCGCCGAAGAAGGCCTGGGGGTAGAGGTTGCGCGCCACCAGCTCCAAGTGCAGGTTCAGATAGACGCAGAGCTCGCGCACCTTGGCCGCCGCAAACGGGTCGGCGGGTAGCAAGGGCGCGGTGGGCGACAGGGTGTCCACATATTCGATGATGGCGTCGGACTCGCTGATGGCTCCGTGCCGGGTGCGCAGATAAGGCACTTTGCCCAGCGGCGATTCATCGGGATGGGTTTTGCCCAGCCAGGCGAGTTCTTCCTCGAAGGGAATTCGCTTTTCCATCAAGGCCAGTTTGACCTTGTTGTAGTAATTGCTGGCCGAGAATCCGCACAGAGTCAGCATGCATGTCTCCTTGGTGGTTGGAATGTGCAAGTCGCAGTGCATATCGTAGAGGCAAGCGCCGCAGGCCCCGGGTCGCCAACCGGATAGGGAGCTCATCTTCTACAATCCGCCCATGCATTCGCGGGTACAAGATCAGGCAGGCCGGCCATGGCGGAACAGTGTCCGCTGGGTGCTGGCCGCCTGGTGCTGCGTGATGCTGGCCACGATAGCCGCGCCCTATGCCAGGGCTCAGGCCGTCGCCGGCTGGGAGCCCGTGTGCTCGGCCTCCGGACCCGTCCACTGGGTGCCCGGCCCCGCCGGCGACGAGGTGCTGCCGGCGCTGCATGCGATCGACTGCGCGCTCTGTCTGCCGGCGCTGGCGCCGCCGCCTGCGGCCCAGCTCATGGCCCGGCCGGTCCGGGTCGCGTTTGCGGCCCCCATCTGGCACGCAGGGTGCCTGCCCCGCTTCGCCGGCCTCTTGCCACCGGCGCGCGCACCGCCGCTGTGAAACTTTCCCAACCATGGCATCCGGCACCGCCGCTGGCGGGCGCCGGCTGCAGCGTATAGCTATCGGTATCTGCAAATCACCTGTTTTGAATGGAGAAAGTTTCATGAATCTGCGTCGTTTCACCCTGCTGGCCCTGGGCTCGTTGATGGTTTCCGGCATGGCCTGGGCTCACCCCGATGCGGCCCATGTCAAGGCCGAGAATGCCTGGGCCCGCGCCAGCGTGCCGGGCCAGCAGGCCTCGGGAGCGTTCATGCGCCTGACGGCCCAGGAGCCGCTCACGCTCGTGGGCGTCGAATCGCCGGCCGCGGCCGTGTCCGAAGTGCACGAGATGAAGATGGACGGGGACGTGATGCGCATGCGCGCCATCGAATCCCTGGATCTGCCCAAGGGCGTGGCCGTGGACCTCAAGCCCGGCGGCTATCACGTGATGCTGCAGCAGCTCAAGGCCCCGCTGCTCAAGGACACGCAAGTGCCCATCACCCTGGTGTTCAAGGACGCCAAGGGCGAGCTCTCGCGCCTGCATCTGCAGGTGCCGGTGCGATTGACGCCGCCGGCCGGCACGGCTCCCGCCGAATCCGGCCATATGGGGCACGGTGCGCATCAGCACTGAGACCTGCTCCTTTGTTTGCAGCATCCGCCGCAACTGCAGTAAGCTAGTTCCGTGTCCGGCCAAGCCGGACGCGGAGATCGGTTTCCATCCCTGTCGCGGAGAGCACTATGAGCGGTGATACATCGGCATTCGGTTTCGGCAAATTCATTCCGGGCTTTGATTTTCTGCAGGGGCTGGCGCAAAGCGCCGGAGCGGCGGCCAACCCCATGGGGCGCGTGCCCCAATGGGTGGCACCCACGGTCAGCGTGGAAGAGGTGGACAAGCGCATCGCCGAACTCAAGGCCGTGCAGTTCTGGCTGGAGCAGAACGGCCGCGCGCTGGCCGCAACCATCCAGGCGCTGGAAGTGCAGCGCATGACCCTGTCCACGCTGCAGGGCATGAATGTCAGCATGAGCGAGCTGGCCAAATCCTTCCAGTTCCCTGGTGCAGCGGCCGAGGCCGCCGGCCGCTGGCCCATGGGAGAGGCGCCAGCGGCTCAGGCCCAGGCCGACGGGGCGACGCCGGGCGCCGAGGCGGCCGCCAATCCGCAGCAGCAGACCCAGGCTGCCCTGGGCCAGGCCATGCAGTGGTGGGGGGCGCTGACACAGCAGTTCCAGCAGATCGCCGCCAAGGCCATGGCCGAACCGCCGCAGACCATGGCCGCCGCACAGAAGGCGACCGAGATGGCCAGCGGCTTTGCCAAGGCCGCCATGGACCAGGTCGCGGCGGCCGCCCAGACCGTCAGCCCGATCAAGCCGGCCGCTGCCAAAAAGACCGCGACCGGCGGGCGCAGCAAGCCCGCCGCGGCCGCAAGCCCTGCGGCCGCCAAGAAGCCGGCGCGTAAAAGCACGGCGGCGCGCAAGCCCTAGACCCGGCGCCTAGAGGGGCGGACTGAAGCCTGGGCACGGCGTGCCCATCCAAGCTGGGGCAGGAGGGTTTATGTCATTGTTTCCCGTAGGTCACGCCAGTCATGCGGACTGGCGCAACGCCGCAGAGCGGGTGCTGCTGCAGCTGCGCGAACAGCTGCTGCGCCAGCCGCAGGCCAGGCACAGGCTGGGCCTGGTCTATGTGTCCAAGGGCATGGTGCGCCATGCGCAGGAGCTGCTGGCGCTGCTGGCACGCTCCCTGCCGCAGGTTACGGACTGGGTGGGCGGCTCCGGCGATGCGGTGCTGGCCATGGAACACGAGTACTCCGAAGAGATGTCCCTGGCCGTGATGCTGCTCGATATTCCCGCCGCCCATTACCGCATCTACTCGGGCGTGGCGCCGCTGGCTCTGGGCGGTACCGAGGCGGGCTTTGAAGCGCATTCCGCCCTGGTGCATGCCGATGTGGACCAGCCCGAGCTGGCCGAGCTGCTGCTCGAGCTTTCGGAGCGCACCTCCTCGGGCAATCTGTTCGGCGCGGTGGGCGGCGAGCACAGCGTGCAGTTCGCCTGCCGGGAGGAGGACCTGGCCCGCCTGCGTTCTGGGGGCAGCGTGGGCGTGTTTCAAGGCGGTTTTTCGGGCGTGGCCTTCGATAGCGACGTGGCCTGCATCTCGCGTCTGGCACAGGGCTGCACTCCGCTGGGTCAGGGGCTGGAGATCACCGAGACACGGGGCCCGGTGCTGCTGGCGCTTGACGGCGAGCCCGCACTGCCCAGGCTGCTGGAGCTGCTGGACGTGCAGGCCGGTCCCCATGCGGGCGGCGGCTGGCAGGCGGCGCTGTCGCAGCTGCGCAAGACCCAGGCCGCGATTGCCCCGCTGGGGCGCGGGCTGGAGCGCGGCGTGCTGACCGACGAGGCCCAGGTGCTGCATATCGTGGGGCTGGATCCCGTGCGTCAGGGCATTGCGCTCTCGTCGGGGGTGGAGTCCGAGCATACGGTGATCTTCTGCCAGCGCCAGGCCAGTGCGGCGCGCCACGAGCTGCTGCAAATGGGCGCTGCCCTCAAGGATGCGCTGCTGGCCGACTTCGCCGATGCCGAGCCCGGGGGCGAGTCGGAGCCGGCCCCGCTGCATATTCGCGGTGCCGTGTACATGAGCAGCAAGGGGCGCGGCAGCGAGCTGTTCGGCGGCACCGATGCCGAGCTCCGGCTGCTGCGCCATGCGCTGGGCCCCGTGCCCCTGATAGGCGTGATGGCCGAGGCCCAGCTCATGGATGCACGCGTGCATCAGCTGGCCGGCGTGCTCACGGTGTTTACAGGGCCCTCGACCACGGGCGTCTGAGCCCGCGCGAGGGGCGCTGTGGCCCCGCGCGCCATGCGCTGAGGCCTAGGCGTTGGCGGGCCAGATTTCCTGGCCCAGGTTGAGCATCAGGCGGTTGGCCCAGCCGAACAGCGCGGCCGAGTGCAGCATGTCCAGGATTTCCAGGTCCGACAGGCCGGCATCGCGCAGCGGCTGCAGGTTCTGCACGCCGAAGCCGCCGGGCGCCCGCGTCAGAACCAGCGCGGACTGGATGATGGCGCGCTCGCGCGCATTGGTGCCGGCCGTGTCGGGGTCGTCGAACATCTGGGCCATCACGTCGTTGCGCTTGGCCAACTGCTCGAAGCGTTGGGCGTGGACCGAGGCGCAGTACACGCAGCCGTTGGCGCGCGAGACGGCGGTGGCCGCGACCTCGCGCTCGGCGCGCGACAGGCCACCAGGCGCATACATGATGGCGTTGAAGGCCTGGGAGCGCTCCAGCAGCACCTGGGGCTGGCGCGCCAGCACCAGATAGAAGTCCATGCCGCGGGCCTTGGGGTGGCTCACATCCAGCACCTGCTGCTGCTCGGGTGTGGCGGTGTCGGGGTCCAGTCCTTCGAGCCAGCTTGTCCAGCCCAGGGTTTCGCTGGTAAAGCCGTTGCGGCGCAGCGGCTCGCCGGGTGCGGGCAGATTGGCCGGGTGCACAAAAGCGGCGGCGGCGACGGGCTCGGCTGTCGCTGCCTCAGCCTTGCCGCCCATGGCGTCCATGGCCCTGACCCCCACCAGCAGGCGGGCCTGATAGGCGACAAAGCCGATGAGCTGGGCCAGCAGCACGGTATCGTTGAGCGACAGGCCGGCGGCCGGAATCGCCAGCAGCGCGGCCCGGTCGCTTTCGGCGGGGTTCAGCGCCAGCGTGCGCACAAAGTGCAGCATGGCATCCAGGCGCGCATCATCGGTCCGGGCGCCAGCCTGGTCCAGAATCTGGCGCAGCTCGGGCGTGATGGCGTCTGTCAACGTCTCGGCACGGGCGCGGTATTCGGCTTCCAGCACGCTCACGCCGCTCACGCGGGCCTGCTCGGCGGCCAGCACCAGACGCTCGGCCTGCGTCAGCGCGCTGTCCAGCGTATTGCCCAGCAGCAGGTCTTCGCAGGCCTGGGTGGCCAGGGCGACTTTTTCGCGCTCGTGGCGCGTGGTGAAGCAGGGGCTGCCGGCGGCAAGCCCGGCCAGGCGGTCAATCGTGTCGGTCATGAGAGTCTCTTATTGTTGAAGTTGGCGCATGCGCGCGGCGCTGTCGGCTGCGGTCCATTCCGTGCCGTCCAGCTCGGGCTCGGCATAGGACTGCAGCTTGGCAAAGTGCTGCTCGATATCGTCGCGGTAGAACAGCGAGGCCAGGCCCTGGGCCAGCTTGCGCGCGCCGTCGCTGATGGCCGGAATATCGCCGGACACCGTGCCATGCGAGAGCGCAGCGGGATAGCAGAAGCAGTGGATATGGTCGAGGCCGGGCAGCCCACCCTGGAACTCGAACAATGGGCCCAGGTCCGGCGAGGCGGACAGCTCGGCATCTTCGTCGCCGGCCTCGGGTGCGAAGCGCTGGCTCCACAGCTTCACATGGGGGGCGATATCGGCGAATTCGGGGCGCAGGCTCCAGTCGATCGCAAAGCCCGTGGAGATGAGCAGAAAGTCCAGCACAAAGACGCCGGCCGAGGTTTGCACATGCAGCTTGTCGCCGACCTGCTCCACGCCTTGCACGGCGCAGCCCAGGTTGAAGAAGGCGTTGTCATGGCGCGAGACGCGCAGCGTGCTGCCGTGCGGCGGCGGCACCTGCTGGGCATTGATGTAGTGGCGGATGCGCCATTTCCACTCGTCGGGCAGCAGATACTGGCCGTGGGTCAGGCCGGGCACGCCCGAGCCCTTGGACTTGTTGATCAGCGGCAGCTGGCTGCGGCGCACCAGCAGGTCCACGCTGGCCGCACCGCTCTCCAGCGCCGTGGCCGCGCTGTCCATGGCCGAAGCTCCGGCGCCGACCACGCCCAGATGCTTGCCGGCCAGCGTGGCGTAGTCCATCTCGTCGGAGGAATGAGCCCAGAACTTCCTGTCCACACCCTGCATGAAAGCGGGAATCGTGGCCCCGCCCAGGCCGTCGCGGCCCGTGGCCAGCACCAGGCGGCGGGTCTGCCAGGTCGTGACTTCGCCCTCGGCCTTCACATCCAGCTCCACCACGCCATCGGCCTGCGGGCGTATGGCCATGACCTCGTGGCCGTTGCGTACGTCGGCGGCCGTCACGCGCCGGTACCAGCGCAGATAGTCCATCCATTGCAGGCGCGGGATCTTGTCCAGTGCGGACCAGGCGTCCAGGCCGAACTGGGCGATGAACCAAGCGCGGAAGCTCAGCGAGGGAATGCCCATGGCCGGGCCCGTGAGCTCCTTGGGCGAGCGCAGGGTCTCCATGCGCGCCGTGGTCGCCCAGGGACCTTCAAAGCCTCGCGGGGATTTGTCGAGCAGCACGGGCCGGATGCCGACCTGGCTCAGCGCCACATGCAGGGCCAGGCCGGCCTGACCGGCACCGACGACGATGACATCGTGCACCGTAGCGGCCTGGCGCTGGGTGGGCGTGATCCAGGCCTTGGCGGGCCAGCCCAGCGTGACGAAATCGTCGCGCAGGCGTTCTTCGAGGGCGGCCAGACCGGCTGGGCCGCCGCGGACGAGAGCATTCAGAGACATAAGCAAACCACAAAGCGCCAGCAGCTTGTAGCGGCGGGCGCAGATTCAAAACGCTGAAACCGGCGCCATCCCGCAAGCGAGATGTCCGGCAGGGGCCGCCCGCAACCACCCTCCTCGGAGGAAGGCGGCTGCGCGGAGGCCATCAATCGATGCTTATTTTCGCGTCCCTGACGACCTTGGCCCACTTGAGGCGATCATCGTGCACGGTTTTCTTGAACTGCTCGGGTGTTTCCTCGCGCAGGGTATTGCCCTGGGAGACAAAGCGCTCGCGCACATCGGGCAGGTTCAGCACCTCGTTGACGGCCAGGTTGAGCTTTTTGACGATGGCCGGGTCCGTGCCCTTGGGCGCGAAGATGCCGAACCAGATGGAGCTGTTGAAGCCCTTGGTGCCCGGCAGGCCGCTGGAGGCAATCGTCGGCACTTCCTTCACGGCTTCCACGGGCTTGGCCGTGGTCACGCCCAAGAGGCGCACCTTGCCGGCCTTGTAGTGGCTCAGCACGGTCTGCACCTGGTTCATGATGCAGCAGGTTTCGCCGCGCAGCACCGAGGTGATGGCTTCGGGGCCGCCCTTGTAGGGCACGTGCACCATATCCAGGCCCAGGCGCGAGTTGAATTCGGCAAACGCCATGTGCGTGCCTGCGCCGTTGCCCGTGGAGGCGTAGTTGTACTTGCCGGGGTGGGCCTTGATCTCGTCCACGAACTCCTTGAGGTTCTTGACGTTGATCACATTGGGATTAATGGTCAGCACATTGGCCACATCCACCAGCGGCGCCACGGGCACGAAGTCGGTCTCCACGTCGAAGGGCAGCTTTTTGTAGAGCGCCGCATTGCTGCCATGGGTGGCCGCCGTGCCGAAGTAGATGGTGTAGCCATCGGGCTTGGCGCGGGCCACGAATTCGCTGCCGATATTGCCGGCCGCACCGCTCTTGTAGTCGATGATGATGGGCTGGCCCAGGCGCTGGCCCAGAGGCTCCTGCACCACGCGCCCGATCACATCCACGCCGGAGCCCGCATTGAAGCCCATGATCATGGTGATGGGCTGGTGGGGATAGCCGGCTGTGCCATGGTCGGCAGCCTGGCCGGCCAGGGGAAGCAGGGCGGCCACGGCGGTGGCCGCCAGAGCGCGGGAGCCGGAGAGAAGATGGGGTAGCAGGCGCATGGTTGACGATGTCCAGAAGAACCAGTGAATGCTGCTTATTATGTTTGAGCAGTAATGCTTTACTTTTATATGCTTATGCTGAATAAAAATTGTGGGGAAAACGCAAAAAATGCCCGCATCCGCCAAGGGATGTGGGCCTGAAATCCGCTGGAATGTGATGACTCGGAGGGAGAAACCAGCGGAGGGAGCGATAGGTGTTGCCGTTTAACGGCGGTAGGGGTTGTGGGGATGGCGGTCGTAGCGGTCGGGCCGGCCATCGCCGTCGCGGTCCCAGTGGCCCGGGCTGTAATACCACTGGCCGCCGCGTTGGGCCCAGACGGGCTTGCGGTAGATATAGCCCATGCGCACGCGTTCCCAGTGTCCGGCCACCCAGACATGGCGGCGGCCGCGCGGCTCCCAGTGGCCCGGAGCCCAGACATAGCCGCGGCGCGGTGCGGGCATGGCTTCGTAGCGCATGGGCGGCGGTGCGCCGTACTGCACGTTCACATAAGCGCCTTGCGGAACTGCGATGGGCTGGGCCTGGGCCGTGCCCGCGATAGCCAGCTGGGCCAGCAAGCCCAGGGCCGTGATGTTCAGAATGCTGCGAAGCGACAACATAAGCCTTCTCCTCTTGTTGCAATGCCGGGCCGGTTTTCGGGTCGGCCCCGGCATCCGTCAATCCATGGCTGGATATTGCGGTGCCTACGTCAAGAGGGCGTTGCGCTTGCGCTAAGTCCTGCAATGTTATGTATCGCGTTGGTGAAGCCGGGTTGCGAGCTGAAAACAGACGTCAAATAGCGCTTCAGCCACGGCGGTCAAAGCGCTGGCAGCTATCAGAATTGCAGGTCAGCGGCGCAGCGTGGCAAACGCGGGCAGCTCCCATTTGCGCATCCCCAGCACCAGGGTGTAGCCCTCGATCTTGCTGGCTGCTAGGCGCTGGTCCTGCAGATGCTGCTGCGAGAAGTCCTGGCCTATGCGCTGAATGCGCTCCACGAAATTGGATGCCAGATGCGGCGCGATGGAGCCATGGACCAGCAGCATGGTTTCGTCCTCGCCCGCAAACTGCCCGCCGAAGTAGTCGAGCACGGCATTTTCGCGGAAGAAGTCCATCACCGGGCCGTTGGCCTGCCAGCGGAAGGTCTTGGCCAGGCGCAGCTTGTAGCGGTTGGCGGGGCGCAGCTCGATGATGCCTATGCGGTCCAGCTGCGCCAGATAGCCTATGCCTTCGGGCTCGGTGATGCGGTAGGTGGCGACGATCTGCTCCAGCGTCCACTGGCTGAGCACGCAGATGGCCGTGAGCAGCAGCTTGCGGTCGGCCACCACGGCGTTCTCCTGCTCGCGCGTCATCTGCTGCAGCAGCGGGCGGCTGTCGGCCACGCTGCGCGCCAGATCGGCAAAGTCCAGATGCAGGGCGCGGCAGATCTCGTCTATGCGCGACAGCGGCATGTCTCCCTTGGCCAGCATGCGCTTGACGCTGGATTCGGCCATGCCTATGGCCTCGGCCAGATCGGCATAGGTCAGCTGCGCGGCTTTGAGTTCCTTCTTGATGGCGGTGACAAGATCGGCTGTTGTGCTCATGGTATCGGTCTATGGTACTTGCGGTGCAGAGATAAGGCGCAAGTGTAGAAGATCGATGCCGGTGCGGGCGGCGTTCGCATACTGCAGACCAATCATCCCGACGCTCAAGGAGCTGCACCATGCGTTTGCACACCTCGTCCGCTTTCGGCGGCCCGCGGACTGCGGAAATTCCGGCCGCACGCCGCTCTCTGCTCGGGCGGCGTGCCCTGTTTGGCGCCATGGTTTTGCTGCTGGTGCTGGCCCTGGTGCTGCCCGCGGTGCCGCAGCCCGCACACTATCACGCGTTTGCCGACCAGCGTGGCTGGGCCGGCTGGCCGCATGCTGCCGGTGTGCTGAGCAATCTCGGCTTTGTGCTGGCCGGATGCATGGGCTTGGTCTCGCTGCGGCGCGTGGGAGCGGCCCGCATGGGCGGCACGGCCCGCGCCATGTGCATGCTGTTTTTCGTGGGCCTGCTGAGTTCGGGTGCCGGGTCGGCCGTGTACCACTGGGCACCGCAGGATGGATCCCTGGTCTGGGACCGGCTGGGCATGAGCCTGGCTTTTGCAGGTTTGCTGGGCCTGGCGGTGCAGACCCGGCTGGACGATGCCAGCGCCCGGGCCACGGCTGCCAGCGTGCTGCTGGCAGCGCCGCTGGGTGTGCTGATATGGGCGCGCACCGGCAATGTGCTGCCCTGGGCGCTGGTGCAGGCCGGCGGCATGCTGCTCGTGGGCGGGCTGGCGTTTCTGGCACCGCGTCGCCGCGCACTGCCGCTGGGGCTGGGTTGGGTGCTTGGCCTGTATGCGCTTGCCAAGCTGCTGGAGCTTTCCGATGCCGCCGTCTTCGCGGCCACGGGCGGCCTGGTGTCGGGTCACAGCCTCAAGCATGTGATGGCCGCCGCGGCTGCCTGGCCCGTGCTGCAGGCCTTGCGCAAACTGCGCACGAGCTAATGATTTCATAGCAAATGGCGCAGCGTCATCAAGCGCTTGCGGCATAAAACCCACACGGGAATCGAGGCAAGTTGGCACAATGCCGGCAGCGCACAAGGGAGAAATTTATGAGTTCCACGCAGATCGGTGAGGTGGCCATGGCCGCGGCTCCGCAGACCCATCCCAACCAGTTCGCCTTGCTGGGGCAGCGCCGCTTTGCGCCGTTCTTCTGGACGCAGTTCGCGGGGGCCGGCAACGACAATCTGTTCAAGTTCGCCTTCACGGTGATGGTGACCTACCAGCTCAGCGTCTCGTGGCTGCCGCCTTCCATGGCGGGCCTGGTGATAGGCGCGCTGTTCACCCTGCCCTATCTGCTGTTCTCGGCCACCTCGGGCCAGCTGACCGACAAGTGGGACAAGACGCGCATGTTCCGCCTGGTCAAGAACCTGGAGATAGGCATCATGCTGCTCGCGGCCTGGGGCTTTGTGCAGGCCCAGGTGCCGGTGCTGCTGCTGTGCGTGTTTCTCATGGGCCTGCATTCCACGCTGTTCGGGCCCGTCAAGTTCGCCTATCTGCCCCAGGTGCTCAATGACCGCGAGCTGACCGGCGGCAACGGCATGGTGGAGATGGGCACGTTTGTGGCCATTTTGCTGGGCCAGGTGGCCGGCGGCCTGCTGATCGCCGTGCCCGAGGTCGGCCATATGCAGGTGGCCGTGGCCTGCGTGGCCGTCGCGATCATGGGACGCATCTGCGCCCAGTTCATCCCCCATGCGCCGGCGACGGACCCGGGCCTGGTCATCAACTGGAACCCGTTTACCGAGACCTGGCGCAACCTCCAGCTGGCCCGCCAGCAGCCCGTGGTGTTCCGCTCGCTGCTGGGCATCAGCTGGATGTGGTTCTTTGGTGCGGTGTTTCTCTCCCAGTTCCCCAGCTTTGCCAAGGAGGTGCTGCATGGCGACGAGCATGTGGCCTCGCTGCTGCTGGTGATCTTCTCGGTAGGCATAGGCATAGGCTCGCTGCTGTGCGAGGTGTTCAGCCGCCGCCAGGTGGAAATCGGCCTGGTGCCCCTGGGCGCCATAGGCATGAGCGTGTTCGCGGTCGATCTGTTCTTTGCCACGCGCTCCCTGCCGGCCTCCGAGCTGATGGGCGTGGCGGCCTTCTTTGCCGAGCACAGGCACTGGCGCGTGATGCTGGATCTGGGGCTGCTGGCGCTGTCGGCCGGCATCTACAGCGTGCCCATGTATGCGCTGATCCAGATGCGCAGCCAGCCCACGCACCGCGCGCGCATCATCGCGGCCAACAATATCCTGAATGCGCTGTTCATGATCGCCTCGGCGGTGCTGGCCGGCGCCCTGCTGGCCGCGGGCTGCAGCATTCCCCAGGTGTTTCTGATCACCGGCATTGCCAATGCCGTCGTGGCGCTCTATGTGTTTCTGCTGGTGCCCGAATATCTGCTGCGCTTTGTGGCCTGGGTCATCACGCACTTCGTCTACCGTTTCAAGGTGCGCGGCGACGAAAACATCCCGCACGACGGTGCGGCCGTGCTGGTCAGCAACCATGTGAGCTTTGTCGATGCCATCTTGCTGATGGCGGCCAGTCCGCGGCCCATCCACTTCGTGATGGACCACCGCATCTTCCAGATGCCGGTGCTGGGCTGGCTGTTCAAGCTGGCCAAGGCCATTCCCATCGCGCCCCACCAGGAAGATCCCGCCACCTATGAAGCCGCGTTCGCGCGTGCGGCCGAGGTGCTGCGGAGCGGCGATCTGCTGGCCATCTTCCCCGAGGGCGGCATCACCTCCGACGGCCAGCTCCAGCCCTTCAAGGGCGGCATCATGAAGATTCTCGATCATGCCCGGGACGACGGCCTGGAGGTGCCCGTGGTGCCCATGGCGCTGAGCAATCTCTGGGGCTCGTATTTCAGCCGCATCGAGGTGCGCGGCGGCCGGAATGTGGCCATGGTCAGGCCCATGCGCCGCGGCCTGTTCAACCGCGTGGGCCTGGACGTGGGCGAGCCCGTGGCCGCCGCGGCCACCACGCCGGCGCTGCTGCAGGCCCGCGTGGCCGACCTGCTGCAGCGCTGATCAGGGCTGCAGCCGGATATCGCCCATATAGGCGAGGCCGCTGCCATGGGTGTTGTCCGAGTCGGCGGAAACCGTGACGCCTATCACCGCGGGCATGCTGGCGGACTCTTCGCCAAAGGCCTGCAGATAGTCGGCCGCCAGATTGCGCCGCTCCGTGATCCACTGGCCCAGATGAGCGCCGCCGCTTTGCAGCACGATGAAGCGCAGGCGGTGGGTGAAGGCGTTGTGCAGCACGGTTCCCACGGGCTGGCGGTTGTCCCAGAGATAGCACAGAGTCTCGGCGGGAATGTCCTCGCCGGTGCTGATCCTGCCCAGCTGCAGTTTGGCGCGCTCGCCAAAGCTCAGCTGGGACTTCTCGTAGTCGAATGACACGCAGAGCTTGATGGCCGCGTCGTCGCCGGCCCGGGTCCGGACATCGGCCTGCTCCACCAGCTGTTCCACCCGCCAGCGCCACTGCAGCTGCAGCGCCGCCGATGGCGGCTGGTGCAGCGCATGGACCATGTTGCCGTAGGCATCGCGGGTGGCGACGCGCAGCACATGCTCGCCGTTGAGCTCCACGACGCTGAAGTCCGTGGGGGCCTTGTTGGGCAGGGTGGCGAAGTGCCAGGGAGCGCCCAACGGCCCCGTGGCCATCTGGGAAAAAGCGCCTATGGCGTCGCCCTGGGCCAGGCAGCGGCCCTGCACCAGCAGCGCCAGGGCCGCTGCGGAGCAGACGGCCAGGGTGCGCGCGGGCCGGGCACGGTTTTCGGGAGTCGTCCGCATGACATGCCTCATGATTTTTAAAAGTTGTGGGCGCGAGATCGGTGCAAGATGCGGCAGCCGCCGGGAAAGTATCGGTTCAAGCTACTCAGGGATCCGCATCACGCCGATTTTGACAAATCGGCTGGTCAATTCCGCCGGCGCGTAGATGATTCACCCGTCGCCGCACAAAAGCGGCGCCATACCTCAACAACAATCGGGAGCCCTTTGTGATCAACGCCTTGACCTCTATCCGAACTCTTCGCCACGGCCTGTGCGCTTTCGGCGTGGCCTGCGCCCTGCTGGGCGGCGGCGCAGCCCAGGCGCGCGGCAGTGAAGCTTCGCTGGTGCTGTCCGCCCTGCCGGTGGCCTCGGTGGTCGCAGGGGCTACCAGCGGCGCGTCGGAGGGTGTCGTGGCAATTCCCCTGTTTCTTTCCGCCGCCGGCGCCTCCGTGGTGGTGGCGGCCGTGGAGCCCAGCACCGACGGCGTGAGCTATGTGCTCAAGAACATGGCCGACGGTGCTTCGGCCGTGGTCAAGGTCTCGGGCCAGGCCGCGGGCGCGCTGTCGGTGGGCGTGGGCACGGTGGTGCAGACCAGCGCCATTGGCGCCGGCGTGATTCTTTCCACGGCGGGCAAGGTGCTGGCTTTCATTCCCAATGAAATCGGCAAGGCCTTGATGCACAACGAGCGCCTGTAATCCAGATCCCGAGCCGGAGACCACCATGCCCAACACCACCGTCGTCCATGCCATGCTGCCCGCGCAGAAACACCTGAAATCCATTCCCAATACCCTGCTGCTGGTGCTGGGTGCCGCCCTGATCGCCTGGGCGGGATCGGCCCAGGCGGGACGCAGCTGCGAGAGCAAGCCCCTGACGGCCGAGACCATGAGCAAGTCGCTGAACCTGGCCATGCGCACCGCGCAGGCGCTGGATGCCGAATACCAGAAGAACGGCACCCAGGTGGTGCTGCTCGCGCGCCAGGGTCAGGATCTGAGTAAGTACGAGCTCACCTATTCCCATTACGGCTGGGCCTACCGCACGCCCGAAGGCCCGTGGCGCGTGGCGCACAAGCTCAACGAATGCGGCACGGCCGGCGGCCATGTCTACCGGCAGGGGCTGGGCGAGTTCTTTCTCGACGATCTGTGGCGTTACGAGGCGGCCATCCAGGTGCCGACGCCGGCCGTGCAGCAGGCGCTGCTGAGCTTTCTGACCCAGCCCAGCGTGCTGCGCCTGCAAAGCGAGCCCTACAGCATGGTCAGCTATGCCTGGGGCCAGAAATACCAGCAGTCCAACCAATGGGCGACGGAAACGCTGGCAGCGGCGCTGAACCCCGCGACCATCCAGAACCGGGTCCAGGCCCAGAGCTGGCTGCAGTCCAAGGGCTACGAGCCCAGCGCGCTCATCATCCGTGCCTTCTCGCGCCTGGGCGGACGCATGACGGCCGCAAACATCGCGTTCGACGATCACCCCAACGACAAGCGCTATGCGAGCCAGATCGAAACCGTGACCGTGGATTCCGTCACCCGGTGGCTGGAGCGCAGCCAGCTTGCCGCGCCGGTACGCGTGCTGCAGTGAACAGGCATTGAATCTGGCTGCAGCGCTTATGAATAATGCGCTAGCAGCTATCAAGCAAGGAGTGATGAGATGAGCAAATCCCTGCGATTGCCCGAGAAATGGTTCCGCCGCGGCCTGTGGCTGGTGGCCGTGGCTTTTGCCTTCTTTCTGATCGGGCTGGGCGGGCTGGTGGTCGGCAATCTGCCGCAGCCCAACACCACGTTGACCGTGGAGTCCTTTGTGCCGCCCGCGGACGCGCGGCGGGTGCAGGCCGAGATCGACAAGGCCCAGGCCCTGGCCCACCAGGCCGGCAGGGAGCGCGACAAGGCCCAGCTCAAGTACGACGCCGAGAGGGCCCGCTACCAGTCGGCCCGCGACACCTTCGAGAACTGGGTGGCCACGCGCCGCGCCACCGAAAGGCCCGAACAGGATACCGAGCTGATAGCGCGCACCAAGGCGCTGGACGATATCAAGCAGTCCGAGAACCAGGCGCGCCAGGAACTGGAGCAGCACGAACAGACCAACCTCGAAGCCTCGCAGGCGGTCTCCGCAGCCGAAGCCGAGATGAGCGGCCTGCGCGACGCCGCCTATCCGCAATGGCAGTCGGCCATGCGCGCCAGCGAGCTGCGTGTCTTCCTCTACCGCCTGGTCATCACGCTGCCGCTGTTGGTGGTCGCGGGCTGGTTGTTCGCCAGGCAGCGCAAGAGCACCTGGTGGCCTTTTGTCTGGGGCTTCATCTTCTTTGCGCTGTTCGCCTTCTTTGTCGAACTCGTGCCCTACCTGCCCGACTACGGCGGCTATGTGCGCTACATCGTGGGCATCGTGGTCACGGTGCTGCTGGGACGCTATGCGATCGTGGCTCTCAACCGCTACCTGGAAAGGCAGAAGCTGCAGGAGGCCCTGCCCGAGGTCCAGCGTCGCGAGGAGCTCAGCTATGACGTGGCGCTGGAGCGACTGTCCAAGAGCGTGTGCCCGGGCTGCGAGCGGCCCGTGGATCTCAAGAACACCGAGATCGACTTCTGCCCCCATTGCGGCATAGGGCTGTTTGACCATTGCGGCAGCTGCAGCACCCGCAAGAGCGCCTTCTCGCGCTTCTGCCATGCCTGCGGCACGCCGGCACGCAAGATTCTGCCGGTGGAGGAGGGCGTTGCGGCGGTGGACGGCCCGGCCGCGCCACCGGCCGGGAGCTGAGGCCCGGGCCGCGGAGCTCGGCTCAGGGTTGCAGCGCCGGAGTTTCAGGCCCCGACCAGAGGCGGGTTTCATAGCGGTCGCGGCCCCGGGACTTGGCCGCATACAAGGCCTGATCGGCCTGCTGCAGCAGCAGGTCCAGACGCTGCAGCGATTGCAGCGCACCGACATGGAGCATGCCGATGCTGACCGTGGTGGGCATGCTGTCGGGGGCCTGGGGCAGCTCGAGCTCGCGTGTCGCCTGGTTGATGCGTCTGGCGATCTTCTGCGCGGTGATCCTGTCGACCTGCGGCAGCAGCACGGCGAACTCCTCGCCGCCCATGCGGCCCACCAGATCCTGAGGGCGCAGCACCTGGGTCAGCATGAGGCCGAAGCTGCGCAGCAGCTGGTCGCCGACCGCATGGCCGTAGCTGTCGTTGACCTGCTTGAAATGGTCGAGGTCGAGCATGAGCACGGCCATGGGCTGGCGGTCATGGGCGCAGCGGTCCAACAGGCGCTGGCCCTGGCTGAGGAAGGCGCCGCGCGCCAGCACGTCGGTCAGGACGTCGTGGTTGACCGCATGCCTGAGCTGGCGCAGCAGCTCGGCACGGGCTGCATGGGCGCTGGCGACGGCCAGGGGACCGAGCACCAGCATGCACAGGCCGATGCGAAACGACACGCTCTCGAGAAAATGTGCCGGCGTGAACTCGAAGGAACCCAGCGAGATCGCCAGCATCTTGCTCAGGCATAGCGCCGAGGTGATCAGCGTGAGCGTGAAGACCCGGTAGCTGAGCGCGCACCACAGCAGCGCGGGCATGGAAAAGGCCAGGGCTCCGGGGCCGCCCAGCCAGTAGCTGACGATCTCCAGCACCACGACCAGCAGCAGCGGTATGGCCCGCAGCAGCAGAGGCAGCTGCGGGGCCGCGGGGGAGCGCTGCAGCCGGCGCGTGGGCCAGGCCAGCATGGGTGGCAGCACAATCATGTAGTTCAGCCATTCGCTGCTCAGCCACATGGAAAAAGCCTGCCAGGGCGGCGTCTGGAAGACGACCGTGAGCACCGGGCCGCCGATCGCGGAGGCGACCAGCGCGGCGAGGCCGCTGCCCGTGAACAGCAGCAGGGCCGAGGTCTGGCGCTGCATGAAGAGGACCAGGTGGCTGCGTCGGTGCATGAACAGCCAGGCCGCGCCCACGCCGGCCATATTGGCGGCGCTGAGCAGCACGGCCACTTCCGGGCGGCTGCCCGTCATCAGATCGGCGCACACATAGCCCACAAAAGCGGCCAGCATGGGGCCGGGCCGCAGCCATGCGGGTCTGTGCAGCAGCGTGCCCAGCAGCAGGGCATTGGCGGGCCAGACGACCGAGAGAAAGCCCATGGGCCTGGCCCAGATGCCCAGCAGCGCCGCTAACAGGACCATGCTCCCCAGCACGCCCGTGGCCTTGAAAGCATGGCTGGCTGGCGCGGGGTTGGAGCGGATCTGGGGTGAGGAGGCTTCGGTCATGAAACAGTGCCGCGAGCGTGTTGCCGGAGTCAAAAACTGCGGAAGGCGCACCGGGACGACCATGAATCATGGCCTCAGATGCGTGCTGTCGGTCTGAAGTGTGACAAAGTTTGTATGAGAGCCTGTTGTGATTTGGCTTGTTTTGCTGCTTTTTGGCCTTAGTTGACGAATTTTTTCAATTGAAACGAACCATGGGGCCCCCACCGCTTGCGCGGCGGGCGCCGCCGAAGGCTTAGACCCCGCGGGCCCGGTCCTGCTTGAACTGGGCGCGGAACTGGGCAAAAGTGCCGGCGTCCAGCGCGTTGCGGATTTCCTGCATCAGATTCAAGTAGTAATGCAGATTGTGGATGGTGGTCAGCATCGGGCCCAGCATCTCGCCGCAGCGGTCCAGGTGGTGCAGATAGGCGCGCGAGAAGCCCTCGCGTCCGCCCTGGTCCCAGCTCACGCCGCTGCTGCCCGCGCAGGCGTGGCAGGTGCAGGTGGTGTCGATCGGCTGGTGGTCGGTCTTGTGGCGCGCGTTGCGGATCTTGAGGTCGCCGAAGCGCGTGAAGATGGTGCCGTTGCGCGCATTGCGCGTGGGCATCACGCAGTCGAACATGTCCACGCCGTCGGCCACGCCCTGCACCAGATCCTCGGGCGTGCCCACGCCCATCAGATAGCGCGGCTTATGCTGCGGCAGCAGATGGGGGGTGTGGGCCATGATGTCCAGCATCTCTTCCTTGGGCTCGCCCACCGAGACGCCGCCCACGGCGTAGCCGGGGAAGTCCATCTCGACCAGGGCCTCGAGAGACTCTTCGCGCAGGTTCTTGAACATGCCGCCCTGCACGATGCCGAACAGCGCGTTCGGATTCTCCAGGCGCTGGAATTCGTCCTTGGAACGCTTGGCCCAGCGGCGGCTCATCTCCATGCTCTTGCGCGCCTCGGCCTCGGTGGTCTTGTGGCCGTTGGTCTCGTAGGGCGTGCATTCGTCGAGCTGCATGACGATGTCCGAGTTCAGGATCGTCTGGATCTGCATGCTGACCTCGGGCGACATGAACAGCTTGTCGCCGTTGACGGGGCTCTGGAAATGCACGCCTTCCTCGGTGATCTTGCGCATGGCGCCCAGGCTCCAGACCTGAAAGCCCCCCGAGTCGGTGAGTATGGGCTTGTTCCATTTCTCGAACTCGTGCAGGCCGCCGAAGCTCTTCATGATGTCCAGGCCCGGGCGCATCCACAGGTGGAAGGTATTGCCCAGGATGATCTGCGCGCCCATCTCCTCGAGGCTGCGCGGCATCACGCCCTTGACGGTGCCATAGGTGCCCACGGGCATGAAGATGGGGGTCTGGACCACGCCATGGTTCAGCGTGAGCTTGCCACGGCGCGCGTGGCTGGTCGGATCGGTCTTGAGCAGGTCAAATTGCAGCATAGCCCGCCATTTTCCCAGATGCGTGCGCGGCCTGCCTCAATAGCCCGTGCTTGCCCGGTATCAGTATCCGTCTTTGTGGCCCGCGTCTACACTGGGCCCATCGGGTTAAAAGGCCGGACAAGGAGTGGATATGGTCAAGATCATGATTGCCGTGGATGGGTCCGAAGCGTCTCTGGAGGCCGTGCGCCATGGCATCAGATTGCTGGGGCAGGGGCTCAAAGCCCATTTTGTGGTCGCCCATGTGCAGAAAGAAGCCTCGCTGCTGGAGCTGGCCACCCAGGATTCGGATCTGATCGCCAACGCCAGCATCGAGGCGGGCATGGATCTGGTGGCTGCCGCCCAGGAGCTGCTCACGGCTGCGGGCGCGTCCTATGAAGTGGAGATCAGCCTGGGCGAGGCCGCCAACACGCTGATCGACATCTCCCAGAGCACGGAGTGCGAGCAAATCATCATCGGCGCCACGGGTCTGGGCGGGCTGAGCAGCATTCTGATCGGCTCGGTATCGCGCGAGGTGGTGCGCCACAGCCGTCTGCCGGTGACGGTGGTGAAGCTGCCGGAGGCGATGGAAGTGCTCGATGCCTCGGAGCTGGGCGACGAGTCCTGATTTGCTAGCTGGCAGCGCTTGGCGGGAAAGGCGCTGCCGCAGTTTTGTCTGGAGTCAGGCAGCGCGGCGCTGCTGGCCGGACTCGCGGCGTTGCCAGCCGTGGCTGCCCGTATGGCGGGCGCCGAACTTGCCATGGGGCAGGCTGGCCAGACGCATCAGCATCCAGCGGCAATAGCCCTGGACACCCAGGCATTTGTTGATTTCGTCCTCGGGCAGCGGGCCAGAGATCACGACCAGCCGGTCCGCGCCGTCCCAGTCGCCGGCCATGCGCAGGCGCCGCTGCGTACCCATGGCCCAGGAGTTGATGCGCGTAGGGTGGCCATGCTGATGCACGCGGCCTGTGATCCGGTCGAAGGCGATGGCGACCAGCTCGGTCTTGAGGCGATAGGGGCGCTCGCCCGTGATGGCATTGGGCGCATCACGCATGTCGTAGAGATAGTAGTGCCCCGATCTGAGCCGATATCGCAGATGCTGTAAATCCATGAACCATGCCCCCCAAAGCAGCACGCAGGACCGCGTGCAGGGCATTCTCTACGAAATTACCCGGAGCCGGGCATTTTTCTCGTCAGTCGCTCTCCGACTGGCTGAGCACCAGCCTGAGTCTGCCCAGCTGTTCGTAGAGCTCGCGCGCGCTGTCGCCGCCCAGCGGCGCCAGCAACTGCTCCAGCCACTGCTCATGGGCCGCGGCCATGGCGCCGAACTGCTTTTTGCCGGTGCGCGTCAGCCGCACGATCATGGCGCGGCGGTCTTCCTCGTCGGCCACGCGCTCCACCCAGCCTTCGGCTACCAGCTGATCGGTCAGTCCCGTCACATTGCCGCCCGTGACCATCAGGTATTCGGACAGCGTCTTCATGCGCAAGCCCTTGGGGAAGCGGCTGAGCTGGGCCAGATAGTCGAAGCGCGGCAAGGTGGTGCCGAACTGGGCGCGCAGCTGGCTGCGTATGACCTGCTCGATCTGCGTGCTGCAGGTCAGCAGGCGCAGCCATAGCCGCACGGCCTGGTGGTCGTCGTGGGACAGACCGGCCTCGCGGCCAAGAGCTTCCGGCATGAGGGTTGAAGAGTCCAGATTGGGTTGGGCCATGGATCGCATGGTGCTCAAGCTACTGCGTTTGTGATTCAGGGTTTGGCCTGATTTTAGTAAAAAATTCATGCATTAATAATTTAGTCCTGAAGTAATTTTCGGGATCGGATACTGGCCATGAAAATCGTCTGCATAGGTGGCGGCCCCGCGGGTCTGTATTTCGCACTGCTGATGAAGCAGCTCAATGCGGCGCACGACGTCACCGTCGTGGAGCGCAACAAGCCCTACGACACCTTCGGCTGGGGCGTGGTGTTCTCCGATGCGACCATGGACAATATGCGCGAGTGGGATCCGGTCACGGCCGCGCAGATCGAGGAAGCCTTCAACCACTGGGACGACATCGAGCTGCTGTTCAAGGGCCGCAAGATCCGCTCGGGCGGCCATGGCTTCGTGGGCATAGGCCGCAAGCATCTGCTCAACATCCTGCAGGCGCGCTGCGAGCAGCTCGGCGTGAAGCTGGTGTTCGAGACCGATGTGCAGTCCGACGAGGACTATGCGGATGCCGATCTGGTCATCGCCAGCGACGGCGTGAACTCGCGCATCCGCGGCAAGTACGCGGGCATGTTCAAGCCCGACATCGTCACGCGGCCCAACCGCTATATCTGGCTGGGCACGAACAAGGTCTACGAGGCCTTCACCTTCGACTTCGTGCGCACCGAGCACGGCTGGTTCCAGGCCCATATCTACAAGTTCGACGATCAGACCTCGACCTTCATCGTCGAGACCACCGAGGACTGCTGGAAGGCCCATGGCCTGGATGAGGCCGACCAGCAGCAGTCCATCAACTTCTGCGAGCGGCTGTTTACGGACAATCTGCAGGGCGAGAAGCTCATGACCAACGCGCGCCATCTGCGCGGCTCGGCCTGGATCAACTTCCAGCGCGTGGTCTGCGAGCAATGGTGGCTGCGCAATGCCAAGGGCAGCCATGTGGTGCTGATGGGCGATGCCGTGCACACCGCACATTTCGCGATCGGCTCGGGCACCAAGCTGGCCATAGAGGATGCGATCGAGCTCACGCGCCAGTTCAAGCTGCTGGGCAATGTGTCGGGTGATGGGCGCGAACATATTCCCGAGGTGCTGGCCGCCTATCAGGAGGCGCGCCGCGTGGAGACGCTGCGCATACAGAATGCGGCCTGGAACGCCATGGAGTGGTTCGAGGTCTGCGGCCAGCGCTACTGCGACCAGCTCGAGCCCGAGCAGTTCATGTACTCCATGCTCACGCGCAGCCAGCGCATCAGCCACGAGAACCTGCGCCTGCGCGACCCGGCCTGGCTGGGGGGCTACGAGCAATGGCTGGCCCGGAGGAGCGGCGTGCCGGTGGATGCGGACAGCGGCAAGGCGCCGCCTCCCATGTTCCTGCCCTACAAGGTGCGCGGCCTGACGCTCAAGAACCGCATCGTGGTCTCGCCCATGGCCCAGTATTCGGCCCAGGACGGCGTGCCCGGCGACTACCACCTGGTGCATCTGGGCGCGCGCGCCCTGGGCGGTGCGGGCCTGGTGTTTGCCGAGATGGCCTGCGTGAGCCCCGAGGGGCGCATCACCCCGGGTTGCCCGGGAACCTATTCCGAAGCGCAGAAAGCGGCCTGGACTCGCATCGCCGACTGGATACACACCCACACCGACGCCAAGTTCGCGATGCAGATCGGCCATGCGGGCGCCAAGGCCTCGACGCGCCTGGCCTGGGAGGGCACGGACCTGCCGCTGACCGAGGGCAACTGGCCCATCATGTCGGCCTCGCCCCAGCAGTATCTGGAGGGCGTGAGCCAGATCTCCAGGCAGATGACGCGCGCCGACATGGACGAGGTCAAGCAGCAGTTCGCGCATGGCGCGCAGATGGCCGCCGAGGCCGGCGCCGACTGGCTGGAGCTGCACTGCGCCCACGGCTATCTGCTCTCGGCCTTTATCTCGCCGCTGACCAATCACCGCGAGGACGAATACGGCGGCAGCCTGGAGAACCGGCTGCGCTATCCGCTCGAGGTCTTCAAGGCGGTGCGCGCGGTCTGGCCCGAGAAGCGGCCCATGTCCGTGCGCATCTCGGCCCATGACTGGGTGCCGGGCGGCATCACGCCCGAGGATGCGGTACAGATCGCCAAGGCCTTCAAGGCGGCGGGCGCCGACCTGATCGACTGCTCCTCGGGCCAGGTCAGCAAGCAGGAGAAACCGGTTTTCGGCCGCATGTTCCAGACGCCGTTTGCCGACCGCATCCGCCAGGAGGCCGGCATCGCCACCATCGCCGTGGGCGCGATCAGCGAGGCCGACCATGCGAACTCCATCATCGCGGCGGGCCGTGCCGACCTGTGCGCCGTGGCGCGCCCGCATCTGGCCAACCCGAACTGGACGCTGACCGAGGCCGCCAAGATAGGCTACACGCCCATCGCCTGGCCCAAGCAGCTGTACCAGGGCAAGCGCCAGATGGAGACTTTGTTCGAGCGCGAGAAAATGCAGCAAGCCGCAGCTGCGGCTTCGGCGGCGGGGCACTGAGATGGCAGGCGATCTGAACGATCAACATGCGCTGGTGACGGGCGCGGGCCAGGGCATTGGCGAGGCCATCGCGCGCCAGCTGCTGGCGCGCGGTGCCAGGGTCACGGTGCTGGGGCGCCGGGCCGGGACGCTGCAAAAGCTGGTGGACGAGTTCTCCGGCCAATGCCGCATGGAACTTGCCGATGTGGCCGATGAATCCCAGGTCAAAACCGCTTTTGCGCAGGCTGCATCTGCGCTGGGTGCTATCGATATTCTGGTCAACAACGCGGGCCAGGCGCAGAGCGCGCCGTTCCTGAAGATGGACGCGGCGCTGTGGCAGAACATGCTGGCCGTCAACCTAACGGGAACCATGCTGTGCATACAGCAGGTGCTGCCCGCCATGGTGGAGCGCGGCCGCGGGCGCATCGTCAACGTGGCCAGCACCGCGGGGCTCAAAGGCTATCCCTATGTGGCGGCCTATTGCGCGGCCAAGCATGGCGTGGTGGGCCTGACGCGCGCGCTGGCGCTGGAGCTGGCGAGCAAGGGCGTCACCGTCAACGCCGTCTGCCCCGGCTATACCGAAACCGAGATCGTGCGCGAGAGCATTGCGCGCGTGGTGGCCAAGACCGGGCGCACGCCAGAGCAGGCCATGGCCGAGTTCGTCAAGGGCAATCCCCAGGGCCGGCTGGTCCAGCCGCAGGAAGTGGCCGATGCCGTGCTCTGGCTCTGCGGTCCGGGCGCGGGGGCGATTACCGGCCAGGCCATAGCCGTAGCCGGCGGCGAAGTGTGATGCACCCCCTGAGCCGCTGCGCGGCTTCCCCCTGGAAGGGGGACGGCGCCTTCGCTGCGGGGCGGCCCTTGCTTGGCGCCCCTTGCTTGAGAGACAGTGTCTTGGATGACTTATTCAATGGAGAGCGAGACCAAGATGAGTGAATACGCAATCGATCCCGCGCTGGTGGCGGGCAACCATCAGTATCTGGCAGGCTATGAGGCCCGGCATTTCCTGTGGCAGGTGACGGACGGCGTGGCCACGATCACGCTCAATCGGCCCGAGCGCAAGAACCCGCTGACCTTCGACTCCTACGCCGAGCTGCGCGACCTGTTCCACAGGCTCAAATGGGCGCAGGACGTGAAGGCCGTGGTGCTGGTGGGCGCGGGCGGCAACTTCTGCTCGGGCGGCGACGTGCATGAAATCATCGGTCCGCTGGTGCAGCTCAAGGCCCCCGAGCTGCTGATGTTCACACGCATGACGGGCGAGCTGGTCAAGACCATGCGCGCCTGCCCCCAGCCCATCATCGCGGCCGTGGACGGCGTCTGCGCGGGGGCCGGCGCCATCATGGCCATGGCCTCGGACATGCGCCTGGGCACGGCGCGCAGCAAGACGGCTTTTCTGTTCAACCGCGTGGGCCTGGCGGGCTGCGACATGGGGGCCTGCGCCATCCTGCCGCGCATCATCGGCCAGGGCCGCGCCAGCGAGCTGCTCTACACGGGCCGCAGCCTGGGCGGGGAAGAGGGCGAGCGCTGGGGCTTCTTCAACCGCCTGTGCGAGCCCGAGGCCGTGCTGGATGAGGCTCAGCAGCTCGCGGCCGAGCTGGCGGCCGGCCCCAGCTTTGCCAACGGCATCACCAAGACCATGCTGCACCAGGAATGGGCCATGACCGTGGAGCAGGCCATAGAGGCCGAAGCCCAGGCCCAGGCCATCTGCATGCTGACCCAGGACTACGGGCGCGCCTATCACGCGTTCGTCGCCAAGCAAAAACCAGTGTTCAAGGGGAACTGAAATGAAGCTCCCCCTGAGCCGCTGCACGGCTTCCCCCTCTCTCGCTTCGCGGGAGGGGGACGACGCCCTCGCTGCGGGGCGGCCCTTGCTTGGCGCCCCAGGCTTGGGCCGTGCCGGTTTGGCGAATCATTGAGTGATGCTTGGTATTACGGAGACTTGAAATGGCAGATGAAAATTATCTGAAATGGCCGTTCTTCGAGGCCCGCCATGCGCAGCTGGCGCAGGAGCTCGACGCCTGGGCCGCGCAGCATATCGC
Organism: Comamonas guangdongensis; assembly: GCF_041079535.1. Lineage (NCBI taxonomy): Bacteria > Pseudomonadati > Pseudomonadota > Betaproteobacteria > Burkholderiales > Comamonadaceae > Comamonas > Comamonas guangdongensis. Next base: position 106,571 of record NZ_JBFYGN010000004.1, on the reverse strand, counting down.
CCACGATCACGGCCCCGATGTGGATGCCGAGTGCCGCCAACTGGTCAAGGCCCTGGGTGCGGCCGGCTGGCTGCGCCATGCGGTGGCCGGTGCCGAGTTCGGCGGCGCGGGCTCGCAGATCGACACGCGCTCCATCTGTCTGATCCGCGAAACCCTGGCGCGCCACAGCGGCCTGGCCGACTTCGCGTTTGCCATGCAGGGCCTGGGCTCGGGCGCCATCAGCCTGGCCGGCACAGCGGAGCAGAAGCAGCGCTACCTCGGCAAGGTGGCGGCGGGCGAGGCGATCTCGGCCTTTGCGCTGTCCGAGCCCGATGCGGGCTCCGATGTGGCGGCCATGGCCTGTGAGGCCAGGTTGGAAGGCGACCACTATGTGATCAACGGCGAGAAGACCTGGATCTCCAACGGAGGAATTGCCGATTTTTACGTGGTCTTCGTGCGCACGGGCGAGGCGCCAGGCTCGCGCGGCATCTCGGCGCTGATCGTCGATGCCGAAACGCCAGGCTTCGAGATCGCCGAGCGCATCAATGTGATCGCGCCGCACCCGCTGGCGCGGCTCAAGTTCACCCATTGCCGCGTGCCAGTGACGCAGCGCGTGGGTGCGGCCGGCGAGGGTTTCAAGGTGGCCATGCGTACGCTGGATGTGTTCCGTACCTCGGTGGCCGCAGCGGCGCTGGGCTTTGCGCGCCGCGCACTCGACGAGGCGCTCAAGCGTGCCACCACGCGCAAGATGTTCCAGGGGGTGCTGGCCGATTTCCAGCTGACCCAGGCCAAGCTCGCGCAGATGGCCACGCAGATCGACAGCGCGGCCCTGCTCACCTACCGCGCCGCCTGGCAGCGCGACCAGGGCGAGAACGTGACGCGTGAGGCCGCCATGGCCAAGATGACGGCCACCGAGAACGCCCAGCAGGTCATAGACGCCGCCGTGCAGATCTGGGGCGGGCTGGGCGTGGTCAGCGAACAGCCCGTGGAGCGCCTGTACCGCGAGATTCGCGCGCTGCGCATCTACGAGGGCGCGACCGAGGTGCAGCAGCTCATCATCGCGCGCGAACTGCTCAAGGGCGCGAGCGCCTAGATAGCGAGGTTGACCATGACCTACACCGCCCATATCGATACCTTTGCTGCCGACAACCTACCGCCCGCCGAGCTGCAGCCCGACTACCTGTTCGAGCTGCCCGAGCTGCAGTTTCCCGAACGGCTGAACTGCGCGGCCGAGCTGCTGGACCGCCATGTGCAGGAAGGGCGCGGCGACCGGCTGTGCGTGCAGGCCGACGGCGTGCGCTGGACCTATGCCGAGCTGCAGGAAAACGCCAACCGCATCGCCCACGTGCTGACGCGGGACATGGGGCTGGTGCCGGGCAACCGTGTGCTGCTGTGCGGCCCCAACAACCCCATGCTGGTCGCCAGCTGGTTCGGCGTGGTCAAGGCCGGCGGCATTGCCGTGGCTGCCATGCCGCTGCTGAGGGCCAAGGAGCTGTCCACCATCGCCGACATCGCCCGGATCAGCCATGCTCTGTGCGACGAGGCGCTGCGGGCCGAGGTGGAGGGCGCGCAGCAGAAATCCGCCACGCTCAAGACCCTGCGCTTCTTCAACGGCCGCGCAGGCGCCGCCAATGCCGCCGACGCGCTGGAGCCCTTGATGGCCCAGGCCTCGGGCCAGTTCCAGACGGTGGACACGGCGGCCACCGACACCTGTCTGCTGGGCTTCACCTCGGGTACCACGGGCGTGCCCAAGGCCACCATGCACTTCCACCGCGACGTGATGGCCGTTTGCGCCTGCTGGCCGCCGCATGTGCTGCGCGCCGATGCCGACGATGTGTTCATAGGCAGCCCGCCGGTGGCCTTCACCTTCGGCCTGGGCGGGCAGGTGCTGTTTCCCATGTCCATAGGCGCCTCCATGGTGCTGCTCGAGAAAGCCGGCCCGCCGCAGCTGGCGGACGGCATAGAATGCTTCGGCGCCACCGTGGTCTTCACCGCGCCCACCTCCTACCGCGTCATGGCCCAGCAGGGCGAGCGCCTGCGCAAGACCCGGCTGCGCAAATGCGTGTCGGCCGGCGAGGCGCTGACGGCCTCCACGCGCGCGCTCTGGAAGGACGCCACGGGCATAGAGATCATCGACGGCATAGGCTCGACCGAGATGCTGCACATCTTCATCTCGCACCGCGAGGAGGAGGCGCGCCCCGGCGCCACGGGCAAGGCCGTGCCCGGCTACCGGGCCAAGGTGGTGGACGACGAGGGCCGCGAGCTGCCGCCGGGCATGGTGGGCAAGCTGGCCGTGCAAGGCCCCACGGGCTGCCGCTATCTCAACGACAGCCGCCAGAGCAAATATGTGAGCCAGGGCTGGAACCTCACCGGCGATGCCTATCTGATGGACGCAGACGGCTATTTCGTCTACCAGGCGCGCACCGACGACATGATCATCTCGGCCGGCTACAACATCGCGGCGCCCGAGGTCGAGGAAGCCTTGATGCAGCATGCGGCCGTGGCCGAATGCGCGGTGATAGGCGTGGCCGACGCGGAGCGCGGCCAGATCGTCAAGGCCTTTGTGGTGCTGCGTGCGGGCCATGCGGCGGGCGATGCCATGGCCAGGGAGCTGCAGGATTTCGTGAAGAGCACCGTCGCCCCCTACAAATATCCGCGTGCCGTGCAGTTTGTGAACCAGCTGCCGCGCACGGCCACGGGCAAGCTACAGCGCTTCCGTCTGCACGAGGCCTGAGCGCGCGCGCTCCGTATGGAGGAACACATGTCATGAGTGAAAAGACCATCTGCTCCAGGCGCTTCGTGATCCGGGTGCCGATTCGTTTTGCGCACTGCGATCCCGCGGGCATTATTTTCTTCCCGCAGTATCTGGTGCTGTTCAACGCCCTGGTGGAGGACTGGTTCGACCAGGCCCTGCAACTGCCTTATGCGCACATGGTGCAGACCGAACGCATAGGCCTGCCCATAGTGCATCTGGAGTGCGACTTCCGCGCTATCACCCGCATGGGCGAGAACGTGGACTTCGGCCTGAGCGTGGCCAAGCTGGGCCATCGCTCGCTGACGCTGGCGGTGGATTGCCGCGGCGCGGACGGCGAGCTGCGCGTGGCCGCCACTAAGGCGCTGGTGTTCACCGACCTGCAAAGCCACAAGGCGATCGCCATACCCGTCCATATACGCGCCGCGATGGAGCGCTGGATGCATGAATGAACTCCCCCCTGAGCCGCTTCGCCTAGGCGGCCCCGCGGCTTCCCCCAAAGGGGACGACGCCCTCGGCTGGGCGCCCCCGCCGCGAGGCGGCGCGGCCGGCTTAGGCTCTTGCTCGGCGTCTCTGGCTTGGGTCAGGGGGCATTTATTTTTGTTGCCGGTTGCGCAAGTCCAAGTTTGGTTTTTAGAAAGGAATGACGATGCAAGTACTGCTGCCTTCGGGCTGGCCTCGCCCCAAGGGCTATGCCAACGGTGTGTCCGTCAGCGGCCGCCAGATCTATGTGGCCGGCATGATTGGCTGGGATGCGGACGGCAAGTTCCATACCGACGACCTGGCCGGCCAGGTGCGCCAGGCGCTGCAGAACATCGTGGAGGTGCTGCAGGCCGGCGGCGCCAGGCCCGAGCACATCGTGCGCATGACCTGGTACATCACCGACAAAAAAGAGTACCTGGCGCAGCAGGCCGAGATCGGCAAGGCCTATCGCGAGCTGATCGGCTCCTTCAGCGTGGCCATGACGGCCGTGCAGGTCGCGGCCCTGATCGAGGATCGCGCCAAGGTGGAGATCGAGGTCACGGCCGTGGTGCCCGACTGATTCATATCTGGTAATTACATAGCCGCTGGGCCTTGGCCGCAGTGGCTTTTTTCATGGCTGCGGTATTGCGGCTTTGCTGTTGTGACGCAAGAGGTGTTGTGGGCGGCAGGGGCTGGGCTATCCTCGCGGCCAGGGGGATCTGCCCCCGACGTTGCAACCCCATTTTTTGTGAGATGCCATGCAGCCGATATTTGATTCGTACCGTCGCCGTGTTCTTCAAGGCATTCGTGCCGCCGCCGTGATTGCGGGCAGTGGAATGTTGTTGAGTGCCTGCGGCAAAAAAGCACCGAAGGCGGCGGCCATTCCAGCAGGCGCCACGGTGCTGGCTCTGGGCGACTCTCTGACGCAAGGCGTTGGCGCCAGTGCCGACGCGGCCTACCCCAGCATGCTGGCCGAACGCACAGGCTGGAAGGTGGTAAATGCCGGAGTCTCGGGCGAGACTAGCAGCCAGATCGCGGCGCGCTTGTCCGGGCTGCTGGATGAACATCAGCCGTCTTTGGTGATCTTGTGCGCGGGTGGCAATGACTGGCTGCAGCGCAAGAGTGCGCAAGGCGTGCAGAGCGATATCAATCGCATGCTGCAGCTGTGCAAAAGCAAGGCCATCCCTGTGTTGCTAGTGGCGGTGCCCGAGCTGAGTCTGAGCGCAGCGCTGACCGGGCGCATGAAAGATCACGCCATCTACCAAACGCTGTCCAAGGACAACAAGGTAGCCCTGCTGGCCGAGGCCTGGAGCGAAGTGCTGAGTAATAGCGCGTTGCGCGCCGATCAGGTGCATGCCAATGCGGCAGGCTATGCACGCTTTACCGAGTTGCTGGCGGCACAGCTCAAGGCCTCAGGATTTTGGGCCTAAGCCATGTGCCGCCGGGGCAATCTGCTCTGCTCCTAGAAATCCAGCAGGCTGAAGCCCACGCTGAGCACCGTGCGCTTGTAGTTGTAGTCCACCAGGCTGTCGCCATAACCGCTGAACAGCTGGACATGCAGGCGTAGATTGCTCTTGCCGCCGTTCCAGCCCTCGCCCAGGGTGCGCAGCCATTCGATGCGGCCCGAACCCTTGCCCTGGCCCAGCGAGCCGCGGGCCGTGAAGCCCAGATAGTTCTGGTCGTTGACATTCCAGCCCAGCTTGACTTCGCCGCGGCCTATGTAGTCCTGGATATGCGGGTTGTCATCGTCGGGCGCGCTTTCCTCTATGCGCTTCCAGGCCTTGAGCTGCAGCTGCCAGCGGTTGCCGAGTTCGGCGCCCGTCATCAGATACCAGCGGTTCCAGCTGCGCGACAGCGGATTGCTCTGGCCGTTGGACTGGTGCACCAGGCCCACGCCCGAGTAGCGCCAGCGCCAGCCAAAGGGCAGTTGCGCGTCGGTGGGATAGACGTAGAACACCTCGGGCTCGTGGTCCGTGGTGCGGAAGGGGCGCGAGATGGCGCCGTTGAACAGCTGCCAGTAGGACTGCTGGGTATAGCCGAACCACAGCGAGTCCTTGCCGCCGGAGGTCGGCCCCGTCAACAGGCCCGAGGCCAGCTTGGTGCGCGCCGACAGCTGGATGCGCATCTCGTGCTTCTGGTAGCCCTCGGGCTCGGGCGAGCCGCGGCTGGGCGAGAAGGGCTGGGTGTCGACACGGCTGCCGAGCACGGCAGACACCGACATCGGCCGGTAGCCGCGGAAGCTGAAAGTGCCGCAGTCCGAGCCGGGCTCAAGTTCGTAGTAGCGCGAGATCTCGCTGTAGCGCGGGTCGCGGCAGCCGCCGTTGGTCGGTGTGACGGGCAGGGCCAGGCTGGTGTCGGCCGCGAGCACGGGCGCCGGCTCGGGCGCAGACTCGGGTGTTGGTGCGGGGTTGTTGCCGGCGCTTGCGGCATTGGCCTCGGGCAGGCTCCAGCTGGCGCCGGGCGGAGCCGTGAGCGGCTGCTGATGCTGGGCCCAGGCGTCGAAACAGGCCAGGCGCGCCGTGTTGTCGGTGGTGGCCGCGCACTGGCGCCAGGCCTCGGGGCTCAAGGTGTTCTGCGCCTGGGCGGGCGGCAGCCAGGTGCCGCAGGCCAGGGCGGCCAGCGCCATGGTGTTGAGGGGAAAAGGTCGGTTCATGCTCACCTGGGGGCGTATGGGGGCGTGCCTGGCTCGGAGCGTTTGCGCAGCACAAAGGGCTGGGACCGGGCTTCTTCGCCGGGCAGATAGTCGCCGCGTATCTCCCGGCCGCAGCTGGCGGCGACGACCTGGCCCAGCCAGGTCCCGGTGATGTGCACGCCGTCGGCGCTTTCCTCCAGCGTGACCGCGCCCTCGTTCACATCGCCGACCATGGGCAGGCGTGCGTCGCCGCGCAGGACATAGCCCTTGACCGTGCCCTGCCACTCGGGGTGCGGCCCGAGCTCCAGGCTCAGGCTGCCGGGCTGGCCTTCGATGCTGGCCGTCCAGTGGCCCTGCAGCTGGGCATCGCTCATGGTCCAGTCGGAAGGGCAGGTCGTGCCGTCCTGCGCCTGGGCGCTGCCCAGCAGCGCGATGCCCGCTCCACAAACAAGAGCGCGAAGCAATGAGGAGTAGTTCATGTGTCGGTGCTTAGGATGCGGCTGCGGCGCCCGGCTGTGCCTTGCGTGCGGCAAATTCCTCGCGCAGCTTGCGCAGCTTCTCGCGCGGGTCTTCCTTGGCGGTGGCCGCGTCCAGGCCCATTTCCTTGATGAAGCGGCTGGGCTGGCAGGCCACCATCTCGCGGCCTTTCTTGCGGCGCTTGGTCCAGCTCACGGCCAGCGTGCGCTGGGCGCGCGTGATGCCCACATACATCAGGCGGCGCTCTTCCTGCAGGCGGGCCGCGGTTTCGTCGCTGAGCTTCTGCTGGCGGCCGTCGTCGTCGTCGAGCTTGAAGGGCAGCATGCCCTCGGTCGCTCCGACCAGCATCACATGCGGCCACTCCAGGCCCTTGGAGGCGTGCAGCGTGGAGAGCACCACCATGTCCTGCTCCTGTTCGCGTTCGCTGATGGTGGAGAGCAGGGCGATGTTCTGCGAGACCTCGAGCAGGCTCTTGACCTCGGTCTGCGTGGTCGTTCCCGCCGCATCCTCGATCTTGCCGCCCGCGCGCTGGGACATCCAGTCGCAGAACTCCAGCACATTGCTCCAGCGCGCCGCGGCCACGGACTCGCTGTCCTCGCTGTCGTACAGATACTGCTCGTAGCCTATCTCCTTGAGCCAGTCGAGCAGAAAAGCGCGCGCGGCCTCGGCGCCCAGCGTGTGGCGGGCCTGGTATTCGAGGTCGTTGATATAGCGGCCGAACTCCAGCAGGCTCTCGAAGGCTTTGCGGGGCAGGGCCTCCTCGAGCATGGCATTGAACAGCGAGCCGAACATGGAGAGCTTGTGCGCACCCGAGAACTCGCCGAGCTTGCCCAGCGTGGTGTGGCCTATGCCGCGCTTGGGCGTGCCTATGGCGCGCAGAAACGCGGGGTCGTCGTCGTTGTTGATCCAGAGCCGGAACCAGGCGCAGAGGTCCTTGATCTCGGCGCGGTCGAAGAACGAGGTGCCGCCCGAGACCTTGTAGGGGATGTTGGCTTTGCGCAGCGCCTTCTCGAAGGGCTTGGCCTGATGGTTGGCACGGTACAGAATCGCCATGTCCTTCCAGGCCGGCTGCGGGTTCATGCTGGCGCGCAGGCCCTGGATGCGCGCCACGGCGCGCTCGGCCTCGTGCTCCTCGGTGTCGCAGTCCACGATGCGCACGGGCTCGCCCTCGCCGAGCTCCGAGAACAGGGTCTTGGGAAACAGCTTGGGGTTGGGGCCGATCACATTGTTGGCCGCGCGCAGGATGGCGCTGGTGGAGCGGTAGTTCTGCTCCAGCTTGATGATCTTGAGCTGCGGAAAATCGACGGGCAGCTTTTTCAGATTGTCCAGTGTGGCGCCGCGCCAGCCGTAGATGCTCTGGTCGTCGTCGCCCACGGCCGTGAAGTGGGCACGCTCGCCGACCAGCATTCTGAGCAGCTCGTACTGCGTGGCATTGGTGTCCTGGTACTCGTCCACCAGCACATGGCCGAGCAGGCGCTGCCATTTCTCGCGCACCTCGGCATGGCCGCGCAGCAAGCGCATGGGCATGCCGATGAGGTCGTCGAAGTCCACGCTCTGGTAGGCGGTCAGGCGCTCTTCATAGCGCTGCATGATCAGCGCGATGCTGCGCTCGTTGTCGTCCTGGGCCATGGCCAGGGCCTTGCGGCTGTCCCAGCCCTGGTTCTTCCAGTTGCTGATGGTCCACTGCCACTGGCGTGCCGTGGCCGCATCGGTGGTGCCGCCCGCGCAGTCCTTGAGGATGCCGGTCACATCGTCCTGGTCGAGGATGCTGAACTGGGGCTTGAGGCCCAGCACATGGCCGTCCTCGCGCACCATGCGCACGCCCAGGGCGTGAAAAGTGCAGACCAGCACGTCCTTGGCCTGGCGGCCTATGAGCCCGGCCGCGCGTTCGCGCATTTCGGCGGCGGCCTTGTTGGTAAAGGTGATGGCCGCAATGCGCCGCGGCGCGAGGCCAGTTTCGATCAGGCGCGCGATCTTGTGGGTGATCACGCGCGTCTTGCCCGAGCCCGCGCCAGCCAGCACAAGGCATGGACCTTCGGTGTAATGCACGGCTTGGAGCTGGGCGAGATTGAGACCTGCGGACATGAAACGGACGGCTGCGATAGGAGTTGGGGGAGCGGGAAGCATACCGCTTTGCCGCGATCGTGCCGGTGCAGGACTGTGACAACTGATGACGGGCGCGGGATTATCGGCAGGCCTTGCAGCGGGTCCTGCCCCGGGTGCAAGAAATTTCACGCGGGCGCCTGGCCTCGCCCGCAGGCAATGCGGTGAGAATCCGCCGGTGCTGTCCGTGCTTTTCATCACCTTTCCCTTCTTCGCGCTCGTGGCCTGCGGCTTTGTCGCGACCTGGCGCGGCGTTCTGCCCCAGGCGGCGATTCCGGGGCTCAATGCCTTCGTGCTGTATTTCGCGCTGCCCTGCATGCTGTTTCGCTTCGGTGCGCAGACGCCCATCGCCCAGCTGCTCGATGCCCAGGTGACGGCCGTCTATCTGCTGTGCGCCTGCGTGATGGTGGCCGCTACGGTGGTGCTGACGCGCCGGCGCCTGGGCTGGAGCGACGCGGCCTTCGGCGCCCTGGTCGCGACCTTTCCGAATACCGGCTTCATGGGCGTGCCCATGCTGGTGGCGCTGCTGGGCGCGCAGAGCGCGGGTCCGGTCATCGTGACCATGGCCATAGACATGGTGATCACCACCTCGGCCTGCATTGCGCTGTCGCGACTGGACGCGGCGGGTGCGCATGGCGCGGCCGTGGCGCTCAGAGGTGCTTTCAAGGGCATGGTGTCCAATCCCATGCCCTGGTCCATAGCGCTGGGCGGCCTGGCATCGGCTCTGGGCTGGTCCCTGCCCGGTCCGGTGGACAAGACCGTGGCCATGCTGGCCGCTGCAGCCTCGCCCGTGGCGCTGTTCACCATAGGTGCGGTGCTGGCGCGCTCGCAGATGAACAGCCACGAACGCGTGGCCGCGCGCGACTATGTGCCGATCGCTCTGGCCAAACTCCTGGTTCACCCGCTGCTGGTCTGGGCCGTGGGCAGCGCCGCCATGGCCCTGGGCTTGCCGCTGGGCCGCGAGGCCTTCGTCATCCTGGTGCTGCTGGCCGCGCTGCCCTCGGCCAGCAATGTCTCGCTGCTGACCGAACGCTTCGGTGCCCACAGCGGCCGCGTGGCCCGCATCATCCTGGTGAGCACAACCCTGGCCTTCCTGAGCTTCTCCGCCGCCGTGGCGCTGATGATCTGATCAAAAACAGAAGCGGCTTGCGCACACCCAGTATGCGCAAGCCGCTGTTTTGGTGGAAGCAATCTTTGTCGCATGCAGCGACTCTTTTGCGAGTGATGCCGAGCAAGAGCCGCCTCGCTGCGAAGGCATCGTCCCCCTCCCGCAAAGCGAGAGAGGGGGAAGGCGCGAAGCGCCTCAGGGGGTGTGGATCAATACTCCCAGAACATCCGCTGCAGCTCGGCCGTGTTGGCGCCCTTGGTCAGCGCCAGCATGGTCAGCAGGCGCGCTTTTTCGGGGCGCATATCGTGGGCCACCACCCAGTCGTACTTGTCGTCGGGCTGCTCGGCATTGCGCAGCACAAAGCCATAGGGCACGCGCGAGGAGCGCACGATGATCACGCCCTTGGCGCGCGCATCCTGCAGCGGCTTGACCATGCGGTCGGCCACCGAGCCATTGCCCGTGCCCGCATGGACGATGGCCTTGGCGCCGCTGCTGACCAGCGCATTCACGGCCGTGGGCTGGACATTGCCATAGGCATAGACGATGTCCACCTGGGGCAGCTTGTCGATGTTGTCGATATTGAACTCGGAGTTCATGGTGTGGCGCTTGACGGGCGCACGGAACCAGTAGTTCTTGCCTTCAACCACCATGCCCAGCGGGCCCCACTGGCTGTGGAAGGCGCTGGTCTGGATGTTGATGTCCTTGTTCACATCGCGGGCGGTGTTGATCTCGTCGTTCATGGTGACGAACACGCCCTTGCCCCTGGCGTCCTTGGAGCCGGCCACGCTCACGGCATTGAGCAGGTTCAGCGCGCCGTCGGCCGACAGGGCCGTGCCGGGGCGCATGCTGCCGACCACGGCGATGGGCTTGTCGGTATGCACCGTCAGGCTCAGGAAGTAGGCGGTTTCGGCCAGCGTGTCCGTGCCGTGGGTGATGACGATGCCGTCCACATCGGGCTGCTTGGCCAGCTGCGAGACGCGCTTGGCCAGGGTCAGCAGATTGTCGTTGGTGAAGCTTTCGGAGGCGATCTGGAACACTTGTTCGCCACGCACATTGGCCACATTGGCCAGCTCGGGCAGGCCGGCCAGCAGCTTGTCCACGGGCACCTTGGCCGCCGTATAGGTGGCGCTGTTGACGGTGGAGGCGCCGGCGCCTGCAATCGTGCCGCCGGTGGCCAAGACCACCACATTGGGCTTGGCTACCTGAGCCTTGGCAGCTTGCATGGCGGCAGGCGATGCATCCTGAGCCAGGGCTGCGCCGGGGGAGGACAGAACGCCCAGGACGGCGATGGTGGCGGCCAGCAGTGTCTGGCGGAAGGCTTGCTTTTGCATGAAGTAGTGCTCCGTGATTGAAAGAACCGGCCTCTTGTGGAGCCGATCTTCACACGATGCAATACTCATGCCGGGCTGCACATTCGCGCAAATCCCGATGGATTCGGCCGGGCGCTGGTGCTTGTACCGGATTTGATAGCGTGAAGCGCTAAAGAATAAAGGGCTGCAGCGCAAAAAGCCTTGAGGCCAGGCGCTCTCAGATGCTCAGCGGGTCCACATCCACCAGCCAGCGCACCAGGGCCTTGTGCTCGGGCCGGGCACGCAGCCAGTGCAGGTATTGCTGCCAGGCATTCAGAAAGCGCAGCAGCGCGCTGCGGTTGCCGGCCTCCAGCAGCATCTGGGCGCGCTCCACATTGGCCACGCGTTGCACCGCCATGGGGATGGGCGGATAGATGAAGACCTCGTCGAGATAGGGCAGGCCCGCATCGCGCGCCACCTGCGTGGCCGCGGCCAGAAAGCCCTGGGCCGCCTCCTGCGAGCGCGCATCGGCGCGGACTATGGCCTGGAAGGCATAGGGCGGCATGCCCGCGTCCAGGCGCTCCTGTAGCTGCCGCCTGGCAAACGCCGGATAGTCATGTTTGCGCAGTGCCGTGTAGACGGCGTTTTGCGGTTCGTGGGTCTGGATCCACATCTCCGGGTGGCTGCCCTGGGCCTGCACATATTGCGCGTCGCGCCCGGCCCGGCCCGCTGCCTGCATCAGCAGGCAGAACAAGCGCTCGGGTGCGCGGTAGTCGCTGGAGTACAGCGCGCTGTCGGGCTGGACGGCGGCCACCAGCGTGATGCGCCGGAAATCATGGCCCTTGGCCACCATCTGCGTGCCGACCAGCACGTCCACGTCGCCCGCATGGACCTGGGCCAGCTGTTCCGCCAGGCTGCCCTTGGCCTTTGTGGTGTCGGCATCGATGCGCGCCACGCGGGCCGGATCGCCGTCGGGGCGCTGCACATTGCGCAGCAGCCGCTCCAGCTCTTCCTGCAACTGCTCCGTGCCCTTGCCCAGCGGCAGTATGTCGGGGTTGCCGCAGCCGGGGCAGACAAACGGCACGCGCTGGGTAAAGCCGCAGTGGTGGCAGCGCAGAGTGCGGTCGCCCTTGTGGAACACCTGGTGGGCGCTGCAATGCGGGCAGTCGCTTTTCCAGTTGCAGTCGGCGCAGAACAGCACGGGCGCAAAGCCGCGGCGGTTGAGCAGGATCAGGCTTTGTTCGCCGCGCCGCACGCGCTCGGTGATGGCCTCGATCAGCGGCGGCGAGAACACGGCCCGGCGCGGCTGCTGGCTCATGTCGACCAGCCGCACCCGGGGCAGGCTGGCGGACCCGATACGGCTGGGCATGGCCAGCCGCAGATAGCGGCCCACCTCGGGGTCGCTCGCATGCCAGCTTTCCAGCGAAGGCGTGGCGCTGCCCAGAATGACTTTGGACCCGCTGTCGCGGGCACGCCAGATGGCCAGATCGCGTGCCGAATAGCGTGCGCCCTCCTGCTGCTTGTAGCTGGCGTCGTGCTCCTCGTCGACCACGATCAGCGCCAGCTGCTGCAGGCTCGCAAAAATCGCCATGCGCGTGCCCAGCACGATGCGCGCGCGGCCCGTATGCGCGGCCAGCCAGCTTTTGAGCCGCTGCGGATGGGTCATGCCGCTGTGCATGCTGACCACGGCATCCTGGCCGTACTGGGGCACGAAGCGGGCGATGAAGCGCTGCTCGAGCTGGGGCGTGAGATTGATCTCGGGCACCATGACCAGGGCCTGAGCCTCGGGGTTGGCGTCCAGCACGGCCTGCACGGCGCGCAGATAGACCTCGGTCTTGCCGCTGCCCGTGCTGCCGTAGAGCAGAAAAGGTCCGGGGTTCTGCTCAATCTGCGTGAATACCGCAGCCTGCTCGGCGCTCAGTGCCAGCAAAGGAGTATCTGGAGGAGGGGGCGTATCGATTGCGGCTTTCTCGATGCCTTCCTCGGTCTTGGCTTTCCGGCTTTTGCCGCTCTTGGCGGCCTTGGGCGGGGCCAGGCGTCGCGCCAGCTGCTCGGGCGTCATATCGCGCAGCTGCGGCGGCAGAGCCGTCACCGCGATCTCTCCCAGGCTGCGCTGGTAATAGTGGGCGGCAAAGCTCACCAGCCGCCGCCAGCCCAGGCTCAGAGGCTCTATGCCTCGCAGCACGGCGGCGATGCCGCGCAGCTCCACTCCGTCGGGAATGGCATCGGGCGTGGCAGGTGCCTCCCAGACCACGCCCAGCAGCTCCCGCTTGCCCAGGGGGACGCGGACCAGGGTGCCGGGCGGCAGCGCCTCGTCGCAGCTGTAGCTGAGCAATTCGCCCACAGCGCTGTGGGCCGGCGTCTGGACGGCAACGTGAACGATATGAGGCATGGAGGGTCGGGGCGGCGTCTGTTCCGGCGCCTGCTGCGCCGGTTTCCATCAGAGCTATAGCAGATTTTGACGCCAGCCAAGGCTTTGCTGCTTGTGGATAACTTTGTGGGGAAAAGTGCGGGCAGAAAGCCTGTCAAATGCACTGCAGCACGGATATGAATCTGGAGGTAAACCGTTGTGGAATGAAAAATATAAATAGAACAATAACTTATGAGCGAATGCGAGTGATGGCTAGGCCGCCTTCGAGGCGGTTGTTACCCAGGGTCTGCTTTCCCGCATCTGTGCATAAATCAGGCTGCGGCCCACTGTCAAGCGCGAAGCTCCCTAGACCTAAAAGCCTGCAAATGCTTTTGTCTAGGCCACAAATCTACAAAAAAGTAGCGCTAATGGCTGAAGCCTGCATGCTTTGCCTGCGTTGCAGAACTCCACATGTGGATAACTTGGGATTTGCGCTGCAGCCGGGGGCTGGAAATAAAAAAATCCTGAAATCCCGTTTCCCTGGGAAATTCTGAAATTTACAAATAAATTTATAAAAATCAATGGGTTATGAAGTTTCATGCGGCCTGTCGGGGCATGAATGTCGCTCAATAACCTTTTAATTTTGAGGGGTGATGGGGCCAAGTGCCGGTTCGGGCACTTGGCGCCGCCCGCAGTTCAGCCGCGCTGCTGACGCGAGTAGCTGTGCACGGTCTCGACCAGCGCCGCCACATGCTCGGGCGGAGTGAACTGGCTGATGCCATGGCCGAGGTTGAAGATATGCGTAGGGCCGGTGCTGCTCTTGTCCGTGTGGGGCTTGCCAAAGCTGTCGAGCACGGCGCGCGCCTGGGCCGCCACCTGATCGGGTGGGGCAAACAGCACATTGGGGTCGATATTGCCCTGCAGCGCCTTGCCGGGGCCGCCGACCTTTCCGCCGACCATGGCACGTGCCTGGCTCAGGTTGGCGGTCCAGTCCAGACCCAGGACCTCGCAGTCCAGCGTGTTCATGTCGGCCAGCCAGATGCCGCCGCCCTTGGTGAAGACTATGCGCGGCACGTCCTGGCCGTCCACGCCGGTGCGCTTGAGCTGGGCCAGCACGCGCTTGGTATAGGCCAGGCTGAACTGCTGGAACATGCCGTCGGCCAGCACGCCGCCCCAGCTGTCGAAAATCATCACGGCCTGGGCGCCCGCGTCGATCTGGGCATTCAGATAAAGCGCCACGCTGTCGGCATTCACTTCCAGAATGCGGTGCATCAGGTCGGGGCGCGCATACATCAGGCTCTTGACCAGACGGTAGTCGTCGCTGCCGCCGCCCTCGACCATATAGCAGGCCAGGGTCCAGGGGCTGCCCGAGAAGCCGATCAGCGGCACGCGGCCATTGAGCGCGCGGCGGATGCTGGTGACGGCATCGAACACATAGCGCAGCTTGTCCATATCGGGCACGGCCAGCTCGGCCACGGCCGCTTCGTCACGCACCACCTTGGCGAACTTCGGTCCCTCGCCCTGGGCGAAGGACAGGCCCAGGCCCATGGCGTCGGGCACGGTGAGGATGTCGGAGAACAGGATGGCCGCGTCCAGCGGAAAGCGCTCCAGCGGCTGCAGCGTGACCTCGGTGGCGTAGTCCACGTTGGTGGCCAGGCCCATGAAGCTGCCGGCCTTGGCGCGCGTGTCGCGGTACTCGGGCAGATAACGGCCCGCCTGGCGCATCAGCCACAGCGGCGTGTAGTCGGTAGCCTGGCGACGGCAGGCGCGCAGGAAGGTGTCATTGGTCAGGGGGGCGAAACTCATGTACCGATTGTCGCCCACTCCGGTGCCGGCGGCTGCAGCAATCCCGAGCAGCTGTCCACACCTCTGTGCATGTATGGGCGGCCAGGGTTACGGGTTTGCTCTGATTTGATGCAGATCAGAGCGGGAATACTATTTCCCGACCGTTCGGTAGATTTTGTTTGATCTGCCGCAAGCCAACCCTGTCACAGGAGTGAGCATGTCGGAGTCCCTCGTTCTGCTTGGGCAGCATGGTGCGGTGCGCACCTTGACGCTGAACCGTCCCAAAGCACTCAACAGCCTGACGCAGGCCATGCATGTCGAACTGCTGGCGGCCTTGCAGCAGGCCGCGGCCGATCCCGGCGTGCGCTGCGTGGTCCTGACCGGGGCCGGACGCGGGTTCTGCGCGGGCCAGGATCTGGCGGATGAGGGCGCGGCGCCTGCGGCAGCGGGCCAGCCGCCCACGGATCTGAGCCTGCTGATAGAACGCTGCTACAAGCCGCTGTGCGAGCAGCTGCGTGCCATGCCCATGCCCGTCGTCGCCGCCGTCAACGGCGTGGCCGCGGGGGCGGGCGCGAATATCGCCCTGGGCTGCGATCTGGTCGTGGCGACCGAATCGGCGAGCTTTATCCAGGCCTTCACCAAGATCGGATTGCTGCCCGACAGCGGCGGCACCTGGCTGCTGCCGCGCCTGGTGGGACGGCAGCGCGCGCTGGGCCTGGCCTTGCTGGGCGACAAGCTGTCCGCTGCCGAGGCCCAGGCCATGGGGCTGATCTGGCGCTGCCTGCCCGATGCGGATTTTGAGCTCGCGGTGGCGGAGACGGCGGCCAGGCTGGCCGCCATGCCGACCAAGGCCTTGGTCGCCACGCGCCAGGCCGTCGATGCGGCCCAGCATCTGAGCTTTGGCGAGTCGCTGGCGCTGGAAGCTCGCGAACAGAAGGCACTGGGCTCGGCCCACGACTATCTGGAAGGTGTCTCGGCCTTCATGGCCAAGCGTGCACCGGCGTTCACCGATCGTTGAAAGCGAGCCCAGGCCATGACTCCACAGCAAACCGCGGAACTGGTGCGCGACGGCATGTTTGCCCGCGACCGCGCCGCTCAGGCGCTGAATATGCGCATCACCCATATCGCGCCCGGCGAGGCGACGATTGAGATGCCGGTGCGCGACGACATGCTCAACGGCTTCGATACCTGCCACGGCGGCTTTATCACCGCCCTGGGCGACACGGCGTTTGCCTATGCCTGCAACACGCGCAACGAGATGACGGTGGCTTCGGGTCTGTCGGTGGATTTCGTGGCCCCGGGGCGGCCCGGCGACATGCTGGTGGCCGAGGCGCGCGAGCAGTCGCAGGCGGGCCGCACCGGCGTGTACGACGTGACGATACGCAACCGCCAGGGACAGCTGATCGCCATATTCCGCGGCCGGTCCTACTCGATGAAGGGCAAGCCCAGCGTGCCCGTCAGGCCCGCCTGAGGCGCAAGACACGGAGGCCAAACATGGATGCACGCCATCACCAGAGCTGCGCGCTCGACGCCATAGAAACCGCGAGCCGCGATGAAATCGAAGCCCTGCAGCTGCAGCGCCTGCGCTGGACGCTGCAGCATGCCTATGACAGGGTGCCGCACTACCGCCAGGCTTTCGATGCCAGGGGCGTGAGCCCCGCGGATCTCAAGACTCTGGCGGACATTGCCAAGTTTCCGTTCACGACCAAGAAGGATCTGCGCGACAACTACCCGTTCGGCATGTTTGCCGTGCCGCGCCAGCAGGTCGCGCGCATCCATGCCTCCAGCGGCACCACGGGCAAGCCCACGGTGGTCGGCTATACCAAGCGGGACATCGATGTCTGGGCGGAGCTGGTGGCGCGCTCCATCCGCGCTGCCGGCGGCCGCGCCGGGGACCTGATCCATGTGGCCTACGGCTACGGCCTGTTCACCGGCGGCCTGGGGGCCCACTACGGCGCCGAGCGCGCCGGCTGCACCGTGATCCCCATGTCCGGCGGGCAGACCGAAAAACAGGTGCAGCTGATCGCCGACTTCAAGCCCGACATCATCATGGTCACGCCCTCGTACATGCAGGTGATCATCGAGGAGATGCGGCGCCAGGGGCTGGATCCGGCCCGGAGTTCGCTGCGCACCGGGATCTTCGGCGCCGAACCCTGGACCGAGGCCATGCGCCAGGAGCTGGAAACCAAGGGCGGCCTGGATGCCGTCGATATCTACGGCCTGTCGGAAGTCATGGGGCCGGGCGTGGCCAGCGAGTGCGTGGAGACCAAGGACGGGCCGGTGATCTGGGAAGACCATTTCTATGCCGAGATCATCGACCCCGACACCGGCGCTGTGCTGCCCGAAGGCAGCGAGGGCGAACTGGTGTTCACCTCTCTGTCGAAAGAGGCCATGCCCATCATCCGCTACCGCACGCGGGATCTGACGCGGCTGCTGCCGCCCACGGCGCGGTCGTTTCGCCGCATGGGCAAGATCGTGGGCCGCTCGGACGACATGCTCATCATCCGCGGCGTCAACGTCTTTCCCACGCAGATCGAGGAGATCGTGCTGCAAAGCCCGCAGCTTTCGGGCCAGTATCAGATCGTGGTCACGCGCGACGGCAATCTGGACCGGGTGGCGGTGCGCTGCGAGCTGCAGCCCGGCGGTGGCGGCGAAAAGCAGCAGCTGGCCGACTGGGTGCAGCAGCGCATCAAGACCATGATAGGCATCAGCACGGCGGTGGAGGTGCTGAACTCCGATTCCATAGAGCGCACCCTGGTCGGCAAAGCCCGCCGCGTGATCGACAAGCGTCCCCGTTGAAGGAGGTTCGACCCATGTACACCCAAGCCATGGATCTGATGGCCAAGGAAGGCAAAAGCGAGGCTCCGCTGCTGCGCAGCGCCGAGGAGATCGCACTGCAGCAGCGCTTCGATGCGCGCATCGACGCGGGCGAGTTCATGGAGGCCAAGGACTGGCTGCCCGAGAACTACCGCAAGACCTTGCTGCGCCAGATCAGCCAGCATGCGCATTCGGAGATCGTCGGCATGCTGCCCGAGGGCAACTGGATCACGCGTGCGCCCACGCTCAAGCGCAAGGCCATTTTGCTGGCCAAGGTGCAGGACGAGGGCGGCCACGGCCTGTATCTGTATGCGGCGGCGGAAACCCTGGGCAGCAGCCGGGACCAGATGCTGGAGGCGCTGCACAGCGGCAAGGCCAAGTACAGCTCCATCTTCAACTATCCCACGCTCAGCTGGGCGGATGTGGGCGTGATCGGCTGGCTGGTGGACGGCGCGGCCATCATGAACCAGGTGCCGATCTGCCGCTGTTCCTACGCCCCCTATGCGCGCGCCATGGTCCGCATCTGCCGCGAGGAGAGTTTCCATCAGCGCCAGGGCTTCGACAGCCTGCTGGTGATGATGCAGCGGGGCACACCGGCGCAGCAGGACATGGTGCAGGATGCGGTGAACCGCTGGTGGTGGCCGACCCTGATGATGTTCGGCCCGCCCGACGACCAGTCGCCCAACTCCGCGCAGTCCATGCGCTGGGGCATCAAGCGCATCAGCAACGACGAGCTGCGCCAGAAATTCGTCGACGCGGCGGTGGAGCAGGCCAAGGTGCTGGGCGTGAGCCTGCCCGACCCCGAGCTGCGCTGGAACGAGGCGCGCCAGCACTACGACTTTGGCGCCATCGACTGGAGCGAGTTCTGGCGCGTGGTGGGCGGCGACGGCCCCTGCAACCGCGAACGCCTGAGCGCGCGCGTCAAGGCCTGGGAGGACGGCGCCTGGGTCCGCGATGCGGCCCTGGCCCATGCAGCCAGGCAGACCGAGCGTGCGCGCCGGCAAGCCTGAATATCAATGTCCGAATTGTGGAGTCCGTCATGAGCACAGCTTCCGAAACCACGGCCGGCAGCGGCCCTCAACACGAATGGCCGCTGTGGGAGGTTTTCATCCGCAGCAAGGCCGGCCTGGATCACAAGCACTGCGGCAGCCTGCACGCGGCCGATGCGGCCATGGCCATACAGATGGCGCGCGATGTGTACACGCGCCGGCAGGAGGGCACGAGCATCTGGGTCGTCAGGTCCGAGCAGATCGTGGCCAGCGACCCCGGCGACAAGGACATGTTCTTCGACCCGGCGCAGGACAAGGTGTACCGCCATCCTTCGTTCTACCAGCTGCCCCAGGCCGTCAACCACATGTGAGGGCGCCATGCAACACAGCATCACCTTGCCCCAGGATCCGGCCCAGCAGTATCTGCTGCGCATAGGCGATACCTGCCTGATCCTCGCCCAGCGCATCGCCGAGTGGAGCGGCCATGCGCCCGTACTCGAGGAAGACATCGCGCTGTCCAATATGGCGCTGGATCTGATCGGCCAGGCCCGCGCCGTGCTGACCCTGGCCGGCAAGCCGTCCGGCCATGACGAAGACCAGCTGGCTTTTCTGCGCGAGGAGCGCCACTACTACAACCCCACGCTGGTCGAGCTGCCGCGTGGCGATTTCGCATTCACCGTGCTGCGCAACACCCTGGTTGCCACCTTTCTGAGCCTGCTGTGGCGCGAGTTGCTGCAGTCCCGCAATGCCGAGCTGGCGGCGATTGCGGGCCAGGCCTTGAAGGAGGCACGCTACCACCAGGAGCATGCGGCCGACTGGGTGGTGCGCCTGGGCGATGGCACTCAGGAATCCCACCGGCGCGCCCAGGCCGCGGTGGATGCGCTGTGGCACTACACGCCCGAGCTGTTCAGCAGCGACACCGTGGACCTGCATGCCGAGCAAACCGGCCTGGGGCCGCGCTGGGAGAGCCTGCAGCCATCCTGGCTGGCCGAGATGCAATCCGTGCTGGAGGCCGCAAACCTGCGGCTGCCCCAGGACTCGGCCTTTGTGAGCAGCGGCAAGCGCGGCGTGCACAGCGAACATCTGGGCTATATGCTGGCCGAGATGCAGCATCTGCAGCGCGCCTATCCGGGTGGAGCCTGGTGATGAAGGCCGCCGCCATGGCAGAGTCGGCCCGTGTGGCCCATGCCTGGGCCGTGCTTGCACAGATTCCGGACCCGGAAGTGCCTGCGGTGAGCCTCTGCGATCTGGGCATGGTGCGCTCGGTGGCAGAGAGCGGCGAAGGGCTGGAAATCGCCATTACGCCCACCTATTCCGGCTGCCCGGCGACCGAAGCGATAGAGCAGAGCGTGGTGGAAGGGTTGCAGCGTGCCGGCCTGGGGCCGGTGCGGGTGCGGCTGCAGCGCGCACCGGCCTGGAGCACGGACTGGATCACGCCCGCAGGCCGGGACAAGCTGCGTGCCTACGGCATTGCCCCCCCCGGTGCCGTGCGGCCGCACGAGCCCGTGACCCTGCGCTTTGTGCCGCGTGCGCAGTACCGGCCGCGTACGGATGAAGCCGTGCCCTGCCCGCGCTGCGGCAGCGCGCAGACCGAGCGGCTGTCCGCCTATGGCTCGACGGCCTGCAAGGCCCTGTACCGCTGCGTGAGCTGCCACGAGCCTTTCGAATACTTCAAACCGATCTAGGTCAGCGAAAGACGCCCATGAGTACCTTGTTTTACCCCTTGACGGTGCGCTCCGTGCAGCCCGATACGGCCGAGGCGGCGATTGTGTGCTTTGAGCTGCCCGCGGACCTGCGCGAGCGCTTCGCGTTCATCCAGGGCCAGTACCTGACCCTGCGCGCCGAGATCGATGGCCAGGACCTGCGCCGCTCGTACTCGATCTGCGCGGGCGTGGACGACGACGAGCTGCGCGTGGGCGTGCGCCGCGTGGCCGGAGGGGTGTTCTCCAACTGGGTCAACACCAGCCTCAAGGCCGGCGACCAGATCCAGGTGATGCCGCCGCAGGGCCGGTTTTTCGTGCCCATCGAGGCCGAGGCCAGGCGCCACTATCTCGGCATTGCCGGAGGCAGCGGCATCACGCCGATTCTGTCGATCATGAAGTCCGTGCTGGCACGCGAGCCCGGCAGCCGCTTCACGCTGATCTACGGCAATCGCAGCCTGCAGTCGAGCATGTTCAAGGAGGAGCTCGAAGACCTCAAGAACCGCTATCTGACGCGTCTGGTGCTGCACCATGTGTTCTCGGCCGAAGACACCGATGCGCCGCTCAATATGGGCCTGATGAACCGCGCCAAGATCGCGGAGTTTCTGGCCTCGGTGGTGCCGCCCGCCGGGATCGACGAAGCCTTTGTCTGCGGCCCCTACCAGATGAACGACGAGGCCGAGGCCGCGCTGCAGGACGCAGGGCTGGCGGCCGAGCATATCCATATCGAGCGCTTCGGGGTGCTGCCTGCCGCCTCTGCGGTGCTGGCGGCGCAGCGCTCCCACGACGCGCAGGCGGCGCAGATCACCTTGATCCGCGACGGGTTGAAGCGCAGCTTTCCGTTCCAGGCCCGGCATGACAGCCTGCTGCAGGCTGCGGAGGCCGCGGGGCTGGAGCTGCCGTTCTCCTGTACCTCGGGCGTGTGCGGAACCTGCCGCGCCAAATGCCTGGGCGGGGAGGTGCGCATGGAGCGCAATTTCGCGCTCAATGCCTCCGAGGTCGCGCAGGGCTTTGTGCTGACCTGCCAGTGCCGCCCCGTCAGCGCTTCGGTTACGCTATCGTTTGATGAGCGTTAACCACATGAATCGAAAGCACGGCAAGCGGATATGAGTATTCAACAGGCGGATGCCGTTCGGGGGTGGGAGCATGGCTAGGGGGCGTGCGGCCGGCTACGACGAGCAGCGTGAACAGATCCTGCAACAGGCGGCAGCGCTGTTTGCCAGCCAGGGCTATGCCGCGACCAGCATGAACGAGGTGGCCCAGGCCTGCGGCCTGTCCAAGCCTGCCATCTACCACTATTTCCGCGACAAATATGCGCTGCTGCTGGAGATCTGCGACGCGCATCTGACGCGTCTCCAGGCACTCGAGAGCGAGGTCAGGGCCGAGTCCCAGCTGTCCGCCGAGCAGCGCCTGCGCGGCCTGATTCAGCGCTTTGTGCGCGAATATGCGCAGGCGACCAGCGCGCACCGCGTGCTGACGGAAAGCGTGCGCCATCTGCAGGCCGACGACAGGCAGCGGGTGCTGGACAAGGAGCGCGCCCTGGTCGCGGGCTTCAGCGAGACTCTGCTGCAAATCCGCCCCGACCTGGACCAGGCCGGGCTTTCCAAGGCCTTGACCATGCTGTTGTTTGGCATGATGAACTGGATGTTCACCTGGCTGCGTTCCGGCGGAGCCCTCGACCATGAGGACATGGCGCCCGTGGTGGCGGACCTGTTTATGGGTGGCATCGGGGCCGTAAAAACCCCGATCACCAAGTCTGAAAAAGGGCTGGTCAAAAACTAGTTACCAAGATAAATTGTGGTGCTCTACGGCGCCAAATGCGACCAGCGGCAAACAGAGCGGCCATCCTCTTGCGGACAGGCCGCCGTCCACTGGTGTGGCGGTTGTGATTTCTGTGCAGGAAAACTTCAATAGGAGACAAGCATGAAGCGCTTCGCAAAACTGGGTCTGGTGGCCGCGGCTCTGGCCGCCGTCTGGGGTACCGCCATGGCGGACATCACCGTGGGGGTCGTGGTTTCGGCGACGGGGCCGGCCGCCTCGCTGGGCATTCCGGAAAAGAACACCGTGGCCCTGATGCCCCAGACCATGGGCGGCCAGAAGGTCAACTATGTGATTCTGGACGACGCCTCCGACACCACCGCCGCCGTCTCCAACACCCGCAAGCTGATCAGCGAAAACAAGGCCGACATCATCATCGGCTCCAGCACCACGCCCAACTCGCTGGCCATGATCGATGTGGTGTCCGAGAACAAGACGCCCATGATCACGCTGGGCGCTTCGGCCAAGATCATCGAGCCCATGGACGACAAGAAGAAGTGGGTCTTCAAGGTGCCGCAGAACGACAGCATGATGGCCGGCGCCATCGCCGAGCACATGGCCAAGAGCGGGGTCAAGACCGTGGGCTTCATCGGCTTCAACGATGCCTACGGCGAAGGCTGGCTGCAGGAATTCAAGAAGGCCGCAGAGGCCAAGGGCATCAAGCTGGTGGCCACCGAGGCTTTCTCGCGCACCGATACCTCGGTGACGGGCCAGGCGCTCAAGATCATGGGCGCCAAACCCGATGCCGTGCTGGTGGCCGGCTCGGGCACGCCGGCGGCCCTGCCGGAAAAGACCCTCAAGGAGCGCGGCTACAAGGGCCGCTACTACCAGACGCACGGCGTGGCCAACGCCGACTTCCTGCGCGTGGGTGGCAAGGATGTGGAGGGCACGCTGCTGCCCGCGGGCCCGGTGCTGGTGGCGCATCAGCTGTCCGACTCCCATCCCGTGAAGAAGACGGCCGTGGCCTATGTGGACTCCTATGAGACCAAGTACGGCAAGGGCAGCGCCGCCACCTTCGGTGGTCACACCTGGGATGCCGGCCGCGTGCTGGAGGCCGCTGTGCCCGAGGCGCTGAAGAAGGGTCAGCCCGGCACGGCCGAGTTCCGCGCAGCACTGCGCGAGGCGCTGGAGAAGACCAAGGGCGTTGCCGGCGCGCACGGCGTATTCACCATGGCGCCCACGGACCACCTGGGCATCCAGCACGGCGTGGTGATGGTCAAGATTGAAAACGGCACCTGGAAATACCAGCCCTGAGCCCGTCACGCCCATAGCGCCTTCCTCCCGCCTGGGGCCTTAGTGCTTACAGGCCGGGCGGGGCGCGGGCGGCTTTAGCGAAAGTCTCAATCATGGATCTGCAGATCGCCTTGCTGCTAGGGCAGGACGGCATTGTCAACGGCGCCATCTATGGGCTGCTGGCGGTGGCTTTGGTGCTCGTTTTCTCCGTTACCCGCGTCATCTTCATTCCGCAGGGAGAGTTTGTGTCCTTCGGGGCCCTGACACTGGCCATGATGCAGACCGGCCGTGTGCCTTCCACGCTCTGGCTGCTGCTGGCCGTGGCCGCCATCGTGCTGGTGCTGGACGTGATCCGCTACCGCTCGGGGCGCGAGGTCAGCTGGCAGGCCTCGCTGTTCTGGACCGTCGCGGCTCCGGGCCTGGCCTTTGCGCTGGCCTATGGTCTGCGTCCCTCGTCGCTGCTGCTGCAGGCCGTGACCACGCTGGCCATCATCACGCCCATGGGGCCGCTGATGTATCGTTTGATCTACAGGCCGCTGGCCAATGCCACGGTGCTCAGCCTGCTCATTGTTTCCGTGGCCATGCACGGCGTGCTGGTGGGGCTGGGCCTGGTTTTCTTCGGAGCCGAAGGATCGCGCACACCGGCATTTTCGGAAGCCTCGTTCCAGCTGGGCGAGATCCCTGTTTCCGGCCAGGCCCTGGTCGTGGTGGGCGTGGCCATTCTGCTGGTGTTCGCGCTGTTTGCCTTCTTTGGCCGCTCCATGGTGGGCAAGGCCTTGCGCGCCACGGCCATCAATCGCGTTGGCGCACGCCTCATGGGCATTCCCACGGGGCTGGCCGGCGACGTGAGCTTTGCACTCGCGGCCCTGATCGGCGCCATCTCGGGCCTGTTGATTGCGCCCATCACCACCGTCTACTACGACACCGGCTTTCTGATCGGCCTCAAGGGCTTTGTGGCGGCGATCGTGGGCGGACTGGCCAGCTATCCGCTGGCGCTGGCGGGAGCCGTCCTGGTGGGCCTGCTCGAGGCGTTTTCCTCGTTCTGGGCCAGTGCCTACAAGGAGGTGCTGGTCTTTACCCTGATCATCCCGGTGTTGTGGTGGCGCTCGCGTAACAGCCACCATGTGGAGGAAGAAGAATGAGTTCGCCCGTGTCTTCTCGGCCCGCATCCCTGGCGGCGGCGCAGCCGGTGCGCCAGGGCCTGGTCAGCGCACGCCTGCTGACGGTGATCGCGCTGGCATTGCTGGCCGCGGTCTGGAGCTTTCTGCCCGACTTCACGGTGGTGGTGCTGTGCTACATAGGCCTCTATTCCATGGTGGCCCTGGGGCTGGTGATGCTGACAGGCGTGGGCGGCATGACCTCGTTTGGCCAGGCCGCTTTCGTGGGTGTTGGCGCCTATGCCACGGCCTGGGTCTGCACCTCGCCCCTGGCCGCCAGCGCGCTGGGCGGTCTGCTGGGAACGCAGGCCCTGCCCTGGCTGGGCCTGCTGCTGGGCTTTGTCATCACCTTTGCCGTGGCCTGGGTGCTGGGCTCGGTGACGGTGAAGCTGCAGGGCCACTATCTGCCGCTGTGCACCATCGCCTGGGGCCTGAGCCTGTACTACCTGTTCGGCAATATGGAGTTCCTGGGCGGCCAGACCGGGCTGACCGGCATCCCGGCCATCAAGATCGCGGGCCTGGATCTGTCTTCGTCGCGCACCATAGGTGTGGTGATCTGGGCCGTGATGCTGCAGGCCATGTGGCTGCTGCACAACCTGCTCGATTCGCGCGAGGGCCGTGCCATACGCTCGCTCAAGGGCGGGCAGATCATGGCCGAATCCATGGGCGTGAACACCGCGCGCTACCGCATCAAGCTGTTCGTGCTGGCGGCCCTGCTGGCCACGCTGTCGGGCTGGCTGTATGCGCATATGCAGCGTTTCGTGAGCCCGGCGCCGTTCAATCTGAACATCGGCATCGAATACCTGTTCATGGCCGTGGTGGGTGGCGCCGGCCACCTCTGGGGCGCCGTGCTGGGTGCGGCCATCATCACCTTGCTCAAGGAAAAGCTGCAGGACATCCTGCCCGCGCTGCTGGGCAGCAACGGCAACTTCGAGACCATCGTCTTCGGCCTGCTGATGGTGCTGGTGCTGCAGCGTTTTGCCGAAGGGCTCTGGCCCACGCTGCAGCGGCTGACGGCCGGGCTGATCCACCGGCCCGAAAACAAGCTGCGCGCCGAACCCAGGCCGCTGGACCGGCGTGTCCTGCCGGCCGCAGGCACGGTGCTTCTGCAAGCCGAGCATGTGATCAAGCGCTTTGGCGGACTGGTGGCCAACAACAATGTGTCCATGAGCCTCAAGGCCGGCGAGGTGCATGCGCTGATCGGCCCCAATGGCGCGGGCAAGAGCACCTTCTTCAACATGATTTCGGGCGTGGATTCGCCCACCGAGGGCGAGGTCCAGCTCATGGGCCAGGTCATGGGCGATGCGCCTTCGCGCCGGTTTGCGGCGCTGGGCCTGGGTCGTACCTTCCAGCATGTGCGCCTGCTCGGTCAGCGCTCGGTGCTGGAGAACGTGGCTCTGGGCGCGCACCGGCGCGCCCACAAGGGCTGGATCGCCTCCATGCTGCGTCTGGACCGGCATGAGGAAGCGGCGCTGCTGGCCGAGGCCCGCAAGCAGATCGAGCGCTGCGGCCTGGGTGCCTACGCCGACCTGCCTGCGGCTTCGCTGGCGCTGGGGCAGCAGCGCATCGTGGAAATCGCGCGCGCCCTGGCCGGCCAGCCCGCGGCCCTGCTGCTGGACGAGCCGGCCGCGGGTCTGCGCCACCTGGAGAAGCAGGCGCTGGCCGACCTGCTGCGCCAGCTGCGCGCCGAAGGCCTGGGAATTCTGGTCGTGGAGCACGATATGGAGTTTGTGATGAATCTGGCGGACCGCATCACGGTGCTGGAGTTCGGCTGCGTGATCGCCACGGGCAAGCCCGCCGAGATACAGGTGAACCAGCGCGTGCTGGATGCCTATCTGGGCGGTGGCGACGACGAGGAGGCCGCAGCATGAGCGAGCAGAAATTGCTGGAGCTGCGCGGCCTCTGCGTCTCCTACGGCCCCGTGGAGGCCGTGCACCAGGTCGACCTGGAGGTGCGCTGCGGCGAGATCGTGACCGTGATCGGCCCCAACGGCGCGGGCAAGACCACGCTGCTGTCCGCGGCCATGGGTTTGCTGGCCTCCAGGGGCGAGATCGCCCTCGACGGCCAGCGCATTGCCCGGCCTTCGGTGGAGGCCATGGTGGCGCATGGCGTGGCCCTGGTGCCCGAAAAGCGCGAGCTGTTCGGCGAGATGTCGGTGGAAGACAATCTGCTGCTCGGCGGTTTTTCGCTGTGGCGCAAGGGCCAGCGCGACCAGGGCGCACGCATGGAAGAGGTCTTCGCCATCTTCCCGCGCCTCAAGGAGCGCCGGGCGCAGCTGGCTTCCACGCTTTCGGGCGGCGAGCGGCAGATGCTGGCCATAGGCCGCGCGCTCATGGCCAGGCCGCGCCTGCTGATGCTGGACGAGCCTTCTCTGGGCCTGGCGCCGCTGATCGTCAAGGAGGTGCTGCAGGTGGTGGCCAGCCTGCGCAACCATGGGGTCTCGGTGCTGCTGGTGGAGCAGAACGCGCGCGCGGCGCTCAAGGTGGCCGACCGCGCCTATGTGCTGGAGATGGGGGCCGTGGCGCTCACGGGCCAGGCCCGGGATTTGCTGGGCGACCAGCGCATCATCGAAACCTATCTGGGCATGGGCAACAAGGCGGCCGAAACCGTCTGAGCTGCCGCTCTCGTGCTTGAAACGCAGCCTTGGGGCTGCGTTTTTTGTTGCCCCATGTCATGCAAGCGTCATGGAAGTGACGCGCAGGCTTCATCTCGGTTTTCCACAATGACGGCACGCAGACACACCGTGTGGCACAGGCAGGCCGCCAACTGCGTCCAACACTGAGAGGAAAGCAGACATGAGGCATCCCGAGGTACTTGATGCGCTGAACAAGCAGGCCATCACCGCACCGCAGTCAGCACTTGCCCCGCTTTCTTCCCGCCCCGCACCGGCACCCGCTTTGCGCCTGCAGGTGCGCTGGGCACACCATCTGGATGAGGTCCGCCAGGCCCAGCGCCTGCGCTACCAGGTGTTCGCCGAGGAGATGGGCGCCGTGCTGCCGACTCCGGTGGCCGGCCACGACATCGATGCTTTCGACGATTTCTGCGAACACCTGATGGTCTGCGACGAAGAGCGGGACCGGGTGATAGGCACTTATCGTCTGCTGACACCCGCCCAGGCGCTGCGCGCCGGCGGCCTGTACAGCGATCAGGAGTTCGACCTGACGCCCATCAATGCCTGGCGCGGCCAGATGGTGGAGCTGGGCCGCAGCTGTGTGCACGCGGAACACCGCCAGGGTGGCGTGATTCTCGCGCTCTGGGCGGCACTGGCCGAATTCATGCAGCGCAATCGGCTTGAGGCCATGGTCGGCTGTGCCAGCATTCCCATGCAGTACCCGGGCCTGGCCCATGGCGAAGGCCCGGCGCGCATCTGGCAGCAACTGCGCCACAGCCATCTGGCCGAGCCCGAGCTCCAGGTCCGCCCCCGCGTGGCCCTGCCCGAGGAGCTCGCCCATATCAGCGACGTCGCCATGGACACGCTGAAGGTGGAGCCGCCGGCGCTGATCCAGGGCTATCTGCGCGCCGGTGCCAAGGTGCTGGGGGCGCCGGCCTGGGACAGCGACTTCAACACGGCGGATCTGCCCATCATGATGCGCATGCAGGATCTGCCGTCGCGCTATCGCCGCCTGTTTGGCCGCGGCAAGAGCTGAGATTCGGCTCAGCGGCTTCGCCGGCCTTCACCGCGTCTGCTTGGGAGGCAGGAAAAAGTCTGCGGCCATGCCGCAGACCCGATGGCCAGCGCCGCGTTCACGAGGCGTGGGCCGTTTCATCGTCCAGGCCTTCGGCGAACAGGCCCAGAGCCGAAACTCCCAGGCCCAGCATGATGAAGACATAGGCGGCGGTGGCCAGACCCAGGCTCAGGCTGTAAGCCCATTGCAGGACGGAGCAGGCCAGGCTCCAGTGCTCGTAAAGAATGCTGCACTGGCTGCTGGCCGGCATATGCACATACCAGGTGATGGCAATCCACATCAGCACCAGCATCTCGACGATGGTGCGCAGCTTGTGCGGCGGCGTCTGATGCGCGTTCAGCAGCAGCACCAGGGGAATGGCGCCGCCCCAGACAAACATCATCAGCCAGCTGGCGGCCGGCATCAGGGCCAGAACATGCTGCAGCCAAGCCATCTTGGGCAGCTCGTTGATGGCGGCCAGAACGTCCCAGACGAAAGGCAGGGCCAGGCCTGCGATCGCCAAGCTGGCCAGCGCCAGAGCGCGCAAAAAATGGCGTTGCTTGTGGGTGGGGTGTTGGGTGGCGTCGGCAGGCATGGCTCACCTCCTTGTGGTTCCGGCGGGCCGCAGCGGTCGACGCATGCAAGGCGGGCAAGAGCAGAAAACTGCGGTGGCGCCTGGGTTGTGGGCAGTTCCAGTCTAGACCGTTTGCCGCGTCCGCGCCAGAGGATGGCTGCTGTGCCTACAGCAGTTTGAGCGCATCCAGAACCTCGCTCTTGGTGAGCAGCTCGGTCATGACCACGGGAGGCTTGCCCGGCGCATACAGCACATAGACGGGCACGCCGTTGCGGCCCAGTGCATACAGGGCCTGGGTGATGGCCGGGTCCTGGCGCGTCCAGTCGGCGCGCAGCAGCTGCACCTGGTGTTGCTCGAAGGCGCTCAGCACTTCGGCGCTGTTCAGCGTGGTGCGCTTGTTGACCTGGCAGGTCACGCACCAGGCGGCGGTGAAGTCCACGAACACGGGGCGATTGGCCGCCTGCAGCGACTGGACCTTTTCTGGCGACCAGGGCTGCCAGAGTTCGCCGGCTTCGCTTTGCGCCGCGGCAGGCGGCTGGGCGCCGAGCAGCGGCAGGGCGTGATAGCCGATGCCAGCGGTCAGCAGCAGGGCCAGGCCGGTGAGCACGACGCGGCTTCTGCCGACCAGGCTCAGGGCCCAGATCAGCGCCGTCAGAACCAGTAGCAGGGCCAGCAGAGCTGCCGCCGCGTCCACACCGCTTTGATGGCCTAGCACCCAGACCAGCCAGACCACGGTGGCAAACATGGGAAAGGCCATGGCATGGCGGAAGGTCTGCATCCAGGCGCCGGGCCGGGGCAGCCAGCCGACCGCGGCAGGCACGAAGCTGGCCAGCACATAGGGCAGGGCCATGCCTATGCCCAGGGCCGCAAACACGGTCAGCGCCTGCGCCATGGGCATGTCGATCGCAAAGCCCAGCGAGGCGCCCATGAACGGAGCCGTGCAGGGCGAGGCGATGGCCACGGCCAGCACGCCTGAGAGAAAGGAGTCCAGCACGGGGTTGCGCAGCTGCAGGCTGGCCAGCCTGCCGGGCAGCATATTGCCGAACTCGAAAAAGCCCGCCAGGTTCAGGCCCAGCAGCGTGAACAGCGCGGCCAGCAGCGCCACGACCACGGGCGACTGCAGCTGGAAGCCCCAGCCCAGCTGCTGGCCTGCGGCGCGCAGGCCCAGCAGCAGGGCGCCCAGGGCCAGAAAGGACAGCACCATGCCCGCCGCATAGGCCAGACCGCCCAGGCGCTGGGCGCGCCGGCTCTGGCCATGGCCCGCAAAGCCCAGCACCTTGATGGCCAGCACCGGGAATACGCAGGGCATGAGGTTGAGGATCAGGCCGCCGATCAGCCCTCCCAGCAGCGCGGCCCAGAGGTCGGTGGCACTTGCCTGGGCGGAAGGCGGCATGGAGGCCGAAGCCTTGTTGGCCTCCAGCGCGGCGGCCAGGGCCGGCGAGACGCTGGCGACGGTCGCCGGCGTCCACTGCCCTGCCACATCGAGCGTGCTGCGCCAGGCGGCGGCTTCGCCCTTGTCCAGCGCCGCGGCGCGCTCGCCCGCAGGCAGGGCCAGCACTATGGCCAGCTGCTTGGGGGTGTCGCCGCGCAGTTCGGACAGCGGCAGGCCTTCGGCGACCCAGGTATCGCCCTCCCAGCGCTGCTGCCAGTCCTTGCCGGACTCGGCCGCATGTTTGAAGGTCTCGGCATTTTCGGGATAGAACTCCAGAGCCTTGCCCTTCAGTGCCTCGGGCAGGCCGGGCACGCGCAGGCTGAGGCGCTCATCGGGCAGCTTGGCGCTGCCGCCGTCGGGCTTGACGATGGCCTGGCCCTGCTCCTTGAGGCTGGCAGGCTGCTGCGCTTGGGCCTTGGAAAAGTCCTCGCTGTTGGTCGCCGTCGTGCCCTGGACTGGAATCTGCAGCGTGAATTCGCCGTTCTCGGGAATGCATTCCACGCGGCAGATCAGCCAGCTGGCCGACAGCCGCACCTCGACCATGCCCGAGGCCGGGGCCTTGAAGTCGGCGGCAACCTTGACGGGCACGGGCAGCAGCACGGATTTCTCGTAGCCGTAGTTGACCAGCGGGCCCACGCGCAGGGCGTTGGGCACGGGCCAGTCTATGGGTCCGGCGCTCAGGCCCGCGGGCAGCTGCCACTGCAGCTCGGTAGGCAGGCCGGAGTCGCCCGCATTCTTCCAGTAGGTGTGCCAGCCAGGCTCATGCTCGAGCTTGAGGCCCAGCCAAAACGTCTGGCCCGCGGCCACGCCTTCGGGCGCCTGGGCGACCAGCTCAGCGCGCACCCGGGGCGTCTGCACCACGGCGGCGGTGCTCGTGGTTTTGAGATGAATTTGCGCAAAAGCGCTGGTGGATATTGCGCTGGCAGCTATCAAAAACAGGGCGAACAGCCAGAGCACTAGCGGCTGGCGACGGGCGTGGCTTGAAAAATGTGCGGACTGCATGACCTTGATGAGAGCCTGAGGCGGTGATTTGGTTCCGGAAGCGCGGGGGCGGCCCCAGTATCGCGAGCCGGGATTAAGCCTGCATGAGATGCCGCGCCGCTATTTGTCTGCGGTCAGGGCCGGCTCGGCCTTGGCGCCTTCGGGTAATGCATCGGCCGTCGCCGTTTCTGCGGCGGGCCTCGGCCGAGAGGCGGCCATGCTGCGTGGCAGCATGGCCGCCCTGCGCCAGTTGCCCCAGCGGTAATAGGTCAGCGTCATCAGCATGGAGCACAGGGAGCTGATGGGAAAGCTCCACCAGATCGCATCGACACCCAGCATGGGCTGCAGCCACCGGGCCAGGGGAACGCGTATGCCCCACATGGCGATGGCCAGGATGAGCAGCGGCGCCATGACGGCGCCCGTGGAGCGCACCACGCCGGCCAGCACAAAGGTCACGCCGAAGAACAGAAAGGAGCCGATGGCGATATGGTTGAGATGGCGCGCGACCTCCAGCGAGGCGCTGCCGGAGGGCAGAAACCAGCCCAGCACCAGGCGGTCCAGCAGCACGATGAGCACGATCAGCCCGCCCGTCATCGCGATGTTGCCCAGCATGCCGGCACGCGCCGTGGCGTTCACCCGCCTCCACAGGCCGGCGCCGACGTTCTGCGCGGCCATGGAGGAGCAGGCCGCACCTATGGCCATGGCCGGCATCTGCACATAGGTCCACAGCTGCAGCGCCGCGCTATAGGCCGAGGCGGTCTGCACGCCATGCACATTGACCAGGGAGATCATGGCAATCATGGCCAGCGAGATCATCACGATCTGCATGCCCATGGGCAGGCCCTTGACGACCAGGGTGCGCACTATCGCCATATCGGGCAGGAACAGGCCTAACTGCCTGCGCCCTATCCACAGCGGATGGCGCCGCCAGCGCAGCCAGGAGACCAGGGCCACGAAGCTCAGGCCGTTGGCGATCAGGGTCGCCAGCGCCGAGCCCTGGATGCCCAGCCGCGGCACGGGGCCCCAGCCAAAGATCAGCAGCGGGTTGAGGGCCATGTCCAGCACCACGACCAGCAGCAGAAACCAGAACGGCGTTCTGGTATCGCCGGCGCCGCGCAGGGCTGCCGTCACGAAGGTGAACATGAACAGCATGGGCAGGGCCAGGAAGATGATCTTCAGATAGGACTCGGCCAGGGGCAGGGCGGCCTCGGGCGTGCTCATCCACAGCATCAGGTGGCGCGCTAGCGGCCAGCCCAGCAGCGCGACCAGCGTGGAGATCATGGCGAAGAAGGTGGCGCTGCTGCCCAGGATGCGCTTGGCCTGGCCTATGTCGTGCGCGCCCATGGACTGGGCGATCAGGATATTGGTGGCCATGCTGATGCCGAACATCGCGCCGATCAGCGCAAACATGATGTTGTTGGCATTGGCGGTGGCCGTCAGCGCGGCCTCGCCCAGGTGGCCGCCGACCCAGACGGCATTGACCGAGCCGTTGAGCGACTGCAGCACATTGCCGGCCAGAATGGGCAGCGCAAAGACCAGCAGGGTGCTGGCGATGGGGCCCTGGGTCAGATCCCGGGTCGGTGACCTGGGTTTGGCATGGGTTGCGTCCTGGCGCTGGACGCTTGCGGAAGCTTCGGACATCGTCCGATTGTGAGGCCTGCGGCCCGAGTCGTGTCGGCATCCTGCGGAGGCGGCTACGATGGCGGCATGAGCAATATCCCGTCTTCCGCGGCGCGCTGGCCGTCGCGCTTCTGGGCCCAGGTCTCGGCCTACGACTTTGCGCTGGCGCAGGGCAATGGGCTGGCGGCCGACACCGTGGCCGTGCTGCCCGTGGGGGCCGTGGAGCAGCATGGGCCGCATCTGCCGCTGTCGGTGGATGCCAGCCTGACCGAGGGCGTGATCGCCGAAGCCCTGCCGCTGCTGCCGGCCGGTCTGCCCGTGCTGTTCCTGCCGCCGCAGAACATAGGCCTGTCGGTGGAGCACAGCAATTACGCGGGTACCCTGAGCCTGCAGCCCGCCACGCTGCTGGCGCTGTGGACGGAGCTGGGCGCCTGCGTGGCGCGCGCCGGGGTGAGGAAGCTGCTGCTGCTCAACGGCCATGGCGGCCAGGTCAGCGTGATGGACATCGTCGCGCGCGAGCTGCGCATCCGCCATGGGCTGCTGGTCTACAGCGCCAGCTGGTTCGGCCTGGTCGACGACGAGGCCAATCGGCAGTTCTGCGCCCATGAGCACCGCTTCGGCATCCACGGCGGCGAGGTCGAGACCTCGATGATGCTGCATCTGGCGCCGCAGAGCGTGCACATGGAGCGCGCGCAGAATTTCGCCTCCACCTCCGAGGACCGCGCCAAGAAGTACCGGCTGATAGGCAACGGCAGGAGCGCCAAGCTGGGCTGGGCCATGGAGGACTACAACCCCGCGGGCGCCGTGGGCAACGCCGCGGCCGCCACGGTCGAGCGTGGCGCGAAGGTGGTGCAGTCCGCAGCAGAAGGTCTGGTCAGGCTGCTGGGCGAGATTCATGATCTGCCCGCAGACACCGTAGGGCAGAAGCCGCAGCCACTGCAGATGCCCTAGGAGCTGGCGCGATCCCACAAAGAGACAGCGAGCAAGCGCCGCCGCGCAGCGAGGCTGTCGTCCCCCTCCGGTGCGAAGCACCAGAGAGGGGGAAGGCGCGTTAGCGCCACAGGGGGAGCTTATTGTTTCGGGATCTTGGCGGCCGTGATCACCTCGCCCCAGCGCTTGATTTCGGTCTGCAGCAGCTTCGCGGTCTGCTCCGGCGTGCCGGCCTGGGCCTGGACATTGAGTTCGCGCAGCTTCTTGGCCACTTCGGGATGGTTCACCGCCGTGGTGATTTCCTGGCTCAGGCGTGCAATCACCGGGGCCGGGGTCCTGGAGGGTGCTGCCAGGGCATTCCAGGACGAGGCGACAAAGCCCTTGACGCCGGATTCCTGGGCCGTGGGTACGCCGGGCAGCAGCGGCGAGCGCTTGTCGCCGGTGATGGCCAGCAGGTTCACGGCCTTGGAGTTGATCTGGCCCATGATGGGGGTGAGGATTTCCACGGCCGCATCGATCTGCTTGCCGCGCAGCGCGGTCACCACGGCCGGCGTGCCGTTGAAGGGCACGATCTGCATGTCCACGCCGGCCGTGGTCTTGAACAGCTCGGCCGCCAGATGCTGGGTGCTGCCCACGTTGATGCTGCCCAGGTTGAGCTTGCCCGGGTTGGCCCTGGCGTAGCCGACCAGCTCGCCCAGGTTCTTGAACGGGGATTTGGCATCGGTGATCACGCCGATGTCGAAATAGCCCAGCGTGGAGATCGGCGTGAAGTCCTTGACCATGTCGAAGGGCAGGCTGTTGAACAGATTGGCCGTGACGGCGCTGCCGTTGGACATCAGAAACAGCGTGTGCCCGTCGGGCGCGGACTTGGCCACGGTGTCTGCGGCCACGATGCCGCCGGCGCTGGGCTTGTTGTCTATCACCACGGGCTGACCCAGCTGGCTGGACAGCTGCTGGGCCACCACGCGGGCCGTCACATCGGCCACGCCGCCCGCGCCAAAGGGCACGACGATGCGGATGGGGCGGCTGGACAGCCCCTGGGCCTGGGCGGCAAACCCTGTGAGCAGCGCAGCCCCCGCTGCGGCACCTATCAGGGATTGGGTGAAGTGGCGACGTTTCATGCTTGTCTCTCTGTCTTGGCAATTCAATGGGCGCAGTTTGGCCCAAAAGCCGGGACTCACCCAGTTGAAAAACGTTCTGCCAGCTATGCCGTAAACAGAGGGCTTCAGAGCGCGCGCAGCTCCAGGATGCCCCAGTGGTGCAGGCATTCGCGCAGCACCAGCAGTGCCGCCGCGGCCTCGGGTGTCTGCGGCATCTGCGCATCGCGATAGCCCGGCTGCTGGGCTTGGCGGGCTAGGGCCGAAAACAGGGCCTCTATGGCCTCGCGGCTGGCGCTGCGGGCCTGGGGATCGCCGGTGGCGCTGCACATCAGCTGCAGCAGCAAAGGGTTAGAGGTGCCCAGGGCGCGGGTGCCGGCGGGCAGATGGCGCGCGGCCGGCATGATGGCGTCCTCGACATCGGCGATCGCGTTTTCGAGCGCCAGCGCATCGGGCATGCGCCGGCC
Source organism: Comamonas guangdongensis (assembly GCF_041079535.1). NCBI lineage: Bacteria > Pseudomonadati > Pseudomonadota > Betaproteobacteria > Burkholderiales > Comamonadaceae > Comamonas > Comamonas guangdongensis. The sequence goes on along the minus strand of NZ_JBFYGN010000004.1, from coordinate 71,154 downwards.
AAAGGCCTGGCTCAGGCCGGCAATGCCTATGGGCAGCCGGTGCTGCTCGGTCCCCACGGTCAGCGTGAGCGCTGCTTTATCCAGCTGGAGTGTGGCTTCAGACATGCAGGATTTGTAGCGTACCGCGCACTACCACGCTGGGCCTGGGGTCGATCAGGCGCTGGTGATCCAGCTGCGGTGCTGGTCGCTGTCCAGATGGTTGAGGGTGTTGAAGCTCTGCAGCATCAAGCGCTTGGGGCTGATGCTGAACTCCGTCACCGCGATATTGCGCAGCCGCATATTGAGGGCGATCGTCACCTCGGGCGCCGTGCCCAGCACCTGCCCCATGGCCGTGGAGATGGGGCCGCCGCTGCTGACCAGCAGCACGTTCTGGCCGCTGTGGCGGTGGCGCACCTCCTCCAGCACCTGGTGCACGCCGTCCGAGAAACCGTTCCAGTCCGGCATGCCTGCGGGGCTGATGGTGCCGCCCATCCACTGGGACAGGGCGTCACAGAGCAGGCGGAAGTGGTGGCGGTAGAGTTCGGGCGTGTCGGGCTTGGGCAGGGGCGCGGGGTGGATCGCGTGCAGCAAGGCCTTGCTGTCGTATTCGTTGAGGCCGGGGCGGTTCTGCACGGGCAGGTCCGAGCCTTCACCCAGACCCTGGACGATGCCCGCCAAGGTCTGGCTATGGCGCTTGAGCGTGCCCGTATAGACGGCGTCGAACTTCAGCCCCCGCTCGCGCCAGTACTCGCCCAGGCGCAGGGCCTGGGCCTGTCCGCGTTCGCTGAGTTGGTCGTAGTCGTCGGCGCCAAACGAGGCCTGGCCGTGGCGCACAAGATAGAGGGTTCCCATGGGGCGGATGTTGAGCCGGGCTTTTGCGCCGCGCTGTCATGCCCGCGACGCGCTGGCGCTTGGGCGACAGCCCATTGTCCGTATGCAGCGCTGGGGTTGTGAAACCGTTTGTAGCTGAGTTTGGTTAAGATAATGAGAGCGATTCTCAAGCAATGCTCCGCCGCGAGGTGGAGCAATTTTTTTGCGGCCTGTGCGCCGCTTGCTCGCCAACCTTTTTCTCTCTCTGGAGACCTGAATGTTCCGACGCCCCTTGATTGCTTTGACCGCCGTTGCCAGCCTGTGCGTTTCGGCCGCCCATGCCGCGCAGGATGAGATCACGCTCTACACCACGCGTGAACCCGCGCTGATCCAGCCTTTGCTGGCCGCTTTCACGGCCCAGACCAAGATCGGCGTGAAGACGGTGTTCGTCAAGGATGGCCTGCTGGAGCGCGTCAGGGCCGAGGGCGAGCGCTCCCCCGCCGATGTGTTGATGACGGTGGACATTGGCAATCTGCTGGATCTGGTCGACGCCGGCGTGACCCAGCCCGTGAAGTCGTCGGTGCTGGAATCGGCGATTCCCGCGCAGCTGCGCGATGCGGGCAGCCAGTGGTTTGCGCTGTCCATGCGCGCCCGCGTGCTGTATGCGGAGAAGGATCTGAAGCTGGGCGCCTTCCGCTACGAGGATCTGGCCAGCCCCAAGTGGAAGGGCAAGGTCTGCAGCCGTGCCGGCCAGCATCCCTACAACACGGCACTGGTCGCGGCCATGATCGCCCACGATGGCGAGGCCAGGACCGAGCAGTGGCTCAAGGGCGTCAAGGCCAATCTGGCGCGCAAGGCCACGGGCGGCGACCGCGATGTGGCGCGCGACATCCTCGGCGGCATCTGCGATGTGGGCCTGGGCAACAGCTATTACGTGGGCCATATGAAGTCGGCCAAGGAAGGCTCGGATGCGCGCAAATGGGGGGATGCCATCCAGGTGGTCAAGCCCGTGTTCGGAGCTGCCAATGGCGGCACCCATATCAATATCAGCGGCGCCTCGGTGGCCAAGCATGCCCCCAACCGCGAGCGCGCCGTGAAGCTGCTGGAGTTCCTGGTGTCCGAGTCCGCCCAGAACATGTATGCCCAGGCCGATTACGAGTACCCGGTGCGCAAGGGCGTGGCCCTGGACCCGGTGGTGGCGCGCAGCATAGGCGAGATCAAGATCGACCCGCTGCCGCTGACCGAGATCGCCAGATACCGCAAGCAGGCCAGCGCGCTGGTGGACAAAGTTGGATACGACAAGTAAGCACCCCTGAGCGGCCGTGCCTGGGCGGCCCCGCCGCTTCCCCTCTCACTACGCGCTGCGCGCTATGGGAGGGGGCGATGCCTTCGCCGCGAGTCGGCTCTTGCTCGGCATCTCTGAGATTGGGCGTGCTCTGTCGAGTGTTGCGCCATGGTTTTGAGGCCCCTTCATGGGGTCTGTCTGCTTGAAGAGCCGTCCTTCTTTTTTCTTCTTGATGTTTTCTTTTCTTCGTTCGGGGCTGCGGCCCGTAGGGCCTGTGTGGCAGGGCGCAAGCTGGATGATCGCGCTGGGGGTATTGGCGCCCATTGCCTCGCTGGCCTGGCTGGCCCTGGGGGCGGACTGGGCGCACTGGCAGGATCTGCTGCGCTATGTGCTGCCCGACGCCGCGGCCAATACGGCTCGGCTGCTGGCCGGCGTGGGGCTGCTGGTGCTCATCGTCGGCACGGGCTGTGCCTGGCTGGTGACGGCGCATGACTTTCCGGGGCGGCGCGTGCTGCAGTGGGCGCTGCTGCTGCCTCTGGCCATGCCGGCCTATATCGTGGCCTTTGCCTATCTGGACCTGCTCCACCCCATAGGCCCGGTGCAGGGCGCGCTGCGCTGGCTGCTGGGCTATGACAGTCCGCGCCAGTGGCGGCTGCCGGACCTGCGCTCCATGGGCGGCGCGATCTTCGTGCTGGGATTCACGCTCTACCCCTATGTCTATATGACGGCGCGGGCCATGTTCATGACCCAGCCCGCGCATCTGCTCGAGGCCGCGCGTTCGCTGGGCGAGACCCGCTGGGGCGCTTTCCGCCGCGTGGCCCTGCCCATGGCGCGCCCCGCGCTGGCCGTGGGCCTGAGCCTGGCGCTGCTGGAGGCGCTCAACGATATCGGCGCTTCGGAGTTTCTGGGCGTGCACACGCTCACGGTGTCGGTATATACGACCTGGATCACGCGCTCCGACCTCGCGGGCGCCGCGCAGATCGCCTGCTCCATGCTGCTGGCCGTGGTGGCCCTGGTCTGGCTGGAGCGCCAGGGCCGCAGCCGCCAGCGCTTTGGCTCGGCCCAGCGCATGCGCGCCATGACGCCGCACCGCCTGCGCGGCGGCGGCGCGCTGCTGGCCCTGCTGGCCTGCAGCCTGCCGGTCATCATCGGCTTTGTGGCGCCCGCGGCCTATCTGGCCTGGGAGAGCGGCAAACGCTTTGTGCAGGGCTCGGGCGTGTCCGAGGGCCTAGTCTCTAGCCTGCTCAACACGCTGGGACTGGCGCTGGGGGTGACGCTGCTGGCCGTGGCCGCGGGACTGATCGTGGCCTGGGCGACGCGCACCGGCATCAGCACGCGAGCGCCGTCGCGCTGGCCCGCGCAGCTGGCGGCCCTGGGCTATGCGCTGCCGGGCACGGTGCTGGCCATAGGCCTGCTCACGCCCGCGCTGGCGCTGGACGCCGGTTTTGCCCGCTTGTTCGGCATCGAGGGGCTGCCGCTGATGGGCCAGGGCATTGTGCTGGTGGCTGCCTGCGTGATCCGCTTTCTGGTCATGCCCGTGGGCGGCATAGAGGCCGGTTTGGCGCGTATCCCGCCCACGCTGGAGCAGGCCTCGCGCCTGCTGGGCGAAAGCCGTCTGGGAACGCTGCGCCGCGTGCACCTGCCGCTGCTGCGCCCGGCCATGGCGACCAGTGCCATGCTGGTGTTCGTGGACGCGATGAAGGAGTTGCCGGCCACGCTGCTGTTGCGCCCCGCGGACTTCGACACCCTGGCCACCTGGCTGTATGCCGAGGCCGCGCGCGGCACCTATGAGGAGGGTGCGATCGCCGCTTTGTGCATCGTGGCTGTGGGGCTGATACCCGTGATGCTGCTGGCGCGTACCCAGCCTTCGGTGGGGGCACACTGACAATGCATGAAAAGTGCCGGAGACGTATATGGGTACTGCGCAAGCAGCTATTGAATATGAATAGGATGAACAGGACTTGTGCAAACAAGAATGCAGCAACGGCCGGCCTCCCGAGGCAGTCGTCCTGCCTGAGCCTGTTTTGCCTCAGTCTTGATGAAGTGATTGCATGACCGCCTCTCTACAGATCTCCCAGCTGCAGCTGGGCTATGACAGCCCCGAAGGCCTGCACACCGTGCTGCAGGGTTTTGATCTGCAGGTGCCCGCGGGCCATATCGCCAGCCTGCTCGGGCCCTCGGGCTGCGGCAAGACCTCGGTGCTGCGCGCCATCGCGGGTTTCGAGCCGGTGCGCGCGGGCAGCATCCATCTGGGCGAAGTCCTGCTCTCCGGACCCAAGGTTCACCTGCCGCCCGAGCAGCGCCATGTGGGCATGATGTTTCAGGAATACGGCCTGTTCCCGCACCTGACGGCAGAGCAGAACGTGGGCTTCGGCCTGCGCCGTATGGCCAGGGCCGAGCGCGATCGGCGCGTGTTGGAGTTGCTGGCGGTGGTGGGCCTGGCCGGTGCGGGCGGCAAGTTCCCGCATGAGCTTTCGGGCGGGCAGCAGCAGCGCATTGCACTGGCGCGGGCTCTGGCCCCGGCGCCGGCCCTGCTGCTGCTCGATGAGCCGTTTTCGAATCTCGATACGGCCACGCGCGAGCGACTGACGCTGGAGGTGCGCGATATTCTGCGTGCGGCCGGCCAGACCGCAATCCTGGTCACGCACAACGCGCAGGAGGCCGAAACCATGGCCGACCAGATCTGCCGGATGACGCCGGTTTAGCTCTGAACCGACCCCGAGGTTTAAAGCAGGACGCGGCCTGAGGTGACGGTTACCGTATGGCCGCCCACCCGGAGCTTGCCGTTGGCAGCGGTCTGCACATGAACCTGCCCGTCGCGGCCAACGCACACGCCCTGCGCGGCGATATAGGGTGTCTGCAGCAGGCCCTCACCCGTCAGCCACTGCGCCAGAGCTGCATTCAGGCTGCCTGTCACGGGGTCTTCGCTGGCGGTCTCACCGATCAGGGCGCGCACTTCCAGGCGTGGCTGTGCCGAGCTCACTTTTTCTTGAGCTGCTTCTTCAGCTTGTTTGGCAAAGGCACGGGCTTCGCGGCTGGAGCGGCCGATCAGCGGCGCATCCTCTTCCACCTCATAAATGGCTGCCAGGCCGGCTTTGGCATCGAGCTTTCTGAGCGCTGCAAAATCGGGCTCCACGCCCAGCACGGTGTCCGGGTGATCGAGCAGCAGACCCAGCCAGGGCGATCCGTTATGGAGGCTGCGCGCCATCAGCAGCTGTTCACGCTCCAGGCCCAGGGCCTGCAGCACGGGTGTCAGCTCTTCCGCGGAAACCTCCTGGGAGTCCAGTGAGGGTGCTTCGAAAAACAGAGCGCCTTGCGCATCGCAGCCAATGGCCACCAGGCCTTTTTTGCATTCCTGCAGCACCTGCTCGGGGTTGCGCGGCTGGCCGCCCTGGGCCAGCCAGGCATGGCAGCTGCCCAGCGTGGGGTGGCCTGCAAAAGCCAGCTCGCCCGCGGGCGTAAAGATACGCAGTTGGTAGTCGGCTCCGGCGGCCAGCGCTGCAGCGCTGGGCTGCAGCACAAACGTGGTTTCCGACAGATTGGTCCAGCGCGCAAAGGCCTGCATCTGCGCATCGCTCAGTCCATCGGCGCCCAGCACCACGGCCACGGGGTTGCCGAGCAGAGCGGTCTGCGTGAACACGTCCACGGTCATATAGGGACGGGAGATGGGGCTGGTGGAGGCGTTGGCAGACATGGGCAGCGATTGTCGGCAAAAAGAAAAACCGGCGCTGCACGGAGGTTCGTGTCAGGCCGGTTGATAGAGCATGGAGCTTGCCATCGTATATCAGAGACAGCGAGCAAGAGCCGCCTCACGGCGAGGCTGTCGTCCCCCTCCCGAAGAGAGAGGGGGAAGGCGCGTCAGCGCCTCAGGGGGGGTTACCAGTTACAAGCTTGCCTTGATCGCATCAGCCAGCGACTTGATGCCGGTGTTGATTTGCTCGGCGGACACCGTCACATACGACAGGCGCAGCGTGTTGTTCTGCGCATCGCCGGCGTAGAAGGGCGCGCCGGGCACAAAAGCCATATTGCGCTCCACGGCCTTGGCCAGCAAGGCCTGGGCGTCCATGCCTGCGGGCAGCTTGACCCAGAGGAACATGCCGCCCACGGGACGGGTCCACTTCACGTCGAGGCCGGCCATCTCGCGCTCCAGCGCCATCAGCATCACATCGCGCTGGGCCTTGTACATGGCACGGATGGTGGGTACATGGCGGTCCAGGAAGCCGTCCTTGATGACCTCGGCCACCACGCGCTGGTTGAAGCTGGGGGTGTGCAGGTCGGCAGCTTGCTTGGCCTGGGTCAGCTTGCCGTACACGGACTTGGGCGCGACGATGAAGCCGATGCGCAGGCCGGGAGCCAGCACCTTGGAGAACGAGCCCATATAGATCACGCCCTCGGGGTTGCGTGCAGCCAGGGGCAGGGGAGGCTCCTGTTCGTACCAGAGGTCGCCGTAGGGGTTGTCCTCGATCAGCGGAATGTCCAGTTCTTTGGCCTTTTCCACCAGAGCCTGGCGGCGCGCATCGCTCATGGTGCGGCCCGTGGGGTTCTGGAAGTTGGGCAGCACATAGGCCAGGCGGGCCTTGTCGGCGCCGCTGCCGATCTGCTTGGCAAAGTCCTCGATCAGCATGCCTTCGTCGTCGCTGTCCACGCCCACGGCCACAGGCTCCATGGGGGTGAAGGCCTGCAGCGCACCCAGGTAGGTGGGCTTTTCGACCAGCAGACGGCTGCCCTTGTCCAGGAACACCTTGCCGATCAGGTCCAGCGCCTGCTGGCTGCCGGTGGTGATCAGTATCTGCTCGGGATCGACGTTCCAGGGCAGGAAGTCGGCAATCGCCTGGCGCAGCGGGGCAAAGCCTTCGGTGGTCGAGTACTGCAGGGCTGCGGCACCATCGCGCTGCATCACGGCCTGGCAGGCCTCGGTAAACGCATCCAGGGGGAAGGCCTTGGGGGAGGGCAGGCCGCCAGCCATGCTGATAATGCCGGGGCGGTCGGTCAGCTTGAGGATTTCGCGGATGGCGGAGGAATTCATCTTGGCAGCACGTTCTGCCAGCGTCCAGGTTGTCATAAAACAGTACTCGATCTCTACGTTGCCAGCCCGGGCGGGGCTGGCCATTGTGCGTTCTCACGCCGTTGTCGGGCATGTGCCGGCCGGAGCTTGGGGCTCTTTTTCAATAGCTGTCGCGCGGGTGGCGCTGCAACTATGCACCAGCAAGTGGGCTTATTGTGTCGCGGCACGGTTTGCCTGTGTGGGCTGGCGGGCAATTGCGACTGGGTGGTCTGCGGCCGGTGAGGCCGCGGGCCGCGGCCATAGCCCTGTGTAGAGGGCGGCCAAGCGAGGTTGATGGACTCAATATACGCTTGAGACCATTACAGTACCAATACAGACAGTCTCACAATTATGGCTTCTGTATTGGTGCCGAGTTCAATACAGTTCATCTTGCCTACGCCCCATGTCCATTTCCCTGTCCCGCCAGGCGGCACTGACCCTGACCCAGCAGCTGGCCGAGCGTTTGGCCGAGCGCATACGCACGCGGCTGCTGCCCGCGGGCGCGCGCCTGCCTTCGGTGCGTGAATGTGCGCGCCAGCAAGGCGTGAGTCCGTACACGGTGGTGGCCGCCTACGACCTGCTGCAGGCCCAGGGACTGGTCGAGGCCAGGCCGCAACGCGGCTTCTTTGTGCGCGACATTGTGCAAAATCCGCTTCAAACGCAGGAGGGAAAGGCGCAGTTAGCTATCAATGAGGGAGCGATCAATACCCCGGTAGGCATCCCGCCGGGCACGCGCATCAACGCCACCATGCTGATCCGCGGCATGTTTGTGGAGAGCGTGGCCGGCAAGCCCCAGCCCGGAGCCGGGGTGCTGCCCGCCGAATGGCTGGATGCGGGTTTTCTGGTGGCGGCCATGCGCAAGGTCACCAGCGGCCCGGCGCTGCGCTCATCCCTGGTGCGCTACGGCGAGCCCATGGGCGACAACAGCCTGCGCGAGGCTCTGGCGCGGCGCCTGCAGCGCATAGGCATTGCGGCCGCGCCGGGCCAGATCATCACCACCATGGGCGCCACCCAGGCGCTGGATATCGTGAGCCGCTCCCTGCTGCAGCCCGGCGATCCGGTGATGGTGGAAGAGCCCGGCTGGGCCGTGGAATATGCGCGCCTGGCCGCCATGGGCATGCGCGTGCTGCCGGTGCCGCGCGGGCCCGAGGGGCCGGACATGGCCGTGATGCAGCGCTATTGCGAAACCATGGCCCCCAAGCTCTATGTGAGCGTCAGCGTGCTGCACAACCCCACGGGCTACAGCCTGAGCGCCGCCAGCGCCCACGAGGTGTTGCAGATGGCGCAGCGCCACGGCTTTTATGTGGTCGAGGACGATACCTATTGCCATATCGCGCCCGATCATGCGCCGCGCGTGACGGTGCTGGACCGGCTGCAGCGCAGCATCTATATCAGCGGCTTTGCCAAGGTGCTGGTGCCCAACTGGCGTCTGGGCTATCTGGCGGCGCCGCCCGAGCTGGTCGAAAGACTGCTGGACACCAAGCTGCTGTCCACCCTGTCCACGCCGACCCCCATGGAGCAGGCGCTGGCCCTGTGCATGGAGCAAGGCCAGCTGCGCCGCCATGCCGAGCGGCTGCGCCAGCATCTGGCCCAGGCGCGCACGCGCAGCGTGGCGCTGGCCCAGCAGGCCGGCTGCCGCTTCGTGGCCGAGCCTGCGGGCATGTTCGGCTGGGTGGATACCGGTGTGGATACCGAGGTGCTGACCCAGTTGTTGCTGGATCAGGGCTACATGATTGCCCCCGGTGCCATGTTCCATGCCAGCCGGGGCTCCAGCACCTGCATGCGCATCAATTTCGCGACCACGCAGGACGCCGCCTTCTGGCGCGTCTTCGAGCGCGTGGTGGCCCAGATGCGGGCCCAGGCCCAGAAGTCCTAGCCCAGTTGGATGGGGCCCTGATGGATATGGCAGCCCTGGCGCTGCAGCAGCGCGCCAAAGGCGTCGGACATCAGATACTCGAACTCCACGGGGCGCTGCCTGCCTATGGCATCGCCCTCCACCACGCCGCTGGCCGGGTGGCACATCAGCAGGCCGCCGTCGGCCATATGCGGCAGCCAGCCGGCCATCTGCGCGCCATAGCCAGCCGCATCCGCGGCATCAAAGCCGTAGACGCCGCCGAAACCATGGTTCATGGGGATGCCGGCGCTGCGCAGCCGGCGCGTGGCCGTCCAGCCGCCGAGCAGGGCGATGATGGCGGCCTTGGGGCTGCGCCATAGACCGGCCGCGGGGGCGGTGGAGCGCACCCAGGGCATCTCGGGCCCTGCATAGCGGGCCTGGAGTTCGGCCTGCATGGCTTCACGCAGGCCGGGCAACTGGTGCACATGCTGGTGGCCGTCGATAAAGTCCGGGGGCGTGCCCATGGCCTGCTCGAAGGCATCGAGCTGCTCGCGCCAGGCCGCGCGCATCTGCGCCTGCGGCATCTGTCGGGCATAGGCCTGACGGATCACCGAGCCCAGCGCCTGTGCAGCATGTTGTCCGTCATGGCCTTCGGTCAGATTGAAATGCAGCCCGACCGACAGCTGGGGGCGCAGGCTCTTGAGGCCGGCCGCGGCCTCGGGCCAGCGCGGCGAAGTCGTCATGCAACTGGTGGCGGACAGGCGGCCCGCTAGCGCCAGCTGCTGCACGGCATCGTCCACCAGGGGGTGGAGAGCGTAATCGTCGGCGCACAGCAGAATGCTGCGGGAGGGGGTATGGCTCATGCTGTGCTGTGCGACCTGAAGGCCCAGAACTTGCTCATGGCAAAAGTGCCGACCGCAACCAGCACCAGCACCGCGGCCAGACTCCAGAAGTAGTGCCAATGCAGCCAGTTCAGCGCGATGTAGTAGAGCAGCTCATTGGCCGCGAAGGACAGGCTGGCCACGGCAAAATAGCGTGCCACCACGGCCCAGCCACGTGCGCGTGCCTCGGAAAAAGTGAGCAGCGCATGGCCGTTGTAGCTGACCACAAAAGCCACCAGAAACGCCAGCACATTGGCCCACAGCGGCGCCAGGCCCGTGAACGCGACCAGGGCTCCGACCACGGCCAGATGGGTGGCCGCCGCCGCGCCTCCGACCAGGACGAACTGGAGCAGCTGCGGCAGCCTGCGCAGCGCTTGCAACAGGTCCGAAATCACGATTTCTCGCGCAGAGGACTGTGGTCCTCGTCATGGGCGACCAGGTAGATGGGGCGGCGCTTGACCTCGTCGTAGATGCGCCCTATGTACTCGCCCAGAATGCCTATGGACAGCAGCTGCACGCCGGAGAACAGCATGATGCTGGCCGCCAGCGTGGGCCAGCCGCGCAGCGGGTTGCCCAGAAACATGGCTTCGGCCGCAATCCACAGGCCGTAGCTGAGTGCGATCAGGGAGATCACGGCGCCCACCATGCTCCAGACGCGCAGCGGCAGCGTGGTGAAGGAGGTCAGCCCGAGCAGGGCCAGCGAGCCCAGGCGGCGCAGATTGAAGCTGGAGCTGCCCGCGGCCCGGTCCTTGGGCACAAAGGGCAGGGCCGCGGTCTTGAAGCCCACCCAGGCGTACAGGCCCTTCATGAAGCGATTGCTTTCGGGCAAGGCCTTGAGCGCATCGACCACCTTGCGGTCCATCCAGCGGAAGTCGCCGGCATTGGGCGGCAGCTGGACCGGGTTGCCTGAATTCATCAGCCGGTAGAAAAGCTCGGTGCCGAGGCGCTTGGCGCCGCTTTCGGCGCCGCGGTTGGCAATCACGCCGTAGACCATGTCGTAGCCGGTCTGCCACAGCGCATGCATCTCGGCCAGCATCTCCAGCGGATGCTGGAAGTCGGCGTCGATGAGCAGCACCGCATTGCCGCGGGCGTGGTCTATGCCGGCGGACAGCGCGGCCTCCTTGCCGAAGTTGCGCGACAGCGCCAGATAGCGCAGCGGCAGCTCCTGCGCCAGGTGCATGGCCAGCTCGTGCGTGCCGTCGCGGCTGCCGTCGTTGATCACCACGATCTCGAAATCGGGCGTCAGTGTCTGCACGGTCTGCGCCAGAGCGCGCAGAAAGCCTTCCAGATTGGCTTGTTCGTTATAGGCCGGCACCACGCAGCTCAGGCTCAGCGGCGCTCGCGGCAACTGGGCCGGCGGCGCGGCGGGGGCATATTCGGCGTGGAAATCGGTCATGTCACGGATTTTCTCAAGACTTCGGGGTATTTCGGGGCAAGCGGAGGTGGCCGTGTTGCATAAATGGCCATCGCTATACTCTCGACCCCAGGCTATTTTGCCTCGCCGTCACTCTCCATCTCATTGCCAATGGCTGCCCCGCAACGCGAATCCCTCATCCTCACCGGCCGTACCCTGGCCGTACTGCTGGCCGTGTACGGCGTGGTCTGGATCGCCATGTACTGGCTGACGGCCCTGGCCGCGCCCGGGGACAATGTGGAGCAGCTGATCTGGATCCGTTCGCTGGAGCTCGGCTATTACAAGCACCCGCCCATGCCGACCTGGATCATGGCGGCGGCTGCCGCCGTGTTCGGCCCCTCGGTGGGGCTGACCTATATTCTGGGTGCCGTGCTCACGCTGGGCTCGCTGGCCATCTTCTGGAGGCTGCTGTGCGGCATGCGCGGCCAAGGCTATGCCACGGTGGCCATGCTGGCCGCGCTGTGCATCACTTTTTATTGCGGGCGGCTGTACTACTACAACCACAACGTGGTGCTGATGCTGTGGATCGCGCTGGCCGTGGCCGTGAGCTGGCAGCTGACGATACGTCCCTCGCTGGCCGGCTGGGCGCTGCTGGGCGTGATCTCCGGTCTGGGCATGCTCAGCAAATACCAGTATGTGCTGGCCCTGGCCGTGATCGGCCTGTGGTGGCTGCGCCTGGGCGGCTGGCGCCATCCCGTGCATCTGAAGGGCGCGGTGCTGGCCGCGGTGACGGGGCTGCTGACCTTTGCGCCCCATCTGTACTGGCTGGTCACCCACGACTGGATGCCGCTGCACTACGCCGAGGACAGCTCGCTGGGTGCGCACCTGAACATGCTGCAGCGCAGCGAGATGACGCTGCTGTTCGTGGTCGACTGGCTGCTCAACCGCTGCATGCCGGCCTGGATCGTGCTCGCCTGCGCCCTGTGGTGGGGACTGCGCCGCCGCGATGCCGAAGTCCGGGACGCGAACGCCATGTCGGCGGCGCAGCAGGATGCTCTGGTGCGGGAGTTCTGGCTGCTGTGGGGCATGGTTCCGCTGGTCTGCATCATCCTGCTGGGGCTGTTCACGGGCTCCGTGCTGCGCCTGCAATGGGGTACGGCCTTCATGTTTCTCTGCGTGCCCACCGCCATGGAGCTGGTGCGCTCCCGCGCCAGCTGGGGCAGCCCGACCCGGCTGCGCGCCGCCTGGGTGGCGTTCGGCATTCTTCAGGCGCTGCTGCTGGTCCAGTTCTGGATGGCTTCGCCGGGGGGGGTCTCCGGCTACAAGAGCGACCACCAGAACCATATTCCCGCCGACAAGATCGCCGCAGGCATTGCCCCGGCCGCGCACCAGCTGCTGGGCGGCCCCATAGACATCATCATCGGCCCCCAGGCTCTGGCCGGCCGCATTTCCATGCTGCTGCCGGAGCGGCCGCGCGTGTTTGTGGACAGGAATCTGAAGTTCAGCCCCTGGATCCATGCCGAGGAGCTGCCCAGGGCCAGGATGATTGAGGTCTTTGTGGCGCCCGGCGAATTGCCGGTGGGTGCTTACCGTGCCTACGGTGTCTGGGCATGGCGCCCGGTGCACATGACGGCGGATGAGGCCGAGGGAGGAGCGCGGCCTTAGCCGGCAGCGTGATAGATTCTTGCGCGGCCCGGGCCGGACTGGGACTTGCCGCGCAGGCTGCTTTCGTAGGTTGCGTCGTCTGCGGCCACGGGAACCAGGGCTTGGGCGCGGCGCTGGGCCAGCACCGAGAGGCGGGCCAACTGATCGCGCAGCAGAGAGATCTCGTCGCCCAGGTGCTGGGCGCGCTGGTGCAGCTCGGGTGTCCAGTCCGCGGCGGAAAAGCGCTTGGTCAACTGGGAAAACGCCACCATGGCGTCGCGCAGTCGGGTGCTGGACTGCTCCAGGGCCGATGCATCCGAAGCCTGCAACGATCCCGAAACGGTCCGAACCACCGCATCCAGCGAATCGAGCATTTCCTGCAAGGTCATCGGGTCAGCCTTTGTGGTGCTCTGGCTCAGCCCTGGGCGTGGACCAGAAATTCTTCGGTATTGGCCAGCAGCTTGTCGGCCACGGCCTCGGCATTGACGCGGAACGAGCCGTTAGCAATGGCTTCGCGCATGGCCTTGACACGTTCGGAATCAAAATCGGCATTGCTGCGGCTCTGGCCATCCAGGGCGCGCGCAGAAAAAGAGAAGGACACGGGCACACCGGCGGCTCGCTCGGGCAAACCCTTGGTCGATTCTTCGGCGGTGGCTGCGGACTTCGAGGCCTGCTTGGCTGCCGAGGTGGCTTGCGGCAGATCCGGCTTGTTACCTATCTTCATGGTGGTTCTCCATTCGCCCTTTTGCGGCGTAGGGCGCTCTAGCCTTGCTTTCGACAAGGGCGCGCAAAACTTGAGAAATTTTTTCTGCCGGGGCGCACCATGACCAAAGCCGCCCCTTGGAGGCGCTGGCACGAAGTGGACAAGCGTGGGGACGCATGTTTATTGCACCATGACCACGCCGCTGGGGCTGACAATGCCCGTCACCAGGCGGCCATTATCCATGCGAACGCGGACCTGCTGGCCCTCGCCGGCTGCGGCCATGGCCTTGCCCGAAGAGGAAACGCTGAAGCCGCCGCCGTTGACCATGACCTGCACGGGCGAGCCCGCGGTGAACAGGGCCGGCGGACGCACCATGTTCTGGCGCAGTGCCTGGCCCGAAGTCAGGGGGCGCGCGGCGACCATGCCGACGAAGTCCTGTGCATTGGCAAAGGCCGGAGAGCTGTCCTCGGCCCAATCCACCTCGGAAGGCGCTGCATCCTCGGCCGACAGGGTCTTGCCTGCGGGGATATTGCCCTGCACCACCCAGGCCGGGCCATAGGCGCGCACCGTGATGGGCAGGAACACATTCCATGGCACGCTGCCCTGCACGCAGCGCAGACCCAGGCGGGTGCGTCCCCAGAGGCGACTGCCCGCGGGCAGATAGGGCTCCACCCGGGCGCAGGCCGCGAGGCGCAGGCGTGAATCGAGCTGACCCATCTGCACTTCCATGCGCAGCGGCAGGTCGTTGCCGGCCTTGGGCGCATCGCCGCCTTCCTGGTGCAGGGCCGCGTCCACAAAGCGCTGGCCGATCTGGCTGAGCTGGGCGCTGCCGTCCTGGGCCAGGGCGGCCGTGCCAAACAGCGCCGCCGCCAGGCCCCATGCCGCAGCCGCGCCCCTGGCGGGACGAATCACGGAGTGGAGAGCGGTGCGGCCAGACATGCATCAATCCTTTGTGCGCTCTGCAGACGCCAAAGCTGCAGACGATGGCTGCAAATATAGGGCGGTCCCGTTCGGGCGATGGCTTGAAGTGAGAGTGCAAAACCGTTTTCTTCGCGCTTTAGTCCGGCGTTGCGATTTTCATAATCCTCGCATGCCGCAGTCTGTGGGCTCCGGCATGAAACCACTTCCAAAGCGAGGCCGCAATGCTGAACAAGATGACTGAACGACTGGACTTCCAAAGCGAGGCGCTGCTGCTGCGCGCCGAGCGCCAGCGCACCATTGCCAGCAATATCGCCAATGCCGACACCCCCGGCTATGTGGCGCGCGACTTCAATTTCCGCGAAGCCCTGCTGGCCGCAACCAGCGGCCCCAAGCCCATGACGCTGGCCAGCACCACGGCGCCTGCCCATATCCCGCTGCAGCCGCAGATGACCGACGAGGCGCTCAAGGCCAAGCTCGGGTATTCGCTCAACTCGCAGCCCAGCCTCGACAACAACACCGTGGACCTGGACCGCGAGCGTGCCAACTTCGTGGACAACGCCGTGCGCTACGAGGCCACGCTGCGCTTCATCAACGGGCAGGCCAAGACCATGCTCAGCGCCATCCAGGGTCAGTAAGCCAAGGAATTCCAGATGTCCATGTTCTCCATCTTCAATATCTCGGGCAGCGCGGTCAGCGCCCAGTCCCAGCGCCTGAACGTCGTGGCCTCCAACCTGGCCAACGTCGATGCCGTGGCCGGCCCCGACGGCAATGCCTACAAGGCGCGCCAGGTCGTGTTCCAGACCGTGCCCATGGGCGATGACGGCAGTTCCGGTGTGAAGGTGAACGCCATCAGCGAGGACAACACGCCCGGCCGGCGCATTCACGACCCCAGCCATCCGCTGGCCGACGCCGAGGGCTATGTGACCCATTCCAACGTGAGCGCCGTGGACGAGATGGTCAACATGATCTCGGCCTCGCGTTCGTACCAGAACAACGTGGAAGTCATGAACACGGCCAAGTCGCTGCTGCTCAAGACTTTGCAGATGGGCCAGTAAGCCCGGGAGCCTCAACATGATCTATGGCACAGGCGGCGTGGACAGCACCACGACCAACACCACCAGCAACAGCAAGAACTCGGTCACCGACCCCAACGAGGCGCAGGACCGCTTTCTCAAGCTGCTGGTGGCGCAGCTGAACAACCAGGACCCCATGAACCCCATGGACAACGCGCAGATGACCTCGCAGATGGCGCAGATCAACACCGTGACCGGGATTCAGCAGCTGAACCAGACCATGACCTCCATGTCCAGCCAGTTCACCGCCATGCAGGTGCTGCAGGGTACGTCCATGATTGGCCGCACCGTGCTGACCGAGGGCAATACCCTGGGTGTGGCCGTCGACGGCACGCACACGGCGGCCTTCGACCTGGCCAATCCGGCCGCCAGCGTCAAGGTGCAGATCACCACGGCCTCGGGCGAGCTGGTGGACACCATAGACCTGGGTTCGGGCTCCGCAGGGCGCAACTACTTCACCTGGGACGGCAAGGACAAATATACGGGCGACAAATCGCAGCTGCGTTACTCGGTGACCGCGACCAACGGCGCAACGGCCGTGGCCTCCACCACGCTGTCGCCGCATGCGGTCATCGCCACCAGCGCCGCCAATGGTTCGCTGGCACTGGAGCTGGACAACGGCGACAGCGTGGCTTATTCCGGCGTCAAGGCCGTTTACTGATTGAGGAGAACAGCATGAGTTTTCAACAAGGTCTGTCCGGCCTGAACGCCGCCAGCAAGAACCTGGACGTCATCGGCCACAACATCGCCAACTCCAACACCACGGGCTTCAAGTCCTCGCGTGCCGACTTCGCGGAAATGGTGGCCAGTGCCATCGGCTCGTCCAGCGGCCAGAGCAGCGGTATCGGCGTGAGCGTGGCCTCCGTGTCCCAGCAGTTCAAGCAGGGATCGATCACGACCACGGGCAACAACCTGGACATCGCCATCAACGGCAACGGCTTCTTCGTCGTCAAGCAAAGCGATGGCAGCGTGGCCTATACGCGTGCGGGCAACTTCGGCCTGGACAAGGCCGGCAACCTCAAGACCGTGAGCGGCGACAATGTCATGGGCTATCTGGTGGATCCCGCGACGGGCAAGATCCAGTCGGGCTCGGCCCCCGTGCCGCTGAGCTTTCCCACCGGCCAGCCCATCCCCGCCAAGCAGACCTCGACCGTGAATCTGGAACTGAATCTGGATGCGCGCGCCACGGCTGCCGCGGGCGACGCCACGGCCACCCCGCCGATTGCTGCCACGCCGCGCGCCACCTACGGCACCTCGCTCAATGTGTACGACACCCAGGGTACGGCCATCCCGGTGAATCTGTATTTCGAGAAAGATGCCACGGGCAATACCTGGAACATCTTCAATTCCCTGGATCCGGCCGCCACCCCCATAGGCAAGGCGGTGTTCGATGCCAGCGGCAAGCTCACCAGCGTGACGCCCAATGCGCCGACCACGGGCTCGGGCACCACGCTGAACCTGAGCATCAGCGGCGGCACGGCCAACCCCAACAACCTGCCGGCCTTCCCCGTGGCCTTCGACTTCGGCGGCCTGACCCAGTTCGGCACCAAGTTCGCGGTCAGCAGCCTCAAGCAGGACGGCTATACCTCGGGTGCGCTGACCGGCATCAATGTGGGCAAGGACGGCTCCATCATCGCCTCCTACTCCAACGGCGTCACGCGCACCGAAGGCCAGCTGGCTCTGGCCGCCTTCACCAACACCCAGGGCCTGGCGGCCGTGGGCGACAACAAATGGGTGGCCACGGCGGAATCCGGCCCGGCGCTCAACGGCGCGGCGCTGACCGGCACTTTTGGCGCGCTGCAATCGGGTGCGCTGGAAGAGTCCAACGTGGACCTGACGGCCGAGCTGGTCAACATGATGACGGCCCAGCGCTCGTATCAGGCCAATGCCCAGACCATCAAGACGCAGGACCAGGTGTTCTCGACGCTGGTGAACCTGCGCTAAGACCGAACTGACCGAGCAGAGCAAGGAGATCAGGCATGGACCGCATCATTTACACCTCCATGACGGGCGCCAATGCGGCGGCGCAGCGTCAGGCCGTGCTGGCGCACAACCTGGCCAATGCGGGCACCAATGGCTTCCGTGCCGAGATGTCCACCTTCCGCTCGGTGCCGCTGCAGGGAAGCGGCTCCGGCACGCGCGTGTTTGCGCTGGAAGCCACCTCCGGCTATGTGGACACGCCCGGCCCCGCCCAGCGCACGGGCCGCGCGCTGGACGCCATGGCCATGGGCCGTGCCTGGTTTGCGATTCAGGGCCTGGACGGGCAGGAGGCCTATACGCGCAACGGCGTGTTCGAGATTTCGCCCGAGGGGCAGCTGGTCAACAGCAACGGGCAGGCCGTGCTCTCCGATGGTGGCGCGCCCATAGACATTCCACCCGAGTCGACGATCTCCCTGGGCTCGGACGGCACGCTGACCGCCAAGACGGGCAACCAGCTGCCCGTGGCGGTGGCGCGCGTCAAGCTGGCGACTCCGCCCGAGGGCGAGGCCTTGGTGCGTGGCGACGACGGCCTGTTTCGCTCGGCCCAGGGTGACGCCCTGCCCAATGACGAGAACGCGCGCCTGCTGTCGGGCTCCATCGAAGGCTCGAACGTGAACTCGGTCGAAACCATGGTCGGCATGATTGCCGCCGCGCGCCAGTTCGAGCAGCAGATGAAGCTGATGCAGACCGCCGAAACCAATGACAAGTCGGCCAGCCAGTTGCTGAGCATCAATGGATGACCCCCTGAGTCGCTGCGCGCCTTCCCCCAAGGGGGACGACGCCCTCGCCGCGAGGCGGCTCTTGCTCGGCGTCTCCGGCTTGGCAAGCGCCCAGCTACAAGGCCGCCACCCATGGCCCACTGAAAGGAAAGAATCATGATCAATTCGCTGTTCATCGCCAAGACCGGCATGGAAGCCCAGCAGACCCAGCTGGACGTCATTTCGCACAATCTGGCCAACGTCTCGACCACGGGCTTCAAGCGCGCCAACGCTGTGTTCGAGGATCTGATCTACCAGAATCTGCGCCAGTCCGGCTCCCAGACCACCGAGCAGAACCAGCTGCCCACGGGTCTGCATCTGGGCCTGGGCGTGCGCACCGTGGCCACCTCGCGCAACTTCCTGCAGGGCAGCCTGCAGCAGTCGAACAATGCGCTGGACGTGGCCATCAACGGCAACGGCTTCTTCGAGGTCAACATGCCCGACGGCACCATCGCCTATACGCGTGACGGCTCCTTCGAGGTCAACGCCCAGGGCCAGCTGGTGACATCGAGCGGCTTGCCCGTGGCCAACGGCATCACCATCCCCAACGGCGCGACCAAGGTGTCGATCAGTGCCGACGGCGTGGTCAGTGCCACCATGCCCGGCCAGGCGGCGCCACAGCAGGTCGGCAATATCGCGATGAGCCAGTTCATCAATCCGGCCGGCCTGGAGCCGCGCGGCCAGAACCTCTATGTCGAAACCGCTTCGTCGGGTCAGCCCCAGCAGGGCACGCCCGGCACCAACGGCCTGGGCACCATCCAGCAGGGCTATCTCGAAGCCTCGAACGTGAACGTGGTCCAGGAGCTGGTGACCATGATCCAGACTCAGCGCGCCTACGAAATGAATTCCAAGGCCATCCAGACCTCGGACCAGATGCTGGCCAAGCTGGCGCAGCTTTGATGTTTACTATGAATTAAGGAGCTTATTGCGCTGACCAGTATTGAGATTTCATAGATAAATCATTGAATTCAATATGGGAAAAGCGCTGAAAGCTCTTTTTTAGATAGCGTGCGTTGTGCACGCCAAATGCATGAGAGGCCAAGAGCCTGAGTGCCAAGGACTTGCCGCCATGTTCAAAGCCCCTATTTTCCATAGCTCAACCGCAAGTGCCATCGCTGCAGCTTTGTTGGTGTCCGGTTGCGCACTTTCACCCAATGCGCCGCCGCCGGTGGATATGCCTGTGGCCACCACACCGCCTGTGCTGCAGCCGCGCGAGCAGACGGCGCAGACCCCCACGGGCAGCCTGTTCAATGCCAGCCGCTACCGCCCGATCTTCGAGGACCAGCGTGCGCGCATGGTCGGCGACACGGTGACGGTACAGATCGTGGAGGCCGTCTCGGCCAGCCAGAGCTCGGACTCCAAGGTGGGGCGCAGCAACAGCCTGAGCACCGGCGTCACCAATGTGCCGCTGTTCCGCGGTGGTGCAGCAAATACGATTTCGGATGCGCTGACCATGGGTGCCAAGAGCAATAACGACTTCAAGGGCTCGGGCGCGACCACCAGCAGCAACACCTTCACGGGCTCCATCGCCACCACGGTGATCGATGTGCTGCCCAACGGCCATCTGGTCATCACCGGCGAGAAGCAGATCGGCGTGAACCACAACGTGGATGTGCTGCGTTTCACGGGCACCGTGGACCCGCGTTCGCTGCGCCCCGGCAGCACCGTCGCCTCGACCCAGGTGGCCAATCTGCGCGTGGAATCGCGCGGCCGCGGCCAGGCCGGCGAAGCCCAGTCAATTGGCTGGTTGTCACGGTTCTTTTTGAACGTTATGCCGTTCTGATTCTCTTGAGAATGGATGGTATGAAAGTACTGTCCACGCTCCTGTCACTGCGCCCCGCACGCACCGCCCTGATGGTGGCCGCAGTCCTTGGCGCCAGCGGGCTCAGCCTGCCCGCACAGGCCACACGCATCAAGGAAGTTGCTGCCATTCAGGGCGTGCGCAGCAACCAGTTGACGGGCTACGGTCTGGTGGTCGGCCTCGACGGCACCGGCGACCAGACCACGCAGATGCCCTATACCAAGCAGGCGCTGGCCAACTATCTGGAGCAGATGGGCATTGCACTGCCCGCCACGGGCAACGCGGCCCAGCTGCAGCTCAAGAATGTGGCGGCCGTCATCGTCACAGCCGAGCTGCCGGCCTTTGCCCAGCCCGGCCAGGCGATAGACATCAACGTGTCCTCCATGGGCAATGCCAAATCGCTCAAGGGCGGCACGCTGGTGGCCACGCCGCTGCGCGGCGCCGACGGCGAGATCTACGCGCTGGCCCAGGGCAATGTGGTGGTGGGCGGCGCCGGCGCCTCGGCCGGCGGCTCCAAGGTCCAGGTCAACCACCTGAGCGCGGGCCGCGTGCCCCAGGGCGCGCAGGTGGAGCGCGCCGTGCCCACTCCGATCAACGAAGGCAACAGCATCACGCTGGGCCTGAACAACACCGATTTCCAGACCGCCGACCGGGTGGTGCGTGCCATCAACCAGCGCCTGGGCGCCGGCACGGCCACGGCCATGGACGGGCGCACGGTGCGCGTGAACGCTCCCGTCGATCCGGGCTCGCGCGTGCGCATGATCGCCGAGATCCAGGAGATGCCCATCGAGACCTCCAAGCCCTCGGCCAAGGTGGTCATTAATGCGCGCACCGGCTCCATCGTGCTCAATCAGGCCGTGACCCTGGGCCCATGCGCGATCGCCCACGGCAATCTGTCCATCACCATCAGCACCACGCCGGTCATCAGCCAGCCCGGCCCCTTCTCCCAGGGCCAGACCGTGGTGGCCCAGAAGTCCGACATCCAGGTCAAGCAGGAGCCGGGCAAGGTCATCAACATGCCCAACTCGCCGCAGCTGACGGATGTGGTGCGGGCCCTGAATTCCCTGGGTGCCACGCCGCAGGATCTGCTGGCCATCCTGCAGGCCATCAAGGCCGCAGGCGCCATGGATGCGGAGCTGGAGGTCATATGAGCATGTCGCTTTCCAATTCCTCGTCGATGGCGGCCAACAATGCGCTGGCCGTCGATGCGCGAGCGCTCAATGCGCTGAAGACCGCGGCGGGCGAGAACAATCCGCAGGCCGCGCGCGAGACCGCCAAGCAACTCGAGTCGCTGTTCATGCGCGAGATGATCAAGAGCATGCGCGAGGCGACCATGAAGTCCGGTCTGCTGGACAGCGCGCAGGGCAATCTCAGCACCGATATGCTGGATCAGCAGCTGTCGGTGGCCATGGCCGGGCGGCCCGGCGGCCTGACCGACGCGATCACCAAGCAGCTGGCGCGCACCATGGGCGCCGAAGCCGCCGACGAGGCTGAAATTGCCGTGCCTTCCACGCTGAGCCTGAGTCGCAATGCCTGGCGCAACGTGGGTGGAGGCGGCGGCCGTACCCAGGCCGCGCAGTCCATCAACGCCTATGCGCCCGCACCCAAGGGCCGCGACAACTTCGTCACTGCCCACAGCGGCGCGGCGCAGCGTGTGGCCAGCGAAAGCGGCATTCCCGCCCACTACATGCTGGGCCAGGCCGGGCATGAGACGGGCTGGGGCAAGAGCGAGATCCGCAGCAAGGACGGCAGCAACTCCTTCAACCTGTTCGGCATCAAGGCCGGAGCCGGCTGGGCGGGCAAGGTGGCCGAGGTCACCACCACCGAATACATCAACGGCGAATCGCGCAAGGTGACGGCCAAGTTCCGCGCCTATGACTCCTACGAAGAGTCTTTCCGCGACTATGCGCGTCTGATCAGCTCCAGCCCTCGCTACGAGAAGGCCATGGGGCAGACCGGATCGGCGCTGGCCTATGCCAGCGAGCTGCAAAAGGCCGGCTATGCCACCGACCCCGCCTATGCGCAAAAACTCAGCCGCGCCATCCAGAGCGTGGTGCAGGTTGCCGGCGCCAATGGCGGCGTCACCCAGAGCGCACGCGCTGCCCAGATCAACAAGATCAACGAGAACCAATCATGAGTCTTTTGAATGTGGGCGCGCGCGCCCTGATGGCCAACCAGATCGCCCTGCAGACCACGGGCCACAATATTGCCAACGTCAACACGGCCGGCTATTCGCGCCAGAGCGTGGCTTTCCAGACCTCGGCAGGGCAGAACCTGGGCAACGGCTATATCGGCAACGGCGTGGACGTGGCCAATATCGTGCGCAACTTCAGCGATCTGCTCAACCGCCAGGCTGCAGCGGCCACGGCCGTGAGCAGCGCGGACTCCGTGCGTTCGCAGTCGCTCAACCAGATGCAGGAAGTGTTCACCGGCGGTAGCAACGGCCTGGGCTCCGCCATCAACGACATGATGAATGCGTTTGCCGATGTGAGCAGCGCTCCCACGGACTCCTCGGCGCGGCAGGTGGTTCTGACGCGCATGAGCGAGCTGGCGGCGCGCTTTCGCTCCGCCTCGGCCAGGCTGGACGAGCTGGATTACAGCACCCGCCAGCAGATGAGCAGCGATGTGAACGTGGTCAACAGCCTGGCCCAGCAGGTGGCGGCGTTGAACGGCCAGATCAGCCGGGCCGTGGCCACGGGCCAGGAGCCCAATGATCTGCTGGACCAGCGCGATCAGCTGGTGCGCGACATCAACAAATATGTGCAGACCTCGCAGGTCGATGCCGGCGACGGCTCCATCACTCTGTTTGTGGGCGGCAGCCAGCCCCTGGTGCTGGGCCAGAGCTCGGCCAAGCTCAGCGTGCAGGAGAGCACACTCTACCCCGGCAGCGGCCAGATGAGCCTGTACTTCCAGCAGGGCGGCGGCCAATCCGTGGAGCTGACGGCCGGTATGGTGGGGGGGGGCGAAGTGGCGGGCCTGCTGCAGTTCCAGAACCAGGATCTGGCCGAGGGCCGCAATCTGCTGGGACGCATGGCCATCGCCATCGGCGACACGCTCAATGCCCAGAACCAGCAGGGACTGACGCTGTCCGGCCAGAAGGGCGGCGCGCTGTTCAATATTCCGCTGACCACCACCGGCTCGACCACGGGCAGCCAGTGGGCGCAGCCCACGACGCCGACGGCAACGGTCACCGACTCCAGCGCGCTGAAGGCCAGCGACTATCAGGTGGTCTTCGGCACCGATGCTCCCAAGGGCAAGGTGGTGCGTCTGTCCGATGGCAGGACCACCGCGTTCAACGATCTGGCCGACCTCAAGAGCATGAACATCGATGGCCTGCAGTTCGACCTCAAAAACGAAGGTCAGCCGGGGCAGTCCGTGCTGTTTAAGCCCATGGCTTCGGCGGCCCATGACATCCAGACCATGGTGCACTCCGGCAACGATCTGGCGGTGGCCAATCCGGTGGCGGCCAAGATCCAGTCGCTGGGCGAAGCCACGCTGCGCCTGGCCAATCTGCAGGCCAGCAAGGGTTTCGATGCATCGGCCTTCCCCGCTGGCACCACCTTGTCGTTCTCGGCCAATGCGGCTGGCGGTGTGGACTACACCATCAGCCCGTCTCCCGCCGGCGTGCCTGCCACCGGAACCTATATCTCGGGTCAGCCTATCGAGCTGGCGCCGGGGCTGAAGGTCACCCTCAGCGGAACGCCGACGATCAACGGCGCGCAAAGCGATAGCGTGAGCTTCGGCCCCAACAGCTTCTACGGCTCGGACACCGGCAATGCCAGCTCTTTCCTGGCCTTGCGCGACGCGGTTCTGTTCGATGGCTCCACCACCTTGAGCGACGGTTTTTCCACGGCCATGGCGCAGATCGGCACCCGCACGCAAAGCGCCCAGTACGCGGCCAAGCTGTCCGATTCTATTGCCAAGAATCTGGAGTCCGACCGTACGACCGTCTCGGGCGTCAACCTGGACGAGGAAGCCGCCAAGCTGTTGCAATACCAGCAGTCCTATCAGGCATCGGCCAAGATGCTGCAGGTGGCGCAAGGCATTTTTGACAGCGTGATTCAGGCCGTTGGCCGTTAACCCAAGACAGCCGGAGAGCAGCTATGAGCATCAACCGCATTGGTACGGCCAATATGTATGACAGCACCATCAACAATCTGGGCTCGCGTCAGAGCAGCCTGGTGGACTTGATGAACAAGACCACGGCCGGCAAGCGCGTGCTGCGCGCCAGCGACGATCCCGTGGCCGCGGCCCAGGCCGAGCGTGCGCGCACCCGCATTTCCCGCTCCGAAAACGACCAGCGTGCGCTGGGCGCGCAGCGCGACGTGATTGCGCAGGGAGAGTCCGAGCTGGGCAAGGCCTATGGCGCGCTGCAGGACTTCCGGGACCTGGTGCTGAAGGCTAACAACGGCTCCTACGACCAGGCAGCGCGCGACTCACTGGTGCAGGAGATGAGCAGCCTGCGTGACCAGCTGGTGGGCTATGCGAATGCCAAGGACTCCAATGGATTGCCCATCTTCCGGGGGCTGGGCAGCACTTCCACGCCGCTGCAAAGCACTCCGCCGGGCGTCACCAGCCAGCTCAATGCCGGGCAGAGCACGGGCGGCGACAACGGGCTGCCGATAGCGCTTGACGGTCATGCGGCCTGGCTCAACGTGCCCACGGGCAACGGCGTCTTCGAGGTCAACAGCGCGGCCGGCAACTCCGGCAAGGCCTGGGCCGATGTGGGCTCCGTGGTCGATCCCAGCCAGGTGACGGGCGACAGCTATACCCTGGTGTTCAGCAAGGACCCGGTCAGCGGCGCCGTCAGCTATGTGATCAATTCCAGCTCTGCCACGGCCAGCAATCCGATAGTGCCCGCCACGGCCTACAAGAGCGGACAGTCCATCGCCGTCGGCGGACAGCAGATCACCATCCAGGGCGATCCTGCGGGCGGCGACAGCTTCACCATGAGTCCCAGCACCCGCACGGATATCTTCAGCGTGCTGGACCGTGCCATCGCCACGGTCAAGAGCGGCACCTCGGGCAGCACCGGTCTGCAGCAGGGGCTGGACCGCGCGCTGAGCGAGCTGGACTCCGGCATGAACCGCGTGCAGGCCGTGCGCAGCTATGCGGGCGATCAGCTCAACCGCGCGGATCGTCTGGACTCGGACATGAAGGATCAGGCGCTGACGCAGGAAGGAGCGCGTTCCCGGGCGGAAGATATCGATATGATTACCGCGCTGTCTGACGTGGAAAACCAGAAGGTGGGTCTGCAGGCCGCTCTGCAGTCCTATGCCCAGATCCAGAAGCTTTCTCTGTTCAACTACATCAGCTGATCGAGGCGGGCCCGCCCGCCTTGATGTTTTTCCCATCATCAGTCCACGCGTTTCATGGCCCAGTCTGTTCTCAGCTCTTTGACCCTTGGCTACCGGCCGCTGTGGAGCCGTGCGCGGCGCCTGGCCGGTGTGCAGCTGTATGTGCATGAAGATCCGGGGGCGGCGGCCGATATGGCGCATCTGCTGCGCAGTCTGGATGAGCTCTGGAGCCGCCAGGCTCCGCCGCTGCTGCTCTCGCCCCAGTCCCGCCAGGTGCTGTGCAATCTGCTTGAGCACGCGCCCCAGGGCAGCCCCTGGATAGAGGTGCGCGGCGACTGGCTGCAGCAGGACGAGGGCATTTATCAACTCACACAAAAGGCCAAGGCACGCGGCCTGATGCTGGTCTGGGGCGGTTCGCTGGCCGATGTGCCCGAGGCCGGTGCCGCGAGCTATTTCGCCAGCAGTCTGCTGAGCCTGCCGCCGGAAGGCGCTGGGGGCATTGCCAACGCCGTGCGCACGGGGACGCCGACGCTGCAGGCCGCCGATAAGCCGGAGGCCGCCAGCTTTTTCCCGGCCCAGCCCCTGAATCTGCTCAACGGCCAGATGTATGACGGCCTGAAAAGCCTGGAGCTGGCGCGCGCCTGCCTGGATGCGCACGAGGCCGGCGCGATTGCGGGCTGGCCCGTGGCGGACACCGTTCAGGCCTTCAGGCTGCAGCAGCCCCAGCCCTCGCGGGATGCGGTGTTCAGGCTGATGAAGGCCATAGACAAGGAACAGTCGCTGGATGTGATGGAAGAGATTCTGGGCTCGGACCCGGTCCTGGCCTATCGCTTTCTGCTCTATACCAACTCGGCGGCCCTGGGTCTGCGCCGCGGCGTGGATTCGCTGCGCCGCGGGCTGGTCATGCTGGGTCTGGGCACGCTGCAGCGCTGGCTGGCCGATCAGCTGCCCCATGCCTGCACCGAGCAGGACCTGGTGCCGCTGCGCACGCAGATCGTGCTGCGGGCCAGGCTGGCCGAGCGCCTGATCGAGGCCGGGGTGAGTCTGGAGCTGCAGCGCGAGATGTATCTGTGCAGCGTGTTCTCGCAGCTGGATCTGCTGCTGAACGAGCCCGTGGCCAACATCCTGCGTCGCACCCCGCTGAACGAACGCATTTTTGACGGTGTCGTGGGACGTACCGGTCCCTATGCGGCCGTGCTGCAGATGAGCCAGGCGCTGGAGAGCAGCGATGCCGCGCCCATCCGCCATCTGCGCGAGCAGGAAGACTGGTCGGCCGAAGACCTCAACCGCCTGCTGCTGCGCATGCTCAGCGAGCTCAAGCTGGGCATGCCGCCCAGCCTGTCCTGATTCCAGACCCGGAATTTCCGGGAAATCGGGCTCAAGGCCTTATGGAATCAGCGTGCCAAGCTATTGAATTTGCGAGCCGTGCGGCGATCTAGTCGCGCATAAACAGGGCTTGGCCGCCGCTTATCCGCGCATTGCACGGACGCCAGATTTGCACAATCTGGGTATCCCATCCGTCCGTGCGCCATGGAATCGAGCCAAGACAAAAACCTGCCCGCCACCGAACGCAAGCTGCAGAAAACGCGTGCGGACGGCCAGGGTGCGCGCTCGCGCGACCTGTCGCATCTGGCGATTCTGGGCACGGGTGCGCTGCTGATGTTCGTCGGCACCCAGCCGCTGGTGAACCATCTGCGCCAGGCCATGGCCCAGCAGCTGGCGTTCAACGCCACCGTGGCCAAGACCCCGGCCCTGATGCTGGAGCGCCTGCAATCCATGCTGGGCCTGGGCCTGCTCATTGCCGTGATCTTCGCCTTGGTCACCACGGGCGCTTCCGTGCTGGCCGGCGTGGCCGCCGGTGGCTGGATCTTCAGCTTCAAGCCGGTCCAGCCCCAGTTCAACCGGCTCAACCCGCTGTCGGGCATCAAGAATCTTTTCTCCAAGCAGCAGCTGACCACGGTGGTCAAGATGGTGTTCATGACCGCGGTGCTGGGCTTTGTGGCCTGGAAGTATATGAGCGGCCGTATTGCCGAGATCGCCGCCGTCTCTGCCCAGCCTTCGCTGATGGCCCTGGCCATGGTCGGCGACTGGCTGACCACGGGGGTGACGCTGCTGCTGGTCGTGGTGTTGCTGGTGGCGCTGATCGACGTGCCGCTGCAGGCCTTTCTGTTCAAGTCGCGGCTGAAGATGAGCCACGAGGAAGTCAAGCAGGAGCACAAGGAATCCGAAGGTAATCCGCAGATCAAGGGCAAGATCCGCCAGAAGCAGCGCGAGATTGCCGACCGCGCCAGCGTCTCTGCGGTGCCGCGGGCCGACTTTGTGGTGACCAACCCCACCCACTATGCCGTGGCCTTGCGCTATGACGACAAGAGCATGGCGGCCCCCGAGGTGATCGCCAAGGGCACGGACCTGGTGGCGCTCAAGATTCGCGAAGTGGCCGGCGCCCACAAGATTCCGGTGCTGGAATCCCCCATGCTGGCGCGTGCTCTCTATGCCCACGCCGATCTGGATCAGGCCATCCCCGCTGCGCTGTATACCGCGGTGGCCCAGGTCCTGGCCTATGTGTATCGCTTGAAGGCTGCGCTCGGCGGCGAAGGTCCCATGCCTGGTGAACTGGGCGAGCCGCCGGTTCCCGTGGAGCTGGATCCGCAACGTGGCCGCACGGCCGCAGCTCCGGCTGCGCCACAAGAAGGTAGTGTTTGATGACGACGAATCCGCTGCAACTGTTCCAGAAGTGGTCCGGCGCCAATGCCGGTGCCCTGCAAGGGATGACGGCCCCTGTTCTGGTGGTGGCCATTCTGGGGCTGATGGTGCTGCCCATCCCGCCGTGGATGTTGGACACCTTCTTCACGCTCAACATCGCCGTGGCGCTGATGGTGATGATGGTGGCGGCCTATATGATCCGGCCGCTGGACTTCGCGGCCTTTCCGTCCGTGCTGCTGCTCACCACCTTGATGCGCCTGTCGCTCAACGTGGCATCCACCCGCGTGGTGCTGATGGAAGGCCACACGGGCCCGGGCGCCGCGGGCGCCGTGATCGAGGCCTTCGGCCACTTCCTGATCGGCGGCAACTTCGCCGTGGGTCTGATCGTGTTCAGCATTCTGGTGGTCATCAACTTCGTGGTGATCACCAAGGGCGCGGAGCGCATCGCCGAGGTCTCGGCCCGCTTCACGCTGGACGCCATGCCCGGCAAGCAGATGGCCGTGGATGCCGACCTCAATGCGGGTCTGATCGACGAAAAGGAAGCCAAGCGCCGCCGTGCCGAGGTGCAGGAAGAAGCCAATTTCTTCGGCTCCATGGACGGTGCCAGCAAGTTCGTGCGCGGCGACGCGATCGCGGGCATTCTGATCCTGGTCATCAACGTGATTGGCGGCCTGATCATAGGCATGGCCCAGCACGGCCTGTCCGCGGGCCAGGCGGCCGACAGCTATATCCTGCTGGCCGTGGGCGATGCGCTGGTGGCGCAGATCCCGGGTCTGCTGATCTCGGTGGCCTCGGCCATGGTGATCTCGCGCGTGGGCAAGGATGCCGACATGGGGCGCCAGATCGTGCAGCAGCTGTTCATGTCGCCCAAGGTGCTGGGCATCACGGCCGGCGTGCTCACGCTGCTGGGCCTGATCCCCGGCATGCCGCATATGGTGTTTCTGGCCATGGGCGCGCTGCTGGGCTGGGGCGCCTGGATGCTGGACAAGAAGCAGAAGGCACAGCTGGCCGCGCAGGAAAAGGGCCCGGCGACGCAGCAGCAGGCCGCGCCGGCCGATGGCGAAGCCACCTGGGACGATCTGCAGCCCGTGGATCTGCTGGGGCTGGAGCTGGGCTACCGCCTGATCACGCTGGTGGACAAGAGCCGCCAGGGCGATCTGCTGACCCGCATCAAGGGCGTGCGCCGCAAGTTCGCGCAGGAGGTGGGCTTTCTGCCGCCCGCCGTCCATGTGCGCGACAACCTGGAGCTCAAGCCCAGCGCCTACCGCATCACGCTGCGCGGCGTGATGGTCGGCGAGGGCGAGGCCTTCCCCGGCATGTTCCTGGCCATCAATCCCGGCGGCATCACCACGCCGCTGATAGGCACGGCCACGACCGATCCGGCCTTCGGCCTGCCCGCCCACTGGATCGACGAGCGGCAGAAGGAAGCGGCACAAATGGCCGGTTTTACCGTCGTTGATTCGGAAACCGTGATGGCGACGCATTTGTCACACTTGATGCAAGTGCATGCGGCCAAGCTGCTCTCGCGAACCGAGACCCAGCAGCTTGTCGAGCATGTGGCAAAGCTGGCTCCCAAACTCATCGAAGAAGTCATCCCGAAAATGGTGCCCATCACAACGTTCCAGAAAGTGCTCCAGCTGCTGCTGGAGGACTCTGTGCACATTCGTGATATCCGCACCATCATCGAGACGCTGGCCGAGAACGCCACGTCCACGACAGATCCCGTGGAGCTGGCCCGCCGCGTGCGCATAGCGCTCTCGCCGGCCATAGTGCAGCAGATCTACGGCCCGACCCGCGAGCTCAATGTGATTGCCATCGAGCCCGGGCTGGAGCGTCTGCTGGTGCAGGCACTGTCGAACCCCAACGCGCCATCGCTGGACCCCGGCGTGGCTGAAATCCTGACCCAAAAAGCGGTGGATGTGGCCAATCAGCAGGAGGAACTGGGCTTGCCCGCCTGCCTGCTGGTGCCGGACGCGATCCGCAACTCTCTTGCCAAGCTGCTGCGCCGTGTGGCGCCGCGTCTGCAGGTGCTCGCGCACAGCGAGATTCCCGAGACGCACACCATCCGCATCGGCCCGATTCTTAAAGGTGCATCCGCATGAACATCAAACGCTTTTACGCCCCGACCGCCCGTGAAGCATTGGCCAAGGCGCGCATGGTTTTTGGCGACGGCACCCTGATTCTGTCCAATCGTCAGACCGCCGACGGAGTGGAAGTCATGGCCACGGCCGAAGAAGCCCTGCAGGACATGGATGCAGCGCCCAAGAGCCAGTCGCCGCTGCAGGCCGCACTCGAGCGCCGCGCCGCCGAAGAGGGCATGGGCCTGCGCAAGGACGCGCGCACGGCCTTGGCGCCGGCTTCCAGGCGTGCTCTGGGCGGCGAAGCCATGAGCACTCTCGAGCATGTGCAGGCTCGCCAGTCGGCCAAGGAAGAGCAGGCCAGGGAGAAGCAGGCCCAGAAAAAGCAGGCGCAGGAAGAGCAGACCAGGGATCTGGCCCAGCATTCCGTGCAGGACGATGTGGAGCAGCTGTCCATGAGCACGCTGTCCTTCCAGGACTATGTGCGCGAGCGCATGCTGCGCCGTCGCCACGAGTCGGTGCTGGACGGCAGCGAGCCGCTGCCCACTTTTGCCCAGCGCGCCCAGGCACGCAATGACGAGCGCCAGGCCGCAGCCCCCAAGGCCCAGCCTGCGAACGCCGGTGTGGCGCGCTACAACCCGCTGCGCCCCGAGCCCATCCAGATCAAGGAAAGCAGCGCCAAGCCCCAGAGCCCCGTGCCGCAGAACTTCATGCAGGAGCTGCAGTCCATGAAGGATCTGATCGAGGATCGCTTCAATACCCTGACCTGGCTGGGGCAGACGCGCCAGAACCCCATTCAGTCCAGCCTGATGCACAAGCTGATCCGTGCCGGCTACTCGCCCGCTCTGTCGCGCGCCCTGATCGAGCGCCTGCCGGAAAACCTGTCCGCCGGCGATGCCGTGCGTTGGCTGATGCAGGTGCTGGAGCGGAATCTGCGCACCGACGCGGCCCAGCCCGCCATTTACGAGCAGGGCGGCGTGTTTGCGCTGGTGGGAGCGACCGGAGTCGGCAAGACCACCACCACGGCCAAGCTGGCCGCACTGTGCGCGGCGCAGCACGGCCCGGCCTCCGTGGGCCTGATCACGCTGGACACCTATCGCATCGGCGGCCACGAGCAGCTGCGTACCTATGCGCGCATGCTGGGCATGGTGGCCCACCAGGCGCATGACAAGGCCGCGCTGCAAGACCTGCTGGGCCTGCTGCAAAGCAAGAAGCTGGTGCTGATCGACACCACGGGTGTGGCGCCGCGCGATCCGCGCAAGGACGAAATCATGGATGTGCTGGCCATCGATGGCGTGCAGCAGCTGCTGGCGGTCAATGCGGCCGCCCAGGGCGATGCGCAGGACGATGTGATGCAGGCCTTCAAGGCACGCGGCTCGCACCAGGCCGTCCTCACCAAGGTGGATGAGGCCGTGAAGATCGGCCCCTCGGTGGATACCCTGATCCGCCACCAGATCCAGCTGCGCGGCGTGACCAACGGCCAGCGCGTGCCCGAGGACTGGGAGCGCGCCAACGCCCAGCTGCTGGTGTCGGCCTCCATGCGCTCGGCCGCCAAATCGGCGTTCGATCCGCAGGCGCTGGACCTGGACTTCTTCTTCACGCCTTCGTCCGCTGGCGCCGCAGAGGCTGCCCATGCTTGAGCGCCGTGCTCCTCTGCATCAAGGCATGGCCCTGCATGTGAGCGATGCCGGCACCGCCGGCCTGCGCGTGCTGGCCGTGCTGCAGAGCGCCGCGGGCGCGGCCGCCGAGCAGGCCGTGCTGTGGCCCCTGTGCGCCCAGTTGCAGCGGCTGGGCCAGAAGGTGCTGGTGCTGGACGGCAGCCAAAGCGAATCCTTTCATACGCCGGGCCTGGCCCAGCTGCTGCAGCAGCATGCCTGGCAGGCCCAGGCGGGGCTGCGTTCCACGGTGGAGGAAAAGCACTCCGTGGCCAGCCTGCCGGCGCGTCTGGGGCTCAAGCAGATCCAGGCCTGTGCCAAGGAGATGGGCCTGGAGACGCTGGCCGCGCTGCAGGCCTATGTACGCGGCTTCAGCACCGTGCTCATCTATGCGAGTGCGGAAGCCCTGACGCCGCTGCTCCAGGGCCAGGGCCTGCAGCCCCTGCTGGTGGTGCCGCCCGATGCCGAACACTTGATGGAAAGCTACCGCCAGCTCAAGCATCTGGCGCTGTTTGCCGGCGTGGAATGCACGGTGGCGGCGCTGGAAGCGCCGCTGACGGAAAACGGCCCGGCCAGATACGACTGGGGGCGCCAGCAGTCCAGTTCGCTGACGGCACGGCAGAATGCACAGACACGTTTGCAGCGTCTCAATGCTTTGCTGCAGTGCTCGCAGCGCAACCTCGGCGATGCGCCGGTGCTGATGCGCCTGCGCTGGCGCCAGACCAGCGATCTGCACCAACTCACGCTGCACATGCTCAAGACGGCCTGCATACTGCCCATGCATGGGCAGGCCACGCCGGCCGCGCCCGAATCTCTTGCCTGGAGCCATTGACTGCCATGTACACCGCCAAAGGCCAACTCGACCGCGACGCGCTGATCCGTCAGCATGTGCCGCTTGTGCGTCGGATTGCCCTGCACATGATCGCCAAACTGCCACCGAATGTAGAACTGGATGATTTGATCCAGGTCGGCATGATCGGCCTGGCCGAAGCGCTGTCGCGCTTCGAGAGCGAGCAAGGCGTGCAATTCGAAACATTTGCCAGCCAGCGCATACGTGGCGCCATGCTGGATGAGCTGCGCGAAGGCGACTGGATGAGCCGCAGCTCGCGCAAGAGCCAGAAGGAAATCGAGCAGGCCCTGAACCGGCTGGAGCAGCGCCTGTGCCGTCCGCCGCTGGAGTCCGAGATCGCGGCCGAACTTGGCATGGAGCTCGACGACTATCAGTCCCTGCTGGGCAAGGTGCGCGGCACGCAGCTGGTCTATCTGGAGGACATGGGTGGCGATGCCGACGATGGCGACGACTATCTGGAGCGCCACGTGGCCGACGCCGGGGCCGACCCGTTTGCGTTGCTGCGCGACCAGCGCCTGCGCACTGCGCTGGTGGGTGCCATCAAGGCCTTGCCCGAGCGCGAGCAATATGTGATGGGCATGTACTACGAGCACGACATGAATCTCAAGGAGATTGCCGCCGTGCTGGGTGTGACCGAGTCACGCGTGTGCCAGCTCCACAGCCAGGCCATTGCGCGGCTGCGCACCAAGATGCGCGCGCATTGATACGCCCTGTCAGAGGTATTTAGGCTTCAAACGCTGGCATGCCATGCGTTTGAAGCTATTGTTTTTTGTGGACGGCTTGCAGGGTTGAGAAATGCCGGAGCTGAGCCGGCCGGGCTGCGGCCCATTGTCACTGCTCGTCTTCGATGAGGCATGGCTTGTCGGCCAAGCGAGCTCCGTGTCCGGCATGCCTGATTCGGCGCATATGCCGCAAGCGTGAATCCCCCGGCGGAAAACCCGGCGCCAACCCGGCGTCTTGGGCCAAGAAACCATGGCCATTACGAGTTCGGCAAAGAAAAAAGCCTGTCGGCAGCAGTGTCAGAATCCCAGGCTGGCCAGCAAATCGTCCACCTGTGACTGGGAAGTCACCACGTCGGGGGTTTTCTCGGGGTCTACCACCGGCCCGGCGAGCTTGGGTTTTTCTACGGGGATGGCGGCAGGGGCCAGGCCCGATTCGGGCGAGGTCTGGATCAGCAGCTCCAGCAGCTGCGCTTCCAGATCGGCGGCCAGGGCCACCACGCGGGCGATGACCTGGCCGGTCAGATCGTGAAAGTCCTGGGCCATCATGATTTCGGTCAGATGGCTGCTGGTCTTCTGCGTGTCTTCTTCGACCTCTTGCAGATAGTTCATCACCCGGCCCTTGGCCACGGCGGCCACGGGGTCCTTGATGAGCTCCGCGCGCATGGCGCGGGTGCGCTCGGCCAGCGCATCCTGCTGGCTCTGGGTCACTTCCACCTGGCCCAGCACTTTTTCGGCGGCCTCGCCGGTCAGGCGGGCAATATAGGACAGGCGGCTTTGCGCATCGGGCAGCTCGCCCATGCTGCCACGCAACCGGTCCGCATAGCCAAGCTCGTTGAGCGAGTTGTGCAACTGGCGTGTAAGCACGCCAATCTTGTAATGGACGTTGGCGGAAGCCTCGGCGTTGCTGCTCATGGCTTAGAGGTCGAGTTTCTTGATGATGAGATTGACCTTCTCTTCCAGCGTGGCCTTGGTGAAGGGCTTGACGATATAGCCGGCGGCACCGCCCTGGGCGGCGGCGACGATATCTTCCTTGCGGGCCTCGGCCGTCACCATGAGCACGGGCAGGTGCTTGAGCTTGTCGTCCTGCTTGATCTCGGTGAGAAGCTGGAAACCGTTCATGTTCGGCATGTTGATGTCGGTCACCACAAAGTCGAACTTGCTAGCACGCAGCTTGTTCAGCGCGGCCACACCGTCTTCGGCTTCGTCCGCATCGGAAAAGCCGCTCTCCTTGAGCAGGTTGCGCACGATGCGCCGCATGGTGGAGAAGTCGTCAACAATCAAAAATCGCAGGGCATTAGCCACGAGAGGCCCTTTCGGTCGGAATAGGTGCGTGGGAACAAGTCTTCAGCCGTGATGGTAACAATTTGTCATTCATCATGGCGATGGGCGTGCATTGTCAGGCTTTTCGGCAGTCTTTGCGCCAACTTCAGGCGAAGTTACAACTTCCTCCTGAGGATCCAGCGTCTGGGAGGCCTGAATATCGCCGGCCAAGGTGGTCTTGGCGGCCGGTGTCGCGGGCCTGCTTGCCGGGGAGGCCGCAGGGCCGGCCTTGCCCGGGGCGCTGACGGCCTGATCCGTCCGGTCTTCGCGGTCGGTATTCAGTATGCGGCGCTCGGCTTCCTTGGTCAGCACGGTGATCGTGATGCGGCGGTTCTGCGGCGCGCGCGGGTCCTCGGGTTGCAGCAGATCGCTGCTGGCCATGCCCACCACGCGTGCCAGCTTGTCCAGCGGCATGCCGGCCGCCACCAGTTCGCGGCGCGAGGCATTGGCACGGTCGGCGGACAGCTCCCAGTTGCTGTAGCCGCGGTCGGCGTTGCCATAGGGGGCGGCGTCGGTGTGGCCCGAGAGGCTGATGCGATTTTCCGCATTGCCCATGGCGGCGCCGATCTCGCGCAGGATGTCGCGCATATAGGGCTTGACCACGGCGCTGCCGCTGTCGAACATGGGGCGCTTCTGGTCATCCACGATCTGGATCGTCAGCCCGTCCTGGGTGATTTCCGTCTTGATCTGCGCGCGGTACTCGTTCAGCCGCGTGTTGCTGGCGAGCATGCCGTCCACCTTGGCCTTGAGCGTACGCAGGCGCTGGGCGTCGCGTGCGGACTCGTCGGCGCGGCGGTTGGAGTCCTCGGCGGAGTCCGAGCGGCGCACCTGGCCGTGCACCTTGGACAGGTCGTTGCCGCCGCCGGGCACGATGCTGGAGCTGTTGCCGGCACCGCTGCCGCCGGTCATGGCGACCTTCAGCGGCGAATTGAAATACGCGGCAATGCCTTGCAGCTCGCCCTGGGCGGTGGAGCCCAGCAGCCACATCAGCAGGAAGAAGGCCATCATCGCCGTCACGAAGTCGGCATAGGCAATCTTCCAGGCGCCGCCATGATGGGCATGTGCGCTCTTCTTGACCCGTTTGATGATGATGGGCTGCAGTTTTTTGTCAGCCATGGCAGAACTCCAAAGCCGCTTGCCAATGCAAGTGCTTGCTCATCACTTCTTGCCCTTGACGTGGGATTCCAGTTCCAGAAAGCCGGGGCGCTCGTTGGAGAACAGCACCTTGCGGCCGAACTCTATGGCCGTGGCCGGGTTGTAGCCCTGCATGCTGGCCAGCAGCGTGGCCTTGATGCATTCGAATTCCTTGGCCGCGTCCTGGGTGCGCTGCTCCAGCAAGGCCGCCAGGGGCTCCACCAACGCATAGGCCAGCAAAATGCCCAGAAACGTGCCCACCAGCGCCGAGGCGATCATGCCGCCCAGGATGGCCGGCGGCTGACCCACCGAGCCCATGGTGTTCACCACGCCCAGCACGGCGGCAATGATGCCGAAGGCCGGCAGGGCGCCAGCGAGACGGTTGAGCGCGCCTACGGGTCCATGCGACTCCGCGTGATGGGCTTCGATCTCGTTGTCCATCAGCGCTTCGATTTCATGGGAGTTGAGGTTGCCCGAGACCATCATGCGCAGATAGTCGGTCAGAAACTCCACCACATGGTTATCGGCCAGCAGCTCGGGGTAATTCTGGAAGATGGTTGAGGCCTGGGGTTCTTCCACATCGGCCTCGATGGACATCAGTCCTTCTTTGCGGGCCTTCTGCAGCAGCTCGTACAGCAGGGCCATGACCTCCATATAGCGCGCCTTGGTATAGCGCGAAGGCTTGAGGGCTGCGGGAATCGCCTTGGCCGTGGCCTTGAGCACCTTGGGCTGGTTGCTCACGATGAACGCGCCCAGAGCGCCGCCGCCAATGGTCACCATCTCGAACGGCAGGGCTTTGGCAAGAACCGACACGTTGCCGCCATGTATGACATACATGCCGAAAATGCAGCCGAAGGCGACGATGTATCCGATGAGAACAAGCATGGGGGAAATTGTGAGGGGGCTGGAGAGGGGTGTTGCTGCAAAAAGCCGGGTGATTGCTTGTTAGATCGGCAGCTTGAGGCGTTTTTTTAGGGCCTTTGCTGAGGCAAAGTTGCGTAGCTCGGAAATGTCCGGGGTTGGTCCATGGTCTGGCTATGCCCAAGGGCGGCTTTCGGGGGGCGAACGCCGGACTGGTGTTGTCCGGGTTTTGAAAAGGAATTCAGTATGAAGTGCTGCGTGGTGATTCCCGTGGGGCCGGGTCATGAGGATTTGGCGGAGAGAGCCAGGCTTTCCGTACACCGGGCCATGGCGAGCGGCATGGGGCGGTTCTCGGCGGTCGATGTTCTTTGCCAGGACGATACCGCCGGACAAGGTCGGTCCAGAGCCAGAAACCTGGCCGTCGGGCAGGCCGTGGCGCAAGGCGCGGACTGGCTCTTCTTTCTGGATGCCGACGACTTGATGGACGAGAAGGCCTTCGCGACAGTCTCGGGCTACCTGGATGGTTACGATGCCATCTGGGGAGCCATCCATGAATGCGGCCCTGATGGCGGCTCGCCTATTTGCCGGGCTAATCAGGTGATGCCCATTCACAGCCTGGAGGATATTCTCAAAAATGACCCGTTTTTAACATTGCAAATGGGGCATTTTGTCAGGGCGCAGCTGGCTCTGGAAAATCCGTTTGACGAGAAAATGGATTGTGGCGAAGACTTTAAATATTATCTTGCGCTGTGGAGCAGAAATGGCTGCATCAAGCTGGAAGAATCGCTGTTTTGCAATGTCAGAGGCCGGAGTTCAACCGGGCCGCGATCTGCGTCTGGGGAGCAGTGGCGCTTGGCGGTTCATGACGTGTTTGCGCAGTTTTTCGCTGAGAACGAAGTGGTGGTGGATATTGATTTTGCTGGGAAAAAAGCAAAATTTCAGCTGAGCAACTCCCTGGACCATATACAGAATTATCTGGCCAATGAGATGTTCTTTGAAGCCAGGGAGTTGATTGAAACTCTATATATATTGCCGCATCAGCCGCGAATTCTGGACGTGGGCAGCAATATCGGCAATCACGCCATATTCTGGAGTTGCATTGCCGATGCCGCCAGAATCGACTGTTTCGAGCCGGTGGAAACCAACGCGACTCAGCTGCGCCGAAATTTCGAAATCAACGGTATTGCGCCTTCGCGCTACCAGGTACATGAGCTGGGCATGGGCGACAGACCGGGTGCAGCGGCATTGGCGCATTTCGATATCGCCAATCAGGGCGCCAGCCGCTTGAGCCCGGCAGAGCAGGGTGCCATCCGTATCGAGACGCTGGACGGCTATGTTTCTTGCGCAGCCGTCGATCTGCTGAAAATCGACGTGGAGGGCATGGAGCTGGAGGTGCTGGAGGGCGGGCGTGAACTGATCCGGCAGCAGCGTCCCATCATCCTGATCGAGGTCAGCAATGCCCACAAAGGCCGCTTCTTCTCCTGGATGGCAGAGAGTGGCTACCGGGTTCATCGTGCCTTCGAGCTGGTGAATGCGAGCAATTACTTGCTATGTCCTATCGAGGGGCGTCCAGGCTTCTATCGCAACGGAACGGTGGCCACCCGACAGTGGCTGCCCAAGACGCCGTTGGCGCCGCAGCAGGATCCGTCCGGCTGGGAGCTGGCGGACTTCATTCAGGCTCAGGCGCAAGGCCGGCGTGTTCTGGAATTGCAAGGCGATGCCCGCACGGGCTGGCGCATGGTGGATGCTGTTTCCGGCCAGGCGCTGCGGCAGGGGCACGATCTGCCGCAGGTCTTGCAGGCACTCAATGCGGCGAGTGGCGATTGCCTGCTGCTGGCCGAGGTCTTGCAGACCCTGGAAGATGGGGCGCTGGAGTGCCTGTGGGCTGAAATGCCTGTGGCTCAGATATGGCTGCAGGGCATCATGGATGCCCGCTGGAATCGGACATTCGATGGCGCTCATGTTTACCGGGATGCCGAGTCCTATATTCAGCAGGCGAATGCGAACGGATTCCGATTGCTGAAATACCAGAAGATGCCGCACAAATCCGCTTTTGGTATGGATTACCAACTAAGCAATGAGTCAAGTTTTCTCGTTTTTTCCCGATGAAACCATCACCTCAAACCCTAAAAAATCTGTTTCAGCTTGCCGAGCATGAGAGCTTTGAAAAAGTGGTGGATGAATATCTGGCCGCCATTGGGAAGTACCCGGAATATCTGGAGCTGTACCATGCTTTGGCCTTGTACTGCGCCAAATCGCGGCAGCTCGATATGGCTGCCGTCATTCTGGAGTCGGCTCTCCAGCTGAGCCCGGAGCATGCGGGAAGCTGGTTCCATATGGGGCGAATTCTGTACGAAAAAATGGATTTTCAGGGCAGCGTGGACTGCTATCTGAAATCCATAGAGCTGGAGCCCTCCGCCAAAAGCCTCTTCCATCTATCGCTTTCGCAGCTGTCAGCGGGCCATCTTGAAGGTGGAGCGCAAAACTATGCGTACCGGTTCAGCGGTAACGAGTTGCAGGAGTTCCAGTCGCTCGCCTCCTGGGAGCCAGGAGCGAAAGCGCGCAAAGTGCTTCTCTGGGCCGAGCAGGGGCTGGGCGATGAAATCATGTTCTCGCGCTTTTTTGTCTTTCTGCGGGATCTTCCCTGCGAATTCACCGTGGAGTGCGACCGGCGCCTGCTGGGGCTCTATACCGAGAACTTTCCCTGGTTGCGCTTCGTGCCGCGCCTGCTGCAAGGCCAGCCCCGGCAACTGGCAGGATTCGATGCCCAGTTGCCTGTGGGCGGGCTGTTCACGCTGTGGCCCGATAGAGTCAATACGCCGTCGCTGATGTCACCGCTGCTGCGGCCTGTTGCACGGCCGGAGTTGAATTGGCCGCGGGAGTCTGGCAAGCAGTACATAGGCATCAGCTGGCTGAGCATGAATGAAGACTTTGGTGCGCTGCGTTCCGTCAGCATTCTTGCGCTGCTGTCCGCCTTCGATCCGGCACGGCATGCGCTGGTCAATCTGCAGTATCTGGCATCGTCGCAGGATCTCGAGTTGGCCCGGCAGGCAGGTTTCGAGGTCATCGACGCCGCGGATTGCTTTGCCGATATCGAAGGCATGGCCTGGCTCATCTCCTGCTGCGACCGCGTGGTGAGCATCGACAACACGGCGCTGCATCTGGCGGGGGCGATGGGCGTGCCGAACTATGGGTTGATCCCCCATCTTCCCAACTGGCGCTGGCAAGTCTGCGGCGGCAGCTGTGGCTGGTATCCGCGCGTGCAGCTACTGGTTCAGGAGCGGGAGGGTGGTTGGGATGCAGAGCTGCTGAAATTGCGGCAGCTTCTGAGCTGAAGGCTTTTCCTGCCGCTGATCCGTGCATTGGGCTGTGCGGTTCAAGGCACCATGCAAAGTATTTGCCCGCAATCCGTCACGACAGCGCAACAACCAATGACCGATACCACGCATCTGCAGCAAGCCCTGGAATGGCACGAGCAATGGGAATACGAAGCCGCTCGGCAAGCCTATGTCCAGGCCCTGGAGCAAGAACCGGGAAACGCCCAGGCCTTGTACGGAATGGGCCTGCTGCTGGGCCAGCACATGCTGCGCAGCGCCGACGCCCTGCCGTATCTGGAAGCCGCCATCGGCGCCAACCCCAGGGTGTTCATCTACTGGCGCACCTATATCAATATGCTGATCCGCGAAGGTCTGCTGGACATGGCGGACATGTTGATCGGCATGGCGCGCAAGCAAGGCATGCCGGAGATTTCGCTGGAGCAGCTGAAAAAGGACTTGGCCCTGGCACGCGGCGAGGAGGCCTCGGTCTTTCTGGAAACACAGGCGGCTCTGCTGCCTGAGCTTGACCCCGTCAACCCAGGGCTCCAGCCAGCCCAGCCAGCCTTGCCTCCGGGACCGGTGCAGGCGCTGACCAAGCTGCTGCAGCAGCGTCAATTCGGTCCCGCCAGCGAGAAGCTGGCCGTGCTGCAGCGCCAATACCCGCGTAGCGTCTTGCTGTGGCACGCTCGCATCAACCTGGAGCAGGAGCGCGGCTGCCCCGCCGATGCCCTGACCGCTGCGGCCAAGGCTGTACAGCAGTTGCCGGGTGATGTCAGTCTGTGGATGCTGCAGGGCGAGTTGCTGCTGGAAGGTGGGCAGCCTTCCCAGGCTGAGCCGGCTTTGCGTGCGGCGCTGACCTTGCAGCCTGATCTGGTCAAGCTCTACTGGCTGATGGGGGATGCTCTGACCGCCCAGGGCAAGGTCCAGCAAGCCTACCCCTGGTATGTGCATGCTTTGCTGCGGGCTGGGGATGAGAATGACCAGGCCCAGGCGTTGCTAGCTCTGGCCAAGGCGCTGCATGGAGAGAAGGAGCGCCAGATTGCTGCGCAACTGCTGGTCTTGCTGATGCAGCAAGCGACAGGCGTCCGCATGTGCATGGTCTGCGGCTACTGGCTTCATGTGTTCGGTTGGCATCTTCAGGCTGAAATGGCCTACCGTATGGCTCTACTAATCGAGCCGGATTCGCAGGATGCCTTGACCTCACTGGCTGTCGTTCTGAGGCAGGACGGAACCCGGCTGTCCGAAGGCGCGGCCTGCCTGCGCCGTGTGCTGGCCCAGGACCTCGAGCCCAAGCTGCGCGCCTCGGTACTCCATGACCTGGCCCATGCGCTTTTGCAGCAGAAGCAATGGGAGCAATGCGACGCAGTGCTGGATGAGCTGCTGGCGGAAGATGCTGCTGCTTTGCGCACGCACCGCTTGCGCTGCGTGATGCTGCTGGAAAGAGGGGACCTGGACAAACTGGCCCAGGCCTTGGAGCAGGGGCTGGCGCACCATCCTGGCGAGCACGACCTGATTTACGCGAAAGCCTTGTATTGGGGCAAGCGCGGGGATGTGCAACAGGCCATGGCTCACTACGACGAATTGCTGGCGCGCTATCCAGACAGCACGGGCGGGCACAGTGCCAGACTGCACATCATGATGCACTCACCCTATACCGATCCCGTCCAGATGGGGGACGCCTGCAAGGCCTATGGCGAGCTGAAACAGCGGCGGCATGGCGGCGCGGATGTGACGGAGCACGCCAATGCCCGCATCCCGGACAAGGTGCTGCGTGTCGGCTTTGTCTCTGCGGACCTGCGCGGCCATGCCGCGGCCAAATTCTTCCTGCCCGTCATGCGCGAATTGAGCCAGCGCCAGGACATGGAGTGCATTGCCTACTGCAACAACCCGACGTATGACGAGGTGTCTGCCCAGTTCATGAAGTTGTTTGCCCAGTGGCGTAATGTCAAGGACATGACGGCCCAAGCCGTGGTGAGCCTGGTGCAGGAGGACGGTATCGACATACTGTTCGACCTCAGCGGCCATACTTCGGGTCACCGGCTGGATGTGTTTGCGCGCCGTGCTGCGCCGCTGCAGCTGACCTGGATCGGCAACCCCGGCAGCACCGGCCTGCAGACCATGGACTAT
This sequence comes from Comamonas guangdongensis, assembly GCF_041079535.1. Classification (NCBI taxonomy): domain Bacteria; kingdom Pseudomonadati; phylum Pseudomonadota; class Betaproteobacteria; order Burkholderiales; family Comamonadaceae; genus Comamonas; species Comamonas guangdongensis. Next base: position 29,023 of record NZ_JBFYGN010000004.1, on the reverse strand, counting down.
ATGGTGCTCAGCGACCTGCTGCTGGACGGCCACGCCGTGCGCCAGCAACTGACCGAGCACATGTTGCGCCTGCCGCTGGCCTATGTGTTCGAGGGCGGCATTCACGCCGAGCCAGTGGCTCCGCTGCCTGCTCTGCGCAACGGATACCTGACCTTTGGCTCTTTCAACCGGCTGGTCAAGGTCAACCGCGAAGTCGTGGCGGTCTGGGCGCAGGTGCTGCGCAGCGTGCCTGATGCGCGGATGGCCATCGGCGCCTGCGAAGACTCCGGCCCGCCGCCGCATCTGCGCGAATGGCTGCAGGAAGAGGGCATTGACGAGCAGCGTCTGCGCTTCATTCCCAGAACAGACTTTCTCGGCTACATGAAGGCGCATGCCGATATCGATATTTGCTTGGACACCTTCCCCTTTACCGGCGGCGTCGTCACCAACCATGCCCTCTGGATGGGGGTGCCGACACTGACCTTGGTGGGTGACCTGTTGTGCGGCCGCCAGTCCGCCGAAGTGCTGGCTCGCGTCGGCCTGACTGCCGATTTCGCAGCGCGCGATCTGCCGGAGCTGCTGCGCCTGGCGCGCCACTGGAGCGGCAACTTGGAGCAATTGTCCGTAATCCGCCAAGCGCTACGCCCTGTGCTGCAGGCCCAGGAAAGCGGCCAGGCCGGCATGGTCTCCCAGGCGCTGGCCCTGGGGCTGCGCCAGGCCTGGGCGCGCTGGTGCGCGGGCGAGGCCGCAGCTGACCTGCATGTCAGTTATGAGGACCTGGGGTTGACGCCGCCGGAAAGAATCGTGTTGCCTCGTTCCGAGATGGAAACGCAGGATCAGTAAAAAAAAGCAAAAAACTTCTCAAGTCTGGCAAGGGGGCGTCGAAAACACTCTCAGCAGATGGATGAAAGCATCCGAAGCCCCTCCAGAAACCCATTGATATTACAGGGTGCTGGCAGGTTGATTGGGCCGACGCCGCCCGCTCCGCAAGTTGCGGAAGGATTGTGGCGGCGACCTTGGGTTCAAATAGATTTCATTGAGGAGTTACCGCCATGACCATGTCCATCAACACCAACCTGCAGTCGCTCAACGCTCAACGCAACCTGAGCACTTCGCAGTCCTCGCTGTCCACCACCATGCAGCGCCTGTCTTCCGGCCTGCGCGTGAACAGCGCCAAGGACGATGCCGCAGGTCTGGCTATCTCCGATCGCATGAACGCCCAGGTGCGTGGCATGAACGTGGCGGTGCGCAACGCCAACGACGGTATCTCCCTGTCGCAAACCGCTGAAGGTGCCCTGGGCAAGATCACCGACAACCTGCAGCGTATGCGTGAGCTGGCAGTGCAGTCCGCCAACGGCACCAACACCAGTGCTGACCGTGCCTCCATGGACAAGGAGTACACTCAGCTGGGTGCGGAAATCGCCCGTATCACCAACAACACCGAGTTCAACGGCAAGAAGCTGCTGCAGGCCGATGCAACCTTTACCTTCCAGGTGGGTGCTAACACCGCAGCCGACAACCAGATCTCTATCACTGCTGCGGCTGCAACAGGTTTCGGCGGTACTGCCGCCTCGACCGCAACGCTGGGCGTGGATGCGTCGGCAGCTTCGGCTCAAATGAACTCCATCGACGACGCACTGAAGCAAGTCAGCGACATGCGTGCGACTTTCGGTGCCGCCCAGAATCGTTTTGACGCCACGATCGCCAACCTGCAAGTGGCTTCGGAAAACACGGCATCGGCCCGTTCGCGTATCACTGACGCGGACTTTGCCAGCGAAACCGCCAACCTGAGCCGCGCCCAGATCCTGCAGCAGGCCGGCACCGCCATGGTCGCCCAGGCCAACCAGCTGCCCCAGGGCGTGCTGTCCCTGCTGCGCTGATCGCAGTGGACCATGCCAGTCGCTGCGGCTGGCATGGCAGGCCAACAAAAAAGGCAAGGCGCCCGCCAGGGCGCCTTGCCTTTTTGCGTGCATGCATGGCCGCCTTGGGGTAGGCGCGTCGTTGGCTACATGCGGAAATACTGGGCGGCCAACTGGTGGATTTCCGCTTCGCTGCGCGGGCTGTTGCTGGCGATGGCCCAGATGTCAAACACTTCGGGGCGGGCGATCGAGGCGACGATGGGAAAGCCTGCGGCGCGCAGGGCGTCGTTCATCGACTGCCAGGTGAAGCCGCTGCGGTGGGCCATGTAGAGATTGCCTTTTTCCATGGCGGGGCGATATCCGTACAGGACGTCCAGGGGGCTGATGGGGCCGGCAGGGGCGATATAGGCGGGCTCAGTCAGCTGGCCTTTGGCGACAAGGGCGCAGACGGATTGCAGGTCGGGGCAGGTGATGACGGCAAAGCCATCGGGCTTGAGCACGCGCCGGAACTCGGCCAGGGCCAGGGGCACTTCATGGGGGTAGAGGTGCTCGATATTGTGGCTGGAGAAGATGGCATCCACCGAAGCGTCGGCCACGGCGGACATATCGGTCATGGTGCCGATGAGATCGGGCTCGACGCTGGCATCAATGTCCAGGCGCAGCTCTTGCCAGGCGTCGGTGTTGAAGCCGGGGGTGGTGGTGCTCTTGCGCTGCGGGCCGCAACCTACGTGCAAAAAAGTCTGGGTCATGAGAGAAGTAGCCGGGCGGCGGCAGTGAATGGAAGATGGCTAAGCCTATCCATGCAGGTGGGAGCGAACGAGGGAAATTGGCGGTGGAAGCCGGTGTTTATCGCTGTTTAGGCGCGGCCCGGCATCAGCACAATGCATGGCATCAGATAGGTAGAGCTGGGCGATGTCTGGCGCTCTGTCTGACGTTCCAGTGGTCTTCAAGGGTGAGGGCTGCGGAGCGGCTAGCCATTGTTCGTGCCTAACGAGGAGCTGCCCATGGCATCCACCATCAATACCAATCTTATTTCGCTGAACGCTCAACGCAATCTCAATACATCCCAGTCATCGTTGTCGACAACCATGCAGCGCCTGTCTTCCGGTCTGCGTGTCAACAGCGCCAAGGACGATGCGGCGGGTCTGGCCATTGCCGAGCGCATGAACACCCAGGTGCGCGGCATGAATGTGGCCGTGCGCAATGCCAACGACGGCATCTCCATGGCGCAGACGGCCGAAGGCGCGCTGAGCAAGATCGGCGACAACCTGCAGCGCATGCGCGAACTGGCCGTGCAAGCTGCCAATGACACGAATAATTCCACGGACCGTGGCTCGCTGAACAAGGAATACCAGCAGCTGGCCCAGGAAATCGCGCGCGTGGTCTCCAGCACCAGCTTCAACGGCCGCCCGTTGCTCAACAATACCAATCCCACTACGTTCCAAGTAGGTGCGAATACGGGTGCGGACAACCAGATCGCGCTGGCCGCCGTGGACCTTGCTGCCGCATCGGCTTTGAATGTGGTTGCAGGCACTCCGGCCTCGCTCAACGGTGCACTGGGCTCCTTGACCGGTGCGGCCACCGCGGCGTCGGATGCGCTGGCGTCCATGGATGCCATCGACAAGGCGCTGGATGTGGTGAATGACAATCGCGCCACCCTGGGCGCTGCGCAAAATCGTTTCGAGGCGGTGGTCTCCAACCTGCAGGTGGCGGCGGAGAACCAATCCGCGGCGCGCTCGCGCATCATGGATGCAGACTTCGCTGCGGAAACCGCGAATCTAAGCCGCACGCAGATCCTGCAGCAAGCCGGTACGGCCATGGTGGCCCAGGCCAATCAGCTGCCACAGTCGGTTCTGAAGCTGATTCAGTAAAGAGCAGAGGTTAGGGCAGCTCTGCCCCTCAAGTTGGGAAAGAGCATGCCGATAAGAGGTTGACAAGACTTTCTGTACCCGAACAATGCGGGTGCAGACGGTTTGCATGGCCGGGTCAAGGCGGTTTTTGCCGGGGGCTGGTGGCTATAAGGAGAATGCTATGGGACTGACAGCAGCAGGCATCGGCAGCGGCTTGGATGTCGAGACGATGATTTCGAAACTGGTCACGTTGCAGAAGCAGCCTTTGCAGCAACTGCAGACCACAGCATCGTCCATCAACAGTCAGATATCGACGATGGGGTCTCTCAAGTCCCTGATGTCTACTTTGAAAGATACGGCGTCCAAGTTGACGGACAGCAACGCTTGGCAACTGACTACGGCGGCTTCGTCCAATGCGGCGGTTGCGGTCAAGGTGACGGGGGCGGCCACGCCGGGGGCGTCGGAAATCTCGGTGCAGCAGCTGGCGCGCAGCCAGTCGCTGGCGAGCGGGAATTTTGCGATTGCGAGCGGGGCTACTTCGGCTGTATTTGGTGCAGCAGGCAATTTGACGATCACGAATTCGTTGGATTCCTCCAAGACGACCGGGCCGATCGCCATCACGGCCGATATGACGCTGGACCAGGTGGCGGCTGCCATTAATCAGAAGTCGTCGGCCAGCGGTGTCACGGCTTCAGTGCTCCAGGATGCGAATGGTCAGCGTCTGGTGATGCGCTCCAAAGATTCGGGTGTCGCCAATGCATTCACCATCTCCGGTGATGGTGCGATTACGGATGCACTTGGCACCACGGGCACCACGCCCACTGCCGTACTGCAGGCGGCACAAAATGCCAAGGCCACGGTCAATGGCATAGCGGTGGAGTCGGCCACCAATGATTTCAAGCAGACCTTGCCCGGCCTGAGCTTCACGGTGAGCCAGGTGACGCAGGCCGGTGCGCCGGCCGTCGTGACGGTAACCTCCGACACCGACGGCATGAAGAAAAATCTGCAGTCCTTCATGGATGCATTCAACGCGCTCAGCTCCAAGCTGGCCGAGGTGACCAAATACGATGCCGACACCAAGACGGCAGGGGTCATGCAGGGGGATTCCACCATTGTTGGCCTGAACAATGGTCTGCGCGGGGTGCTGTCCTCCAGTCTGGGTGGGATCAATCTGTCGGATATCGGCATCCAGCTGGGCAAGGGTGGTCAGCTGGCGTTTGGAACCTCCTCGACCGATAAGGCCAAGCTGGAGGCTACTCTGCAGAACCCCGCCAAGCTGGCGCAAATGTTTTCTGCGCCGGGAGAGGATGGCAAGCCGGCGACCAAGGGTCTGGCGGTGAGGATGAAAGAGTATGCCGACCAGATGCTGACGTTTGATACCGGTCTGTTCGATGCCAAAAACAAGAGCCTGCAGAAGCTCAAGACACAGAACGGCAAGGACCAGGACAATGTGAACGCTCGGGCCGACGCCTTTGAGCAGCGCATGCGCGCGCAGTACACGGCGCTGGATACGAAGATGGGCTCCTATTCGGCACTCAGCGCCTATATGTCGCAGCAGATTTCGCAGTGGAACCGGTGATGAAGGCTTCAGTTCGTTGACAGGGTGCCGATATAGTTTGCACAGGCACCAGGAATTTATATGTATACATCGTCGCCATTCAATCGTCATGCCGCCAATGCCTACAAGCAGGTGGGGGTCCAATCGGTGGTGGATGGCGCATCGCCGCATACGCTGATTCAATTGCTGTTCGACGCGCTGGAAACGTCCCTGAATGCCGCTAAGGGAGCCATGCAGCGCGGCGAGGTTGAGGAAAAAGGCCGCCAGATCGGCAAGGCGGTGCGGATTCTGGAAGAAGGTCTCAAAGCGGCTCTGAATCCGGAGCAAGGTGGGGAGATCGCCGAGAATCTCGCATCTCTTTATAACTACAGCATCACTCAGCTGACGCTGTCCAATCTGCGCAACGACGTGGCGCTGCTGGAGAACGTCCAGTCGGTGTTGGCGCCCGTCGCGCAAGGTTGGCGGGAAATCGGATAGGTGGCTGCAGGTGAATAAATGGAGCACACATTGATCGACTTCTATCGTGCCATTGAGGAAAGCAGCGCCAAGATGCTGCAAGCCGCCCAGAACAAGGATTGGGATGGTGTTGCGCGTTGCGAGGGGGCTTGTGCAGTGCTGATTGAGCAGCTGCGCTTTCGCTCCCGCGACGAAAAGCTGGCGCCCGAGCAGCGCAAGGAAAAAGCGCGCATCATGCAGCGCATTCTGCGCAATGACGCCCAGATACGGGTACTGGCCGAGCCCTGGCTGGCCAGCTTCGAGCATATGTTCGACGGCCAGCCGCATGTAATGCACTGACGGACTGGCTTTTTCGGATCGTCAAAACCCCGCTGCGGCAACGTGGCGGGGTTTTTGCTTTTTCGGGGGATGCTCTGGGGATGAGCGGGCTTTGCTCCATGCTGTGTGGCCGGCCTGGCGAGCAGCAAGAGCATGGACGACGGAGTGTCTTTTCCGACTTCTGAAGCTCTGCTTGCCGGCGGATTGGCGGGGCTCCTGCTCTCTCTCATGGCGGGGCAGGCGGAGTGAGCGGCTCGCTATCTAGCGCCTGAAAAGATCCCAGAGCTGATGCAGAAAATACTGGCTGCTATGAAAAAAAGGCCCGCGCACCTGAAAGCACGCGGGCCAGCCTTGGAATGGCAAAGTAAGCGAAGAAGAAGGTCGGCTTACACCTGCATGTTCATGACGTCGGTGTAGGCCTGGACCAGGCGGTTGCGCACATGCAGGGTGGCCTGAAAGCCGATCTGGGCCTTCTGCAGGGCGACCATGGTTTCTTCCAGGCTGACGGCCGGGTTGTCGAGCTGCACCTCGCGCTGCAGAGCGCTGGTGTGGTTCTGCGCGGCGCTGACCGACTGCAGCGCGCTTTGCAGCGCTTGGCCGAAGCCGCCGGCGGCCACGGGCGTGGCTGCGGTGCTGCTGATTTTGCCGAGTGGGTTGCCCAGTTGGGCGGGGGAGAGGGCTGGGATCTTCAGGTCCATATCTGTATCCAACTGGGTTTGATGAATTGGTAGTGATCGTAGGTTTTCTGGGCTGCGGCAGACGGGTGATAAGTGGGTGAATCGGAGCGCTTATCGGAGGAACGCGGTGCGCGCGAGTCCGAATAATCCACCAGACGCTAGACCTCGTGTGGGGTCTGACACCATGGAATCAAGATGTCTGCTGTAGCTGAAGTACCTGTCACCAATGCCGCGCCTGCTGTCCGCCCTGCGATCGCGCAGCGCTGGAATGCGCTCGATCGTGGTCAACGTCTTCGCTGGGGCGCGCTGGCGGCGCTGGTGGCCACGGGCCTAGTCGCGGCCGCGGTGTTCTACCGCCAGCCCGATTACAAGCTGCTGTTCTCCAATCTGGGCGACAAGGATGGCGGCGCCATCGTGGCCCAGCTGACGCAGATGAACGTGCCCTACAAGTACAGCGAAGGCGGCGGCGCGATCCTGATTCCGGCCGACCGCGTGCACGATGTGCGCCTGAAGCTGGCGACCCAAGGCCTTCCCAAGGGCGCGGTCACGGGCTTCGAGCTCACGGAAAACAGCAAGTTCGGCATCACCCAGTTTCAGGAGCGGCTCAACTTCCAGCGCGGCCTGGAGGGTGAGTTGACCCGCTCCATCCTGGCGCTCAATGCGGTGCAGAGCGCACGCGTGCACCTGGCTCTGCCCAATCAGAACGGCTTTTTCCGCGAGCAGCAAAAGCCCTCGGCTTCGGTGCTGCTGAGCCTGCACCCGGGACGGGTGCTGGACCGTGCGCAGATCGCGGGCATCGTGCATCTGGTGGCCTCCAGCGTGCCGGAGATGGAGCCTTCGGCGGTCAGCGTGCTCGACGATACGGGCAAGCTGCTGTCGCAGTCGCCGGACGGCAATGCCGGCGGCGTGGACATGCAGCAGTTTCTCTACACCCAGCAGGTGGAGCAGCAATATGTGCGCCGCATCCTGGACATTCTGGAGCCCGTGGTCGGCAAGAACAATGTGAAGGCCCAGGTGTCGGCGGAGCTGGATTTCAGCCAGACCGAATCCACCTCGGAGCAGCACCGCCCCAACCAGTCGGCCAACGGTGGTGCCATACGCAGCCAGCAGGTGATGGAGTCGAGCAACGAGAGCAAGCCCGTGCCGCCCACGGGCGTGCCCGGTGCCACCAGCAACCAGCCGCCGCAAAATTCCACGGCTCCCATCAACGGCGCCAATCCCGCACCGCAGGCGGCCGACCAGGGCCGTAGCGGGTCGGGCGGCAACAAGCGCGAGTCCATCACCAACTACGAGGTGGACAAGACCGTCAAGGTCACACGTGGCAGCATCGGCAGCGTCAAGCGCCTGACGGCCGCCGTGGTGGTGAATGCCCCGCTGGCCGCGCCTGCCTCCGGCGACGCGGCAACCGCGGCCAATGCGGCGGCGGCCGGTGCCGGCATGCGCGCGCTCACGGCGCAGCAGCAGGAGCAGCTGCTGACGCTGGTGCGCGAGACCGTGGGCTACAGCGCTGAGCGCGGCGACTCGGTGAATCTGGTCAGCGCACCGTTCATGGACAACGCCTCCGCTCCTGCCGAGCCACCGCTGTGGAAGGACCCCGAGGTCCAGGCCATGGTCAAGAGCCTGGGCGTGCCGGTGGCGCTGGCGCTGTTTGGTGCCCTGGTCCTGCTGGGCCTGGTGCGTCCGCTGCTCAAGACGCGCAAGACGGCCCAGGGCGGCCAGCTCGACGCGATCGAAGGGGAGGCGCTGGATCGCCCCGCGCTGCCCGCGCCCGCAACCGATCTGTCGCCGACCAAGGAGCAGGTGCGACTGGATCAGGCGCGTGCGCTGGCCAAGCAGAACCCGATTGCGGTGGCCAATATCGTCAAGACATGGATCAACGGCGAAGGCTGATGCCGCGCCGCTTTGAACGAACACTACGGAATCGCTGGATATGGATGATCGAGGCCTGAACGACGCTGCCATCTTGTTGGTCTCCCTCGGAGAGGAAGAGGCCGCCGAGGTGTTCAAGCACCTCACCCCCAAGGAGGTGCAGAAGCTGGGCGAGACCATTGCGCGCATGCGCGGTGTGACGCGCGACAAGGTGGACTTTGTGATCGACCGCTTCACCAACGATGCGGCTTCGCAAAGCCTGCTGGTGGACGACGCCAGCGACTATGTGCGCTCGGTGCTCAAGCGCGCACTGGGCGACGACAAGGCCGCGCTGCTGATCGACCGCATCTTGCAGGGTGGCGACATCTCGGGGATTGAAAGCCTCAAGTGGATGGATCCGCTGTCCGTGGCCGAGCTGCTGCGCGGCGAGCACCCGCAGATCGTGGCCGCGATTCTGGTGCACCTGGAGTATGAGCAGTCGGCGGCCGTGCTGATGCAGCTGCCCGATCGCTTCCGCAGCGAGGTCATGCTGCGCGTGGCCACACTGGAAGGCATACAGCCCACGGCGCTCAAGGATCTGAACGAGGTGCTGTTCAAGGTGCTGGCCGGCGGCGACAAGGTGCGCAAGACCTCGCTGGGCGGCGTCAAGACGGCCGCAGAAATGCTCAACCAGATGGGCGGCAATGCCGATGTGGCGGTGCTGGACACCATCCGCAACTACGACCCCGAACTGGCCCAGAAGATTATGGACAAGATGTTCGTGTTCGACGACCTGGTCAAGCTCGACGACCGTTCCTTGCAGCTGGTGCTGCGCGAGGTGGTGGCCGAGACGCTGATCGTGGCGCTCAAGGGCGGATCCATGGAGGTGCGCGACAAGATTCTGGCCAATATGTCCATGCGCGCGGCCGAATCGCTGCGCGAGGATCTGGAGGGCCGGGGCCCGATGCGCCTGTCCGAGGTGGAAGCGCAGCAGAAGGAAATCCTCAAGGTCGTGCGCCGTCTGGTCGAAGAGGGCCAGGTGACGATAGGCGGTGGCGCGGAGGACAGCTATGTCTAAGGGGCTCTCGCGTTTCATCCCGCAAGAGGAAATCGACGACAAGAACGTTGTGCAATGGCGCTTCGGTGCCGTGGATGCGCCGGGTGCGGCTTTTACCCCTGCTCAGCCCAGCCAGTTTGTGCCCGCGGGCCTGCAGTTCAACGGCTTTGCGCCGACGCTCGCTCACCCGTCGCAGCTCCGGCCCGAGGTCTTGGAGGCCGAACCCCAGGAGTCCGCCGAGTCTGCGTTCGACCAGGAACAGCTGCAGCAGATGCTGGAGCAGGCCCGTGCGGAAGGCCATGCCCAGGGGCTGGCCGAGGGCCAGGCACAGGCGCAGCAGCAGTGGCAGCAGCGCCTGGATGATTATGTGGCCGGCGTCGGCCGCGACAATGCCCAGCGCGTGAGCGATGTGGTGCAGAGCCTCGAAGACAGCTTCCGGCAGATGCAGGCCGCTGCGGCGCAGGATCTGCTCAAGCTGGCCTGCGATATCGCGCGTCAGGTCGTGCGCCAGGAGCTGCGCAGCCAGCCCCAGGCCTTGCTGCCCGTGGTGCATGAGGCCCTGGACATGCTGGTCGAGGAAAGCCGGCCGGTTACCGTGCGTCTCAATCCGGCGGACCATGCCGCGCTCGACGAGGCCTTGCGCGCCGAGCATGGCGCACACAGCCGCATCCAATGGGTGGGCGACGCCGCGATTGCCGGCGGTGGCGTGAAGGTGGAGTGCGGCGACACCGAGATCGACGGAGGTCTGGACAAGCGCTGGCGCCGCGCGGTTGCGGCGCTGGGCCTGGTGTCCACCTGGTACGAAGGCGGCCAGCCATGAGCTCCAACCCCTGGCAGCAATTCATGGACCAGGCGCGGGCGCGCTATGCCCAGCCCGTGCCGCTGGAATCCCAGGGCCGGCTGACGCGCCTGACCGGCCTGGTGCTGGAGGCCACGGGCCTGCGTGTTCCCGTGGGCGCGCAATGCCATATTCACCAGAACGGCCAGGAGCCGGTGCTGGCCGAGGTCGTGGGCTTTGCCGGTGAGCGAGCCTATCTGATGCCCGCCGGGGATATCCAGGGCCTGTCCAGCGGCGCCCTGGTGCTGCCTGCCGCACCCTTCATCCCCGTGCCGCAGCTGGGCGTGGCCGAGACCGAGTCCGTGAATCAGGCCGTGGGCGTGCTGCGCCTGCCCATGGGCGACGGCCTGCTGGGCCGCGTAGTCGACTCCCAGGGCATGCCTCTGGACCATGGCGGCGCTCTCGACGGCGTGCTGCCCGAGGTGCTGGATCGCAATCCCATCAACGCCATGGACCGCGACCCGGTGCGCGAGTCGCTGGACACCGGCGTCAAGGCGCTCAATGCCCTGCTCACCGTGGGGCGTGGCCAGCGCCTGGGTCTGTTTGCGGGCTCGGGCGTGGGCAAGTCGGTGCTGCTGGGCATGATGGCGCGCTACACCCAGGCCGATGTGATCGTCGTGGGCCTGATCGGCGAGCGCGGCCGCGAGGTCAAGGAATTCGTCGAAGACATTCTGGGTGCGCAGGATCGCGGCCGTGCCGTGGTGGTCGCGGCCCCCGCCGATGCGCCGCCGCTGCTGCGCATGCAGGGCGCGAGCTATGCCACGGCGATTGCCGAGCATTTCCGCGACAAGGGCAAGCATGTGCTGCTGCTCATGGATTCGCTGACCCGCTATGCCATGGCCCAGCGCGAGATCGCCCTGGCGATTGGCGAGCCGCCCGCCACCAAGGGCTATCCGCCATCGTGTTTTGCCAAGCTGCCGGCACTGGTGGAGCGCAGCGGCAACGGCCTGCACGGCGTGGGCTCGATCACGGCTTTCTACACCGTGCTTTCCGAAGGCGACGACCAGCAGGACCCGATCGCCGATGCGGCGCGTGCGATTCTGGACGGCCACGTGGTGTTGTCGCGGACGCTGGCCGAAACCGGGCATTACCCGGCCATCGATATCGAGCAATCCGCTTCGCGCGTCATGCACAACGTGGTCACGCGAGAGCATTTCGAGCTGGCCCGGCGCTTTCGAGCCGTGTATTCGCGCTACCAAAAGGGCCGCGATCTGGTCCAGGTGGGCGCCTATGTGCCCGGCTCCGATCCGCAGCTCGACGAGGCCATTGCGTTGCAGCCGGCGATGACCGGGTTTTTGCAGCAAAGCATGTTTGAGAGCTCCAGCATGGAGCACAGCGTGGCGGGCATGGCCCAGGCCATGCAGCATTGATCAAGAAGGGGAACTGCCGCATGTCGTCCTTGAATGCCCTGAGCGTCGCCATCGAAGCCGCCGAGCGAAAGCGTGATGCGGCCCGCACCGCCTTGCAGGAGCGCCAGAGCGCGCAGCGTGCGGCACAGGCCCAGATGGATCAGTTGCAAGGCTATGTGCTGGAGATGCAGAACCGCTGGGGCGCCCAGGAGGGCCTGGCCGTGCAGCCCGAGGTCATGCATCACCAGTACCAGTTCATGGAGCGGCTGCAGCATGCGATCGGTCTGCAGACCCGCATGGTGGCCGATGTGGACATCCGCCTCGAGACGGCGCGCCAGGCCTTGCTGGCGGCGGAGCTGCGCGTGACCAGCCTGCAGAAGGTGGTGCAGGCACGCAAGCGCGACCTGGCGCTGGCCCAGATGCGCCGCGAGCAAAAAGACACCGACGAGCGCGCGGCGATCCAGTTTTTTCGGCGCAGCTTCGGCTTGCAGCTTCAGGAGGCCTGACCATGGCGGAAACCAAGATTGATACTCCCCGCAGCGGCGAGCTGCGCACCGCCAGGGTCGGCGCGCAAAGCCTGGCCTCGGCGAAAACCGCAGGGGCCGCAGGCGACGAAGCTCCGGGTTTTTCGTCGCTGCTGGCCGCGCTGGACGGATTTGCGGCCACCGGTCTGCAGCAGCTGGTGCCGGGCGAGGAGCCCGAGGAAAAGACGGCTCCCCAGGTTCTGGCGGCGCCGGAGCTGCAGCCGGGCGCCCTGCTGCATGCGCCCTGGATGAGCCTGGTCGGGCAGACTCAGCGACTGGACACGCAGGGCGATGCCGATCTGCGCCAGGGCGTGGCCGCGGACTTTCTTTCGGGTCGTGGCAGTGCGACCCTGCTCGCTCACCGCCAGGCTCTCGAGGTGGGCGGCGCCGATGCCGGCGCAGGAGCGCATGCGGCTTTTATGGCCAAGGACCTTCCGCAGAATCTGCAGAAAACCCAAGACAGTCAAGCGCCTGCAGCTATCAATTCTGTTAGCGATGCGACGCCGACCCAGGACCCGGACAAGAGTCCGCTCGCGGCCGAGCGGAATCAGCAAGGCCTGCAGCAGCTGGCGGGCAGTGAGCAGCCCGCGCCACGCGCGGAGTCGCTTGCGCCCCGGGTCCAGGCTCAGGCCGAGTCCGGCATCAGCCTGCAAGGCATGAGCGCCGTGCAGCCGCAGGCGCTGGAAGGTCTCAAGGATTTGCTGCGTGCCACGCGTTCCGCGCAGGCCGAGGGCGCTGCTGCGGACAGGCCGGCAGCGGCGTCCGGAGGGCACGAGCTGCTGACCGCCGCTGCGGCGCTTGGCGGAGCCATGGGCGCCGCAGGGGGCGGCATGCAGGGCCAGGGGCAGGATGCTTCGGGCTTGGCGCAGGCCGCTCAGTATGCGGCACCCACGGAGCGCGAGCAGGAGGTGTCCGAGCAGGTGGCGTTCTGGGTTCATCAGAAAACCCAGAATGCCGCGCTTTCGATCCAGCATGAGGGCAAGCCCATACAGGTCCAGGTCCAGCTCAATGGCCAGGAGGCCCATGTACGCTTTGCCTCCGACGATCCGCAATCCCGCCAGTTGCTGGCCGAGGGCCAGACCCAGTTGCGCGAGCTGCTGCAGGATCAAGGCCTGAACCTGGCCGGCGTCAGCGTGGACGCGGGTTCGGCCCAGCAGCAGGGCGCAGGCGGCAACCAGCCTGAAGAGCGCGGCACCGCCAAGATGGCGCGGGTGTCCGTGAGTGCCGCGGAGCTGTCCGGCACGGAGCCGCGAGCCCGCGCGCCGCAAGTCGGCGTGGATCTGTTCGTCTAGCCCGCGCCGGGCGGGCGCGGCCAGGTACAGCCCCGGGTGAGGGGCTGAGCCCGCTGCGGTCTGGGCGTCGTCCGGCACCATAGAGCGGGCCGGACGCGCGGTGAACCCCCGATCAATCAGGATTTCGCACTTTTATTCCGGCAATGGCGTCGGGGGCAGGCGGCCAATAATTTCGGTGTGGACCTTTCGTGTCGCGGCAATGGCAGCGAGGCGGATGCAGTCCCTCACTTTTGAGGAATACCCGCCGTGTCAGCCAATCCCAATGCCTCCCCTGCTCCAGCCAAAAGCAAGAAGCTGATCGTCATCGTGGCCATCATTGCCGTGCTGGCCATTGTGGCGGCAGGCGCCTATGTGTGGATGATGCAGCAGCGCCAGCACAGTGGTGCGGACGGCGAGGAGAGCGCCTCGTCCCACGCCACGGTGCCGACCTTTCTGCCGCTGGACAATATGGTGGCCAATCTGGCCGACCCCGGCGGCGATCGCTTTGTGCAGCTGGGCATCACGCTGGAGCTGGCCGACGAGAAGACGGCTTCCACCGTCAAGCAATACCTGCCCAGCATCCGCAGCGGCATTCTGATGCTGGTGTCCCAGCGCACGGCCGACGAGCTGCTGGCGCGCGAAGGCAAGGAAAAGCTGGCCACGGAGGACATCCTGACCGAGGTTTCGGCACCGCTGGGCTATGGCGCCAGCGCCAAGAAGCGGGCGCGCGACGACGATGAGGAAGACGACAGCCCTCGCACCAGCCGCAAGAGCCCCGTGCGCCGCGTGCTGTTCTCCAGCTTCATCATCCAGTAAACAGGGAGAAGCGCATGAGCGATTCTTTTCTCTCCCAGGAAGAGGTTGATGCTCTTCTGGAGGGGGTAACCGGCGAAAGCCAGCGCTCCGAGGTGGAGTCGATCGAGCTTGGCCAGGTCCGCAATTACGACATCTCCAGCCAGGAGCGCATCGTGCGTGGGCGCATGCCCACCATGGAGATCGTCAACGAACGTTTTGCGCGCAATTTCCGCATCGGCCTGTTCAACTTCATCCGCCGCAGCCCCGAGGTTTCGGTGGGTACGGTCAGCGTGCAGCGCTACAGCGCTTTTCTGCGCGAGCTGGTGGTTCCGACCAACTTCAACATCGTGGCCATCCGTCCGCTGCGCGGCAACGGTCTGGTGGTCTGCGATCCCTCGCTGGTCTTCGGCGTCATCGACACGCTGTACGGCGGCACCGGCCGCCTGCAGACCCGTATCGAGGGCCGCGACTTCTCGCACACCGAGCAGCGCGTGATCAATCGCCTGGTCAATGTGATCTGCGAGGAATACAAGAAAGCCTGGCATGGCATCTATCCGCTGGAGCTGGTCTATCAGCGCTCGGAGATGCAGCCCCAGTTCGCCAATATCGCCACGCCCAGCGAAATCGTCGTTTCCACGGCCTTCCAGCTGGAAATCGGCGATATCACCGGCTCCATCCATATCTGCATGCCCTATGCAACGATGGAGCCCATCCGCGACGTGCTGTATTCCTCCACGCAGGGCGATGCCATCGAGGTGGACCGCCGCTGGGTCAAGGTGCTCACGCGCGAGATCCAGGCCGCCGATGTGACGCTGGTGGCCGAGCTGGCCCGTGCCGATGCGACGGTGGAGCAACTGCTGGCCATGCGCCCCGGTGACTTCATCGAGCTGGACCGGGAGCCGCTGATCCATGCCTCCATCAGCGGGGTACCGATTTTCGAGTGCCAGTACGGCACGCACAACGACAAATATGCAATCCGCG
Source organism: Comamonas guangdongensis (assembly GCF_041079535.1). Taxonomy (NCBI): domain Bacteria; kingdom Pseudomonadati; phylum Pseudomonadota; class Betaproteobacteria; order Burkholderiales; family Comamonadaceae; genus Comamonas; species Comamonas guangdongensis. The sequence goes on along the minus strand of NZ_JBFYGN010000004.1, from coordinate 13,663 downwards.
TGGAGCGCTGCCTGCGGGGCGGCGATTCAGGCTGGGTGGGAGAGAACCATGGCAATTGATGACAACAAGCCCGCGGGCGATGATCCTTTCTCCGGCTGGGCCGAAGCGCTGGAAGAGCAGCGTCAGCATGACGAGGCCGCTGCCGGCCCCGATGTTTCCGAGCAGGGTGGTCCGCTCTCGGGCGACGCTTCGCGTCCCTATGGCGATGTGCCGGTGCACGACATCAACATGGTGCTGGACATCCCGGTGCAGTTGTCGGTGGAGCTGGGCCGCACCAAGGTGCCCATCAAATACATTCTGCAGCTGGCCCAGGGCTCGGTGGTGGAGCTGGACGCGCTGGCCGGCGAGCCCATGGACGTGCTGGTCAACGGCTATCTGATCGCCCAGGGCGAAGTGGTGGTGGTCAACGACAAGTTCGGCATCCGCCTCACCGATGTGGTGACCCCTTCCGAACGTCTGCGCCGGGTCAGCCGTGCTTGATTCCACTGCGGGCGCGGCCCCTTCCATGTGGCCCACGCTGATTCTCGTGGTCCTGTTTGTGGCGGCCATGGCCGTGCTGCCGTGGCTGGTGCGCCGTCTGCAGCACAAGAACCTGCTGCCGCGCAGCCTGGGCATGGCGCGCGGTGCGGCGCCCCTGCCATCGCAGGTGCTGGGCAGTCTGTCCATAGGCCCGCAGCAGCGCGTGGTGACCGTGCTGGTGGGCGAGGGCGACGAGGCCGTGCGCCTGGTGCTGGGCGTGACGGCGCAGCAGATTCACTGCCTGCATGTGCTTCAAGCCCATAGGAATTCTGCGCAATCTGCGCATTCCTTTGTAGCGAATGCGCCATCCACGCCATCGTTCACCGATTCGCTGGCGCGGGCCCGGGATTCAGGAAATGTCTAAGTTCGCATTTCGCGCCGCTGCCGTTGCCGCGCTGCTCATGCCCTTGGCTGCAGTGGCCCAGGGGGCTCCCGCCAGCCTGCCCTTGCTGGTCGGGCAGGGCGCGGGCGGCAGCAGCTATTCGGTGCCCATACAGACGCTGCTGTTCTTTACGGCACTGTCGTTTCTGCCGGCCATTCTGCTGCTGATGACGGGCTTCACCCGCATCGTCATCGTGCTGTCGCTGCTGCGCCAGGCGCTGGGCACGCAGTCCGCGCCGCCCAATCAGGTGGTGATCGGGCTGTCGCTGTTCCTGACCATGTTCGTGATGGGGCCCACGCTGGACAAGGTGTACCAGGAGGCCTACCTGCCCTATACCCAGAACAGCATCTCCTTCGAGCAGGCCCTGGACAAGGCCGAGGCGCCCATGCGCAGCTTCATGCTCAAGCAGACGCGCCAGTCGGATTTTTCGCTGTTCAAGCGTCTGGCCAAGCTGGATGCCAATGTCACCGCCGAAACCGCGCCGCTGCGCGTGCTGGTGCCGGCTTTTGTGACCAGCGAGCTGAAGACCGCGTTCCAGATCGGCTTCATGATCTTCATCCCGTTTCTGGTCATCGACATGGTGGTGTCTTCCATCCTCATGTCGCTGGGCATGATGATGCTCTCGCCCGTGCTGGTGGCCCTGCCCTTCAAGCTCATGCTGTTTGTGCTGGCCGACGGCTGGAATCTCATCATCGGCTCTCTGGCCGCCAGCTTTGCGACATGAGGCTCCCCCTGAGTCGCTTCGCGCCTTCCCCTCTCTCTACGCGCTTCGCGCTAAGGGAGGGAGACGACACCCTCGGTGCGGGGCGGCCCTTCCTCGGTGTCCTGAGCATTGGGCCACGCCAGTTTCAGGCGTTGCTGTTTTTTTGAAGCTTTAAGAGAACGTCATGACTTCTCAGTTTGTTCTGACATTTGGCCGCGAGGCGCTGACCCTGCTGCTGATGATCTCCATGCCGGTGCTGGGCGTGGTCATGGCCGTGGGCCTGATCGTGAGCGTCTTCCAGGCCGTCACCCAGGTGCATGAGGCGACCCTGGCCTTTGTGCCCAAGCTGCTGGCCGCCGTGCTGGTGTTTGCCGTGGCCGGGCCCTGGATGCTGTCCACGCTGGTGGATTTCATCCGCCGCACCATCGAAAGCATTCCCGGTTCGGTCGGATGATCTCGTTCAGCGAAGCCCAGATCGCGGCCTGGCTGTCGCCCCTGATCTGGCCTTTTGTGCGCGTGCTGGCGCTGTTCACCACGGCGCCCGTGTTTTCGCAGCGCGTCATTCCCATGCGGCTCAAGGTCGGCCTGGCCTTTCTGGTGGCGCTGTGCGCCCAGCCGGTGCTGGGGGAACAGCCTGTGGTCAGCATTGCCTCGGCGCAGGCGCTGGGCACGCTGGTGCAGCAGGTCGTGGTCGGGCTCTCGGTCGGCTTTGCCGTGCGTCTGGTGATGGCCGCGGTGGAGGTGGCCGGCGAGGTGGTGGGCCTGCAGATGGGCCTGAACTTCGCTTCCTTCTTCGACCCGACCAGCAATGCCCAGCTCAGCGCCGTGGCGCGTTTCATGGTGCAGATCGCCACGCTGCTGTTCATTGTCATCAACGGTCACCTGCTGGTGCTGATGGCCGTGCTCAAGAGCTTCGAGGCCTTTCCGGTCGACGGCAACTTCATGCATGCGATTGCCCAGATGAGGCTGCACGAGATGGGCAGTGCCGTGTTTTCCAGTGCCTTCTGGATCGCCCTGCCCATGATTGCCATGCTGCTGTTCGTGAATCTGGTGCTGGGCATCATCTCGCGCGTGGCGCCGCAGATGAACATCTATGCCGTGGGTTTTCCCGTCACGCTGACCGTGGGGCTCACGGGGCTGGTGGCGACGCTGCCGCTGCTGGAGCAGCCGCTGGTGGCGCTGCTGCAAAAAGGCATAGCGATTTTCGGGGTCTAGGCATGCGGCATGCCCTGGGCTGCCGAGCCTGCGGGCCGGCCGCTTGGCGCAGTCTCTAGATCAGCTGGTTGTGTATGGCATAGGCCGTGAGCTCGGCGTTGCTGCTCATGCCCAGCTTCTCCAGCACGCGCGCCCGGTACACGCTGACCGTCTTCGGGCTCAGCATCAGCTCCTGCGCGATATCGGTAAGCCGCTGGCCGCCCGCAATCTTCACCAGGGTCTGCATCTCGCGCTCCGACAGGCTCTCGTGCAAAACCGGAGGGCTGGGCTGGGCCAGGCTGTCGGCCAGCATCTGGGCCACTTCGGCGGTCAGGTACTTGCGCCCGCCGTGCACGGTGTGGACGGCATCGATGAGCAGCACCGGGTCACCCGCCTTGTTGGCATAGCCTGCCGCGCCGGCCTTGATGCAGCGCAGCGCATACTGGTCCTCTGGGTACATGGAGACCATGATGACGCGGATCTGCGGATGGGTCTCGCGCACGCTGGCCAGCACTTCGAGTCCGTTGCGGCCCGGCATGTTGATGTCCAGCAGCAGCACGTCGCAGGCGGCGGTGCGCAGCTGTTCGCGCAGTTCGGCATAGCTGCCGGCCTCGGCGGTGACGATGATGTCCGCGGCTTCGGCCAAGGTGTCGCGTATGCCTCTTCGCAAGATGGCATGGTCATCGCATAGCACCACGTGGATCAAGGTCGTTCTCCCAGGGAAACAGTTGGCAGTCGCAACATGGGCTATGGCCGGGCGCTCATGTTTTTTGGGTATCAGCCAGCGGAATGGTGAGAATGATAGAGGTTCCCTTGCCCGCTTGGCTACTTACATCCAACCAGCCTTGTACGGTACGTGCGCGCTCGCTCAGGCCGCGCAGGCCGAAGGACTGCGGCTTGTCCCGTGCCTGCGGGCCCAGGCCCATGCCGTTGTCTGTTACTTCCAGTGTCAAAAAACCTTCGTGGTCGGACAGGTCCAGCTCCACCCGGCTGGCTTGTGCATGCTTGTGGATATTGGTCAGGGATTCCTGTGCCGTGCGGTAGACCACCACCTGCAGCGCAGGCTCCACCTCCATGTGCTCGCGGCTGGTCCGCAGCCTGGCGGCGATGCCGGTGCGGCGCTCGAAGTCCTGGGCCAGCCATTGCACGGCGGCGACCAGACCCTGGTCCAGCACGGGCGGGCGCAGGTTCTGCATGATGCGCTGGCTGGCGCCCAGCGCGTGCTCCAGCATTTCCAGGGCGGACCTGGCATGCTCGCGCATGGAGCCTTCGGGGCTGTTGCGGGAGATCCAGGCCAGATCGAACTTGACGGCGGTGAGCGAGCCGCCGATATCGTCATGAATTTCTCGTGAAATATTGGAGCGTTCCTGCTCGATGCTGGTGTGCAGATGCTCGGTCAATTCGGCCAGACGCTTTTCGGAGGCCGCCAGCTCCTGCATGGCGCGATGGCGTGCCAGTCTGGCCTCATGCACCTCGAGCGCGCGCTTGACGACGCGCGGCAGGCTGGTGATCTGGTCCTTGAGCAGATAGTCGCTGATGCCCAGGCGCATGATGTCCACGGCCGCCGCCTCGCCAATCGCCCCCGACAGCAGCACGAAGGGCGGGTGCGCGGGGCGGGCGCGTACCAGTTCCCAGACGTCAAGCGCGGTAAAGCCCGACAGGTGGTAGTCGGCCAGGATCAGGTCGAAACCCCGGGTCTTCAGGGCGTCGCTGACGGCCTGCAGACTGTCCACGGCCGTGAGCTCGCATGCAAGCCCGCCGCGCTTGAGGCTCAGCCGCGCCAGGGCCTGATCTGCGGCAGAGTCTTCAATATGGAGGATGTTCAAGGGCTGTTCCTGCGATTGCGCATAGCCAAGGACGCTATCATTGGATACATTTTGGAACATTGGGTGCGTTGGTCGTCAAGTCGGGTTGCGGTAGCAGCCGTGGCGATGGCAGCGGCCGGTTCATTGCGTGGTGCATGGCGGCCGGGCCGCCATGAGAGGGCTTTTTCGCTGTTGGAGTAACAATGCAGACAATGCAAAACTCATCGGGTTTGCCTGCGGTTGCCGTGCCTGTCATGGTGGCTGCAGAGCTGCAAGATGCCTTGCTCGTCACGCTGCGTGACTTGCAGCGTCTCGAGGGTCTGCTCGACCATGCCACGCAGAACCTGCTGCAACGCTTTGATGAGGCCAATGTCCAATTGTCGCACTCCGGTCAGCCCAACTCTCCAGGGCTTGCTGCTGCCCGCGAGGCCTTGAGCCTGGCGGTGACCGAGCTGCAGTTCCACGACATGTCTTCCCAGCTGATCGCACATATGGCACATACCTTGCATGCCTGTGCCTTCCGTCTGGGGGCGGCGGCCATGGGGGCGGACGAGGACGGCACGGCCGCCAGTCTCCCCAATCTGCCCGACAAGCCCAATCCCGTCACTCAAAGTGAAATGGACGCGGGCTCCGTGGAGCTGTTTTGACCTTCTACCCTGTTTCCCGTTGCCCGTCTGTTGGAGCTGTAAATGCAATCGATTCTGGCTGTTGATGATTCCCCCTCGATGCGGAAGATGGTTTCTTTCACATTGACCGGTGCTGGCTTTAAGGTGGTGGAAGCCGTCGACGGTGTGGATGCGCTGGAAAAAGCGCAGAAGGAAAGCATAGATCTGGTGCTGGCCGACCAGAACATGCCGCGTCTCGACGGCATAGGGCTCACGCGCAAGCTGCGCGAAGACCCGAAGTTCCAGCGCACACCGATTCTCATTCTGACCACGGAGTCCAGCGACCAGATGAAGCAGGCGGGCCGCACGGCGGGAGCCACGGGCTGGCTGGTCAAGCCCTTTGATCCCAATCGACTGATCGAAGTCATTCAGAAAGTGCTCCGTTGAGCCGATAACACCGAATAACAGCAGGAAACACCATGGCGGATACCCATCAGGATGGCGCAGGCGCGGGCGCAGACTTCGACCTCAGTCAGTTCTATCAAATTTTTTTCGAGGAAGCCAGCGAGAACCTCGACCAGATGGAGCAGATGCTGCTCAGCCTGGATCTGTCCGCAGCCAATGACGAGGAACTCAACGGCATCTTCCGTTGCGCCCACTCCATCAAGGGGGGGGCGGCGACCTTTGGTTTCTCGGATGTGACCGAGCTCACGCACCGCATGGAGTCCCTGCTGGATAGGCTGCGCCGTCACGAGATCACGCCCATCCCCGAGATGGTGGACGTGTTGCTGGAGTCCGCGGACGCCAGCCGCAGCCTGCTGGCACGTCACCAGTCGGGCGATGAGGGCGAGCCGCTCTCCACGGCCGAGCTGGTGGTGCGCATCGAGGCCTTGGCCCGAGGCCTGACGGAAATTCCTCAGGTGGGTCGCGCCGCGCCGGCGCAGACCGCCACCGCTGCTGTCGCCGCCGCGCCCGTGCTTGCCCCCGTCGAGGTGGTGGTCCAGCAGGCTTCGGTGGCCGAGCCGGCCGCGGAAGCTGCCGTGGTCGGCACCGAGCCACCGGCCGGCGCGCGGGTGCTGCACATCGAGATCGGCCCGCTGGCCAGCCTGGAGCTGGGCGATTCCATCAAGGAACTGTTCCGCGATATTCCCGGCCTGGGCTCGATTCAGGATCAGCCCAGCCCCAAGGCGGATCACCGCTTGTTCCTGGTCAAAACGGTGTCTACCGACGACGATCTGCGCGATCTGTTCGTGTTCCATGTCTCCAAGGAACAGGTGCACATCAGCGAGGCGGCAGCGGCCGCTCCGATGAGCGAGTCCTCCGCTGGCGCCGAAGCCATCGAGCCTGACGAGGCCGTGGAGCCGCCCAACAATCTGCCGCCCGAAGAGGCATACGGCTTTTTCCCCGGTGCGCCGGGTGTGCCTGGCATGCTCTCGAATGCGGAGCGTGCGGCCGTGCCTGCGGCGCAGAAGGCCAGCCCCAAGGCCGCGGCTGCGCATATGGAGTCCACCAGCATCCGCGTGGATGTGAAGAAGGTGGACCAGCTCATCAATTTGGTGGGCGAACTGGTCATCACCCAGGCCATGCTGGCGCAGAACAGCCAGGGCCTGGACCCCGCGGTCTACCAGCAGCTGCTGGCGGGCCTTGCGGATCTGGACCGCAACACGCGCGACCTGCAGGAATCGGTGATGTCGATCCGCATGATTCCCATGTCCACCGTGTTCAGCCGCTTCCCGCGCATGCTGCGCGATCTGGCGGGCAAGTTGGGCAAGAAGATCGACCTCATCACCCTGGGCGAGGCCACCGAACTCGACAAGGGGCTGGTCGAGAAGATCACCGACCCGCTGACCCATCTGGTACGCAACAGCGTGGACCACGGCATCGAATTGCCCGAGGACCGGCTGGCCGCGGGCAAGTCCGATCACGGCACGCTGACGCTGGCGGCCTCCCACCAGGGCGGCTCCATCGTCATCGAGGTGCGTGACGACGGTCGCGGCATGAACCGCGAAAAAATTCTGAGCAAGGCCCGCGAGCGCGGCATGGATGTGTCGGACGCCCTGCCCGACAGCGAGGTCTGGCAGCTGATTTTTGCGCCCGGCTTCTCCACGGCCGACGTGGTGACCGATGTCTCGGGCCGCGGCGTGGGCATGGATGTGGTCAAGCGCAACATCACCTCGCTGGGCGGCACGGTGGAGATCGAATCCAACGCCGGCCAGGGCATGAAGGTGGCGGTGCGTCTGCCGCTGACGCTGGCCATCATGGACGGCATGTCGGTCGGCGTCGGCGAGGAGGTCTACATCCTGCCGCTGTCCTCGGTGGTCGAGTCCTTCCAGGTCAATGCCGACGATGTGAGCACCGTGGCCAACGGCACGCAGCTGGTCAAGGTGCGCGATGAATACATGCCGGTGATCGCGCTGGAGCGCACCTTCAAGGTGCCGCGCGCCGACGAGAGCCAGACCAGCAACATCATGGTGGTGGTCGAGGCCGAAGGTGGCCGGGTGGCCCTGCTGGTGGATGAGCTGCTGGGCCAGCACCAGGTGGTGGTGAAGAACCTGGAGAGCAATTACCGCAAGGTGCCTAATGTCTCGGGCGCCACCATCCTGGGCGACGGCTCGGTGGCCCTGATTCTGGACACTGGCGCTCTGGTGCGACGCACCCGCCACTGAACCGAGATTGAAGCCCATAACCCCATTCGTACGGCCCCAGGGCCGAAGGAACCGAAATGAACCTGACCAACAAGACTGCAGAGGGCGTGGCCACGGGCGCACGCGAGTATCTGACCTTCCGCCTGGGCGCTGAGGAATATGGCATCGACATCCTCAAGGTGCAGGAAATCCGCGGCTACGAACAGCCCACGCGTATCGCCAACGCACCCGAATTCATCAAGGGCGTGGTCAATCTGCGCGGCACCATCGTGCCCATCGTGGACATGCGCCTGCGCTTCAACTGCGCCGAGGTGGAATACAACGCCTTCACCGTGGTCATCATCCTGAACCTGCGCAACCGCGTGGTCGGCATCGTGGTGGATTCGGTCAGCGATGTGATGGAGCTGCCCGCCGAAGCCGTGCGTCCCGCTCCCGATATCGAAAGCGCCATCGACAGCGGCTGCATCCTGGGCCTGGGCTCGGTGGGCGAGCGCATGCTGATCCTGCTGGACATTGAGAAGCTCATGGGCAATGTCGACATGGGCCTGGTGGCCTCCGAGGCCTGAAGCTGTCAGGGGCCGGTGTGCTGAATCTGGACCGTACCACCTCATTCGCGGCCTCTCCTGGCAAGTCCGGGCTGGAGGAGGATGTGCCGCTGGGCTCGGGGCCGCTGATGCAGGGGCGCGAGTTTGTCTGGTCCAACCGCGACTTTGCGCGCGTGCAGGCGCTGATCTACAAGCGCGCGGGCATCAGCTTGCATGACGGCAAGCACGCCATGGTCTACAGCCGCCTGTCCCGGCGCCTGCGCGAGACCGGGCATGAGAGCTTTGCCAGCTATCTGGACTGGCTGGAGTCCATCAACGATGGGCCCGAGTGGCAGGAGTTCGTCAACGCCCTGACCACCAATCTGACCTCGTTCTTCCGCGAGCAGCACCATTTCGAGATCCTGGCCCAGCACCTGCGGGCTCACAAACCCGCGGGCAATGGCTGGAAGGTATGGTGCAACGCGGCCTCTACGGGTGAAGAGCCGTATTCGATACTGATGACGGCGGTGGAGAGTCTGGGCGCTTCGGCCGGCTTTCACCTCACGGCCAGCGACATCGATTCGCGCGTGCTCGATACGGCTTCGCGCGGCATCTACCGGGCCGAAAACCTCAAGGGTGTGAGCACCGAGCGGTTGCACCGCTTCTTTCTGCGCGGACGCGCCGGCAACTCGGGCATGGTGCGCATCAAGCCCGAGCTGCGGCGCATGGTGGACTTTCTCAACGTCAACCTGATTGCGGGCGACTATGCGTTCCGCGAACAATTTGATGTGGTCTTCTGCCGCAACGTGATGATTTATTTCGACGCCGGCACACAGCGCCGCGTGCTGGAGCGCATCCACAGGGTGATGCAGCCCGGCGGGCTGCTGTTTGTGGGTCATGCCGAGAATTTCAGCGATTCGCGCGACCTGTTTGTGCTCAAGGGCAAGACGGTCTATGAGCGCCAATGAACTTGAAGGGCAGGGCAGTAGACCATGAATCTGTCGGCTTTTGGTGTTGGCGCGGGACAGGAGCGCAGGCGTGCTGCGCGCATCAACAGTTTCACGCCCGCGGACTATCCCGACCCGTCGGCGCCTGCGCCCGCTTCGTCGCTAGAGCAGCTCAAGTCCCAGCCCCGCCTGGCCGGCGAGGCCTCGTTCTTCTATTACGACCCGCATTTCCAGCTCAACTCGGCCAAGGTGCTGCCGGGCGAATATTTCGTCTCGCGCGAGGACATTGCCGTCGTCACGGTGCTGGGCTCCTGCATCGCGGCCTGCCTGTGGGACCGGAATATGCGGGTGGGCGGCATGAACCACTTCATGCTGCCCGAGGGCGACAGCAGCGATGTCTCGGGGCGCTACGGTTCGTACGCCATGGAGCTGCTGATCAATGAAATGCTCAAGCAGGGTGCGCGGCGCGAATCCATGCAGGCCAAGATCTTCGGCGGCGGCCAGGTCATGCACAATTTCACCACCATGAATGTGGGTGAGCGCAATACGGCTTTTGTGACCGATTATTTGCAGACCGAGCGCATTCCCATCGTCTCGCAGGACGTGCTGGACATCTATCCGCGCAAGGTGGTGTTCTTTCCGTCCTCGGGCAAGGCCATGGTCAAGCGCCTGGCCCATGCCCATCCCGAGACGCTGGAGCAGCAGGAGCTGGCTCGTGGCAGCGCGGCCGTTGTGGCGCGCAATACGGCAGGCGGCTCGGTCGATCTGTTTTGAGGAAGGTTGAGAGTTGATGAAGCAGAAAATCCGGGTGATCGTGGTGGACGACTCTGCGCTGGTGCGCAGCCTGTTGGCCGAGATCATCAATCGCCAGCACGATATGGAGTGCATAGGCACGGCCAACGATCCGCTGATCGCGCGCGAGATGATCCGTGAGCTCAATCCCGACGTGATCACGCTGGACGTGGAGATGCCCCGCATGGACGGCATCGATTTCCTGGGCCGGCTCATGCGCCTGCGCCCCATGCCGGTGCTGATGATCTCCACGCTGACCGAGCGCGGCGCTGAGGTCACCATGCGCGCCCTGGAGCTCGGAGCCATAGACTTCGTGGCCAAGCCCCGGGTCGGCGTGGCCAACGGCCTGCAGGATCTGGCGGTGCAGATCGTGGAAAAGATCCGCGTGGCCGCCGTGGCCCAGGTGCACCGCCTGCCCGTGGTGCCGCACGGCGTTGCGGTCGGCGGCGCGGCCAAGCCAGCCGCGGCGCGCCCCGCGCCCGCGGCCAGCCTGCTGGGACGGGTCTCCACCGAAAAAATCATCGCCATAGGCGCATCCACGGGCGGCACCGAGGCGATTCGCGAGGTGCTCATCCACCTGCCCGCCGACTGCCCGGCCATCGTCATCACCCAGCATATGCCGCCGGGCTTTACCACCAGCTTCGCGGCGCGGCTCAACAGCCTGTGCCAGATGACGGTCAAGGAAGCCACGCATGGCGAACGCATACTGCCGGGTCACGCCTATATCGCGCCCGGCGGCAAGCATTTCTCCATCACGCGCAGCGGCGCCAACTATGTGGCCGTGGTTGACGATGCGCCTCCGGTAAACCGTCACAAGCCCTCGGTGGAAGTGCTGTTCAAGTCCGTGGCGGCCAGCGCCGGACGCAATGCCTACGGCATCATGCTCACCGGCATGGGCGCCGACGGCGCTGCAGCCATGCGCGAGATGCGCGATGCTGGCAGCTACAACCTGGTGCAGGACGAGTCTACCTGCATCGTCTTTGGCATGCCGCGCGAGGCCATCGCCCATGGCGCGGCCGATGAAGTCCTGCCGCTGCCGCAAATTGCGGCGGTGCTGCTGAACAAGCTGCGCGGCGGCTCGGAGCAGGTTCACCACCGGATCTGAAGCAGCAAAAAAATGAGCGCCTTGCGCTTGCTCTTGAATGATTTCAGAGGATTTTCAGTCTGAAATCTAATGAAGGCAAGCGCATGGCGCTCATTGTTTTTGTAGCACCGTCTATTCGGACAGCTGGGTCCAGCGCTCCAGCGCCTCCATCAACTCCTCGTCGATCTGCGCGTCGCGCTGGTGCATGGCCACGGCCTTGGCGTTGTCGGAGGCAAACAGGCTGCCGTCGGCCAGCTCCTGCTGGATCTGCTTTTGCTCGGCCTCCAGCGCGGCAATGCGCTCGGGCAGCGTTTCCAGCTCGCGCTGCTCCTTGTAGCTGAGCTTGCGCTTGGGCTTGCCGTCATTGCGGGTGGCGGCCGGCTTGGACTCCTCCTTGGCGGCCTTGGGCTGGGCGGCTTCGGCCAGGGCCTTGCTGCGGCGGGACTGGGTCAGCCAGTCCGTGACCCCGCCTTCGTACTCGCGCCACAGGCCCGGGCCTTCCCAGGCGATGGTGCTGGTCACCACATTGTCGAGAAAGGTCCGGTCGTGGCTGACCAGGAACACCGTGCCGTCATATTGCTGCAGCAGCTCTTCCAGCATGTCCAGGGTTTCGATGTCCAGGTCGTTGGTCGGCTCGTCCAGCACCAGCACATTGGCCGGGCGTGCAAACAAGCGGGCCAGCAGCAGGCGGTTGCGTTCGCCGCCCGACAGGGAGCGCACCGGTGAATGCGCACGCGCCGGCGAGAACAGAAAGTCCGCCAGATAGCTCTTCACATGCTTTTTTTGGTTGCCGATCTCTATCCACTCGCTGCCCGGGCTGATGAAGTCTTCCAGCGTGGCATCCATGTCCACCTGGTCGCGCATCTGGTCGAAATACGCGACCTGCAGATTCAGGCCTCTGCGCACCGTGCCGGTGTCGGGTTCCAGCTCGCCCAGAATCATTTTCAGCAAGGTGGTCTTGCCGGCGCCATTGGGGCCTATCAGGCCCACCTTGTCCCCGCGCAGAATGGTGGCGCTGAACCTGTCCGCAATTTGCTTGCTGCCAAAGGTTTTGCTGACCTCCGTGAGCTCGGCCACGATCTTGCCCTGATAGCTTTCGCCCTTGCCGGAGGCGATATCCATCTTCACGCCGCCCAGCGCATCGCGGCGGGCCTCGCGGTTGGCGCGCAGCTGTTCGAGGCGGCCGATGCGGCTCTGGCTGCGGGTGCGGCGGGCTTCCACACCCTTGCGGACCCAGATCTCCTCCTGGGCCAGCAGCTTGTCGGCCTTGGCGTTGATGACGGCTTCCTGGGCGAGCTGCTCTTCCTTCTGTAATTGGTACTGGGCGAAATTGCCAGGATAGGAGCGCAGCACGCCGCGATCCAGTTCGACAATGCGTGTGGCGATGCGGTCCAGAAAGGCCCGGTCGTGGGTAATCGTCACCACGCTGCCCTTGAAGGTCAGCAGCAGCTCTTCCAGCCATTCGATGGAATCCAGATCCAGATGGTTGGTGGGTTCGTCCAGCAGCAGGACATCGGGGCGTGCCACCAAGGCCTGGGCCAGCGCCACGCGCTTGCGGGTGCCGCCGGACAGGGCGCCGACTACGGCCTCCGGGTCCAGGTGCAGGCGCTGCAGAGTCTCTTGCACGCGTTGTTCCCAGTTCCAGGCGTCATAAGCCTCGATCTGGGATTGCAGTGCATCCAGATCCTCGCCTTCGGCGGCCGCCAGATAGCGGTCGCGCAATGCGATCACCTGTGTGATGCCCGCAGACGCGGCCTGGAAAATGGTGTGCTCCAGGTCCAGGTCCGGCTCCTGCGCCACATAGGTGATGCGGATATTCCCCTGAACCTGAAGCTGTCCGTCATCGGCCTTGGCCAGTCCGCCCAGAATCTTGAGCAGCGACGACTTGCCGGCGCCATTGCGGCCGATCAGGCCTACACGCTCATTGGTTTCCAGAGAGAAGTCGGCGTGGTCCAGAAGTGCCACATGCCCGAACGCCAGCTGGGCGTTCAACAAAGTAATCAGTGCCATCGTGCGCGCATTATCGTTGCCCGCTCCGGAACGCGGCAGATGCGGCCGGATGTCCTGGATAGAGATAGCGGCCGTTCAGGCTGCTATCTCTATCTCCCGGTCTTCAAAGACCACGCTGGAGCATGAAGCTTTTGTGTCAGAACTTGCCGATCTAGGGTTTAACCTATGCTATAGTTCGATCCATCGCAGCAAACGACTGCCTCGCAAAAATCGAAAAATTCTTGCGAGATGCTCAAAAAACTGTGATACACTACAAGGCTTCGCTGATCGCAGCAGGCAACGAAATTCAAGACTGGTGTTGACCGGTTTTGAATCAGGATCCTTAAAAAATACAGCCGATAAGCGTGGGCGTTTGGTGGCGAGCAGCCAGTTCTTTGGAACAAAACTCTTCGGAGTTACTAAACGCTCACAAAAACAGTAATGAGGAAGAATTGATTTCTTCTTGATTCCGTC
>NZ_JBFYGN010000049.1:0-8926 GCF_041079535.1 Comamonas guangdongensis | reverse complement strand
GATGTGCGAGGCGTGGGAAAAAGATCCAAGTCGCTTTAGACTTCATCCGCACCATCTCACTGTGGGACTGAACATCTTAACGCCTTCTCATCAACAGCCATTCGACACAAGTGGCTAGTTGCGTGCTCTGCTAATCGATACAAATCACGACCCACTTTGACTCAGCTGCTATGCGCCTGAGCGCGGAAACGAATTCACCATTTCTCCACGTCGAAAGACTATCGGTGTGAACAAACCGCAAGGCGCAGTTGTCGCCCGGTGAACCGGGTCCACCAACTGACACCGCATCCCAAAAGGCGTTGAGATTCCGGCCAAAGTAATGAGCGCCATCAGGCTTCACTTCAGCAAGGTAAGCTGCCCAGAATTCCGCCTCGCTTTTCAAGCCTCGGCATTCGATGGTGTACTCGCGCATGTGTTTTCTACTGATGAAGAGGCCGCTTCTGGCCGCCTCCAGAGGCAGACCGCGACCCGTTACGGACCTTCGATTTTCTCCAATGCAGTCATTCAACATGCGTAGCCAACCGGACTGATAGGATGAAGTTTCTACTCCACATCCTACTGGTCAATGAAATTCGAGATTGAGGGCAAGGCAGACATTTCAGCCCCCACGCCTGCCCAGATCAGCCGTGCAATAAAGTCATTGCGTAGCTATGGGCCATCTTCGTATGCCTCTCTGACGAATGAGAGTGGCAGCTATGTCCAGATTGCAGGGGGTGGCGTCACTTGCATGGTCGAACACTTTGATGCCAGCACAAGTGCGCGTTCAAGAGCCTTCCACGATAAGCCCAATCCAGTGTTCCCGGACGGGACCATATTGGCGTTTCGGGCGGGAAATATTCCGATGCAATCTGACGAATGGTTCATGTCGACGCAGGTCATCGACATATTTTTAACGTTTCTGAGTCATGCATCGTTCCCAGCATATGTTCACTGGCGACCTGCGCCAGGCTTTTAAGCTGCGAGTGCTTGAGCTATCAAAAAGTATCCGGGCAACTTTGACCACGCTGTGCTCGTGATCGTCTGCGGACGAGGAGAGCTCGCGGAACGACTCCAATTGGCCGATACCCGCCCATTACCCTTACCGACAAAAATCATCCGCTATCAAAACAAAAGCTGCTTGCGCTTTGATTGCATGAATTCAAGAAGCAAACCACCTAAATTCAATACACATCAAGCGCAGGCAGCTTCTAATTCAGGAGCAGATTGCACCTGCTCCGCCGCAGCGATCCATCAGAGCTGGTGCATATTCTGCGGGCCGAACAGCGCACGCATGCTGACGATCTTGCCAGCAGCATCAAAGCGGAAATGATCTATGGGGGCGATCGTGGTCCGGCGGCCCTGATGTTCAAAGCTCACGGTGAATGCAAAAGCCGCCTCGTTCGCAACCGCGCGCACCTCGCCCTGCAGCTCCACGCGCAGCGGCAGCTGCAGGGCCTTGGCATAGAAGGCGCGAATGGCATCCAGCCCCCGCCTGGGCTCGGAGCCCACCGGGTCCTCCACCGTGGCGTCCGCGGCGTACAGCGCCACGATGTCTTCCAGATCCGAGGCATTGAGTGCGGCGACATAGCGCCGCACCACGGCGCTCATGTATTCATAGGTATTCATGGCGCGGCATCAGAACTCGGTGGGACGCATCATGGCGTCGATGCCGCCGTCGATCACGATCTGCGCACCGTGCACATAGGCAGCGCCGGGGCTCATCAGGAAGGCGATGACCGAGGCCATCTCCGCGGGTTCGGCACGGCGGCCCAGCGGCGGCACGAACTTGGCGATCGACTCGCCGTAGCGCGGGTCCTGCAGACCGGCCTGCAGCAGCGGCGTCTCGGTCGCTCCGGGGGCGATGGTGTTCAGGCGCACGCCGGCCTTGCCCCAGTCGGCGGCGCGCTTGCGCACCGCCACCGTGAGCGCATTCTTGCTGCCCGCATAGGCCAGATTGCCGCCCTGCTCGCCCGCGTTCTCCACAATGGCGCGGGCGCCGGC
This sequence comes from Comamonas guangdongensis, assembly GCF_041079535.1. Taxonomy (NCBI): domain Bacteria; kingdom Pseudomonadati; phylum Pseudomonadota; class Betaproteobacteria; order Burkholderiales; family Comamonadaceae; genus Comamonas; species Comamonas guangdongensis. The sequence continues at coordinate 6,946 of NZ_JBFYGN010000049.1, read as the reverse complement.
CTCGTCGCCGGCCTCCAGCGCCGGAGCCAGCGGGTTCTTCTCGAACGGCAGATGGGCCGAGGCCACCGAGGAGATGACCACGGCCGCGGGCTGATACCCCTGCTTCAGTGCGGGCAGGAAGGCGTCCATCAGCTCGGTCGCACCGAAGTAGTTGACCGAGACCACATTGCCGACCACCTTGGTCTGCGGGCCCAGGCCTGCGCACAGCACGATGCCGTCGAGCGTGCCCGCGCACTGCTCGAGCGCCGCGGCAATCGCCTGCTGGCGGCCTGCGGCGCTGGAGAGGTCGGCGATGACCTCGGCGTCGCGGATGTCTATGCCTATGATTTTGTGGCCCGCGGCCTCCAGGGCCTGGCGGGTGGCGGCGCCGATACCGGTGGCGCAGCCGCTCATCACGATGGTGGACATGTCTCTTCCTTGTTTGCGTGGTTGTGATGGCGCCCATCAAAGCCCATCACACGCGCGCAGACTACATGCAAACGGACGATGTGATTCCGGCGGGGAAAATTTACCGTGGCTGCTCCCCCCCGGCGCCCGGCCAGAGCGGCGATAGGCGCGCTGCCCGCAGAATCGGGGCCGCTCGCACCATCGCCGCCGAACTCGGCCCACAAACTGAGGAGACATACAGAAAAATGAGCAATCCCCACGCATCCCTGCTGCAGCCAGGGCGTATCGGCACCATGGAGCTGAAGAACCGCATCGTCATGGCGCCCATGGGCGACAACTTCGGTGGCACCGACGGCAGCTGCGGCGAGAAGACCCAGGCCTATTACGAGGCGCGCGCCAAGGGCGGCACCAGCCTCATCATCATGGGCACCACGGCCATCTCCTGGCCTTCGGGCACCAGCGAGCCGCACCAGCTGGGCATCTCGGACGACAGCTTCATCCCCGGCCTGGCCGAGGCCGCGCGCCGCGTGCATGCGCATGGCGGCAAGATCGCGGTGCAGATCAACCACAGCGGCAAGGTGGCCGCCCACGACCGCGCCTGCGGCCGCGAAATGTGGGTCTCCTCCATCCCGCCCGATGCGCCCGTGCCCGAGGCCATGCGCACCATCACGCCCAAGGAGTTCTCGACCTTTGTGGGCGTGGGCCCGTATCCGGATCGCTACCGCGTGATGGACAAGGCCGATATCGCGCAAATGGTCGAATGGTTTGCGGCCGCCGCCGTGCGCGCCAAGCAGGCCGGCTTCGATGCGGTGGAAGTGCATGGCGCGCACAACTACATGCTCGCCAACTTCCTCTCGCCCTACTTCAACAGCCGCACCGACGAATACGGCGGCAGCTATGAAAACCGCAGCCGCCTGCTGCGCGAGGTGCTGACCGAGGTGCGCAGGCGCGTGGGCCCCGACTACCCGATCTGGGTGCGCCTGGATGCCGAGGAAATGCACACGCCCGGCGGCATCACCATGGACGAGGCACTCAAGACCGCCAAGCTCTGCGAGGAGCTGGGCGTGGACGCCATCAGCGTCTCGGCCTATGCGCGCATGCCCACGGGCTCGGCCTTCACCGATGCGCCGATTCCGCAGAAGCCCAATGCCTACCGCGAGTTCGCGGGCCGCTTCAAGAAGGCTGTGCGCATCCCCATCATCTCGGCCGGCCGCTGGGAGCTGGACGATGCCGCGGCCGCCGTGGCCGGCGGCGAGATCGACTTCGTGGCCATGGGCCGCAAGCTGCTGGCCGAGCCCGAGCTGGCCAACAAGCTGCAGACCAATGCCGCGCAGGATGTGCGCCCCTGCATCTACTGCTATGCCTGCGTGAGCGAGATCTTCGTCAACCGCGGCATCAAATGCGCCGTCAATGCCCAGACCGGCCACGAAGCCACCAAGATCATCACTTTCGCCGAAAAGCCCAAGCATGTGCTGGTCGTCGGCGGCGGCCCTTCGGGCATGGAAGCCGCGCGCGTGGCGGCCCTGCGCGGGCACCGCGTGACCCTTGCCGAGCGCAGCGACCGCCTGGGCGGCACGCTGTTCTTTGCGGCCCTGGCCTACCCCGAAAACGGCCGCCTGCTCGACTACCTGGTCAAGCAGATGCAGCATCCGCAGATCGAGGTGCGCCTGAACACCACGGTGGATGCCGGGCTGCTGGCCGAACTCCAGCCCGATGAAATCCTGGTCGGCACCGGCGCCAGGCGCGCGGCCCCTGCCATTCCAGGCGCGGAGCAGAACCATGTGTGGAGCGGCGACGAGCTGCGCCGCCTGATGACGGGCGACCGCGCCGACGAGATCGCCAAGGCCAAGCTCAGCCTGGCCGAGCGCGCGCTGTTCAAAGCCGGCGGCATGCTCAAGGTCACGGACAGCACGGCCGCCATCCAGAACCTTTCCAAACTGTGGATGCCCCTGGGCAAGCGCGTGGCCATCATCGGTGCGGGTCTCGTGGGCATGGAGCTCGCTGAGTTCCTGCTCGAGCGCGGCCGCGAAGTCACGGTGCTGGACCCCGGCACCCACCCGGGCACCGAGCTGGCCATCGTGCGCCGCTGGCGCGTGTACGACGCCGTCACGGCCCACGGCAAGCTGCGGATGCAGGCCAATGTCACCAGGATAGAGCGCAAGGAAGTGGTGTGGACCGACAAGGCCGGCGCCGAGCAGCGCACGGCCGCCGACTCCGTGGTGCTGGCCATCGGCGCCGAGGCCGATGCGACGGTGGCCGAGGGGCTGCAGGCGCTCAGCACCATCCCCGTGCGCCGCATCGGCGACTGCCAAGACCTGGGCTATATCGAGGGCGCGATGCACTCGGGCCACGCCGCAGGCCGCGCTGTCTAAACTACGCTTTTCATAGCTGAAGCCGCCTGCAACCATCGGGTTGCAGGCGGCTTCTTATTGAGCTTGATTGTTTTGAACCGAGAGGAAGGGAGCTATATAGATTGCTTGGCACCAAGGTCTGATATCGGCCAGAAGCAGTCCTTAAAGGTGTCCCCACCGGCGACTGCTTCAGGCTGATCTGAGTCATTCACGGTCCAGTGCTTGAACGACAGCAATCGCCAACTTGTCTCGGCAGCTGAATCGATTCAGCGTGGACTGTCCCTAGGGGCAGTCCACTTCGAAGACCTCGACTCCATGCTCCCGAAGCACACGAGCCAAGCCAGCGCCAAGGTCACGGTGCAAACACATGACCTTGTTCTGGCTTAAGCGTTGGTCACCCAGGTCACTGATTTTGCTTGATGTACTCTTTATAGAGTTCATCTGCCATCTTACGCAGTGCGCGGCCGATAGCCGCGTATTCGTATTCATTGAGATTGGCCAGCGAGGCTCGGCCTGAGGGTCGATCCGATCCGAATCCGCGTCCTGGCAATAGGACGATGCCGGTTTCTTCGGCGATTCGGAACAGCATGTCTCCGGTCGACGACTGCTTGACCGCCCATTTGGAGAACGCTTCACCGTAGAGTTTTGAAGTCACCTCCTGCAGATCGAGCAAGGTGTAGTAGTTGACTGCATTCGAATCCTTGAGTGGAGGCATGCCGAGTTCACGATACAGCGTTGCTTCACGGCGTCGGATCAATTGCTTGAGAGTCTGCTTGTAGTCATCGGCCTCGTCCATCAGCGCGAACAGCGAGAACAAGGCCATTTGCACCTGTTGAGGCGTGGACAGCCCTGCGGTGTGGTTGAGCGCCACCGCACGACTGTCGGCCACCAGCCGATCTATGAATTTCAGGGAGCGCACATCGGGCAGCAGCGAGCGATAGCGGTGATCCAGAGCCTGCTTTTCCTGTTCCGACAGTTTGCCGAGCGCGCTGTCGAAAACATTGTCCTTATGCGCAGCAATCACCCCCAGGCGCCAACCTGTGGCGCCAAAGTACTTGGAGAACGAGTACACGAGTAAGGTGTTCTTGGGGCAGATCGCGAAAAGCGACAGAAATTCATCGGCAAAAGTGCCGTAAACATCGTCGGTAAGAATCATCAGGTCTGGGCGATGATCCGCAACGATGCTGCGGATGCGCTCCAAGCTGCGCTGATCCATCTTCACGGAAGGCGGATTGCTGGGATTCACGCAGAAGAACACCTTGATGGCCGGGTCCTTAAGCTTGTCCAGCTCGGCGTCCGGGTACTGCCAGCCGGCCTCAGGATCGGCATTGATCGCCACTTCTTCGAGCGCGTACTGGGCCAGTTCTGGAATCTCGATATAGGGCGTGAAGACCGGCATGCCAATGGCCACCTTGTCGCCCGCCTTGAGCAAACCATTGAGCTTCATGCTCTCGAAGATATAGGCCATGGCGGCAGTACCACCCTCGACCGCAAACAAGTCCACGGATTCGGCAGGAACCGCGCCTCCAGCCATTTCACGGATGATGTACTGGCGCACGATTTGTTCGCTCACGTTCAGCATACGCGGGGGTACGGGATAGTTGCAACCCAGGATGCCGTCCACCATTTCGTGAAGAAAAGAGGCCGGGTCCAGCCCGAGCTGATCGCGTACATAGCTCAGGGATTTACCGAGGAAGCGAACCCCTTCCTGATCCCGATGTTCGGCGATATAGCGTTCAAAGCGTCCTTCGATGCCTTCAATCTTGGCCAATCCTCCCACTCCCACCGTCATATACGAGTAGGAAAGTTCTGACTCCGCCGCCGCAAAGAGCCCCAGCCTGAAAAAAGCTCTTCTTGGCGTGGTTGCCAGAAAATTGGGATTGCCCCGCCCTGCATTCAACATGAGGCGGTTTGCCTTGCTCGAGGCAATCTTGATCAATTCATCCTTGAGCTCAAACGGGCTCAAATTCGCCAGACTCTGATAATCCTTGCTCATTTCGCAGCTCCTTCCATTCGTCTTAGGGAATCAACTCGAGGGTTTCACGCGAAGGCGATGACCAGCGGCCCCAACAGAGTTAGGAACACATTGGCCAGCGCATAGGTGATTGCAAAGGGAGTCGTGGGAATCGAATTCCCAGCCTTGTCCAGGACCTCGCCAAACGCGGGGTTGGCGCTGCGTGCTCCCGCCAGCGAGCCCGCAAATACCGCCACGTTGTCATAGTGCAAGACGTACTTGCCGAACAATATGGCGATCAGCAGTGGAACGATGGTCACAAGCACGCCGAGCAGGAATAGCGTCAGCCCCTGGTCCATAACCGTGCTTACTGCCTGCTGGCCCGATTGCAGGCCTACCATGGCGACAAAACCCGCCAAGCCCAGGTCACGCAGCAGCGTAGAGGCAGCCGTCGGCATGTTTCCCATCGTATGCTTGCGGCTGCGCCACCAGCCAAAGAGCAAGCCTGACAACAGTGCTCCACCGCCGCTGCCCAAAGTGATGGGGATAGAGCCGACGCGCAGTACCAAAAGCCCAATCAGCAGGCCAATGACGATTCCCAGGCCGTGAAAAACCCAATCTGTCTTGTCGCTGGGAACAATGATAGGACCCACAGACTGGGCAGCCTTCTGCACATCCTGGGGCGTACCAAACAAGGTGACCACATCGCCGGGCATCACCATGGTTTCGGCGGTGATCGGCACCGGAGAGCCCGCACGCATCAGCCCCTCCACATAGACGCCGTGCTTGACCTCTTGCGACAGGCTATCGAGGATGTCCTTCACGCTGCGATTCAAGTACTGATTATTGGCAATGGCAACGTCGCGCCGCACCATGACCACATCCATACCCTGCGCACTTTGCATCTCGTCGCCCAGCAAGGCCCCGAGTGACACCACGGCAGCACGGCGCCCTACCAGCAAGACGATGTCACCAGCTTCCAGCACCAAGCTGGGATCGATCCCCACCAAGGCGTTCTTGCGCTGGATGCGCTCCACGGTCACCCTTCCTTGAGTCGCACTGGCTTCCAGCTCCGCAACGCGTTTGCCCGATTGGCTCGCACGAAAGATGCGCCCGACCAAATCAGGAGCCGCAGGCGACTCCCCCACCCCATAGACCCGTACGCCCTTGAGTTGCTCCTGCTCGGCCTGAACAGCATCTTCGCGGATGTTTCGACCGGTAATCCACGACAGGACATTGACGCACATGATGATGGCTCCGAAAGAGCCAAAGATATATGTGACCGCGTAGCCTATGGCCACATTGGCCTGCATGCGCTGGACTTCCTCGGCTCCAAGCCCCAGCTTCTCGATGGCGGAGCCCGCGGTGCCGATGATGGCCGACTGGGTGAGCCCGCCCGCAGCCAGCCCCGCGGCCAGGCCCTTGTCTAGATTGAATATCCGAGCTATTACCACCACGGTGATCAGCCCCGTCAACGCTACCACCACGGCCATCAGTATCTCTTTGACGGAGTGACGCCCCAAAGAGCGAAAGAACTGCGGTCCACTCTCAAAGCCGACCGCATAAATGAATAGCGCGAACAACACAGCCTTAATGCCGGAATCGATCTGTATGCCCACCTGACTGATCAACACCGCAGCCAACAGCGAACCAGCCACCCCGCCCAACTGGAATGATCCGAACCTGAACTTGCCGACCCAGTAGCCCAGGGCCAAAGACGCAAAAAGCGCGGCTTCGGGCGATTGGTGAAAAATGCTCTTCAGTAATTCCATGGCCACCTCTGTTTCCGGATTAAAGGCTCAAGCAACAAATATCCCGCCCAAAGCCCTGAAAGGGCCTCAGAGTTGCTTGGACTCAGGAGAAAGGGTTTGCTAATAGGAAGCAGGCATCGAGATCGCCTATCTCAAAAAAGATGCCATGTCCATTGGCTGGATTGGTTTTTATTTCTGCTATTTATAGCAGCTATTAAAGACAATGGCGTACGCAAATTTATGACACCGCTAATTATTTAATACCTAAAGCACATCAGCGACAGAGGATACGGTGGTGCATAAATCGTCATTCTGAATCGACCCGGATGGCCGCTATGGAGCGGCGATCGATAGGTCGCGATGGGTTATGAGCAGCGGCAATCGCTGTATTTCAACCCTTGTTAACGTGCATCCGAAATACTGCTCAGGGTCTACAGGGACTTTCCGGCAAGTCAACCGTTGACCTTGCATATTTCTGCCTCCGTCGTTGTTTAATCAGCGAT
>NZ_JBFYGN010000048.1:0-9229 GCF_041079535.1 Comamonas guangdongensis | reverse complement strand
CAGTCCTACATGTACGTTGGACTGGCGGGAAATATGGAGAGTTCAACACTGAACGCAGACAGAGCCTAAAAAAAAGCCACCGCGCAGGCGGTGGCTTACTCTGGTGCGGCGCTCAGAACGCCGCGGGCCGCCATTTGAGCAGGCGTTTTTCCAGCCGCGTGAGCAGGAAATCCGCGGCCAGCGCCACCACGGCCAGCACGATCATCGCGGCGAACACGCCACTGGCATTGAAAGCGCCCTGGGCCGTGGAAATCAGCAGGCCTATGCCCTCCTTGGCGCCCAGAAACTCGCCCACCACGGCGCCCACCAGCGCGAAGCCGAAGCTCACATGCAGGCTGGCCAGAATCCAGGACATGGCCGAGGGGATCACCACCGCCGTGGTCAGCTGGCGCGGCGAGGCGCCGAGGATCTGCGCATTGGCGATCATGTATTTGTCGGCCTCGCGCACTCCCTGGAAGGCGTTGGCGAACACCACGAAGAAGACCATCACCACGGCCAGAGCCACCTTGGAGGCCATGCCCAGGCCCAGGGCGATCACGAACACCGAGCCCAGCACCACGCGCGGTATGGAGTTGGCGATCTGGATATAGATGGAGAACACGTCCGACAGCAGCTTGTTGCGGCCCAGCACGATGCCGCAGACCACGCCGGCCACGGCACCGATCAGAAAGCCGATCACCGTCTCCTCCAGCGTGACCAGCACCTGCTGCCACAGCGGCCCCTGAGAGGTGCCGTCACGCAGCCATTCCACGATCTGGTTCCAGATCATCGAGGGCATGGAATAGAAGAACGGGTCTATCCATTTCAGGCGCGCCGCCAGCTCCCAGCCGCCGAGCACCAGGACCAGCACGGCCAGGCGCAGGGTGATGATCAGCCGCCGCCGGCGCCTGATGCCCGCCTGGGCGATGGCCGACTCCTGGGCCAGGGCCGCATCGCTGATCGCCTGGGGCAGTCTGGCGCCGGATGAAGGGACGGACTGGGGGGCCGGTGATTTTTCCGGCGCTGTGTTCAAAGCCATTTCGGACATGTGTTTCTCCTTGCGCAGCGCATTGGGGATTTACTGGATCTGCACTTCTTCGCGCAGGTCGTCCCAGATGCGCTTGGACAGGTCGATGAACTGCTGGTCATAGCGCACCTGGCTCATGATGCGCGGGCGCGGCAGGTCGATCTCGTAGACCCGCTTGAGCGTCGCGGGGCGCGCGGTCAGCAAGAACACGCGGTCGGCCAGCGCAATCGCTTCCTCCAGGTCGTGCGTCACGAACACCACGGAGCCGCCGCTGCCGGACCACAGGCGCAGCAGCTCGTCCTGCATCAGCGTGCGCGTCTGCATGTCCAGCGCCGAGAACGGCTCGTCCATTAGCAGGATCTCGGGCTGGTTGATAAAGGTCTGGGCCAGGGCCACGCGCTTGCGCATGCCGCCCGAGAGCTGGTGCGGATAGTGGTTGCCGAACTTGTCCAGGCCCACGCGCTGTATCCACTCATCGGCCAGCGCCAGGGCCCGGGCCTTGGGCGTGCCGCGGAAGATGGGCCCGGCGGCCACGTTCTCGCGCACGGACTTCCAGGGGAACACCGCATCGGCCTGGAACACAAAGCCTATGCGTGGGTCGATCCCCGTGACGGGCTTGCCCATGACCTGCACGCGGCCCACCGTGGGCTTGAGCAGGCCGGTGATCATGTTCAGGGTCGTAGACTTGCCGCAGCCCGTGGGGCCCACGATGGCCACGAACTCGCCCCTGGCCACGGTCATGGAAAAATTGCGCAGCGCTATCGTGGCATTGCCGTCGGCCGAGATGAAGCGCAGCGAGACATCATCGAATTCGATAGCTGCATCCGCATGGCCGGCGCTCGCGACAGCGCTTTGGGGCGAGATGAATCCGGACGGCTGCGAAGCGCCAAGCGGCGGGGTGACAGAGGACATGGAAAGCTCCCGTTAACGGTTCAAGGCCGCCTTACTTGGTGCTGAGAAAGGCGTTGGTATAGGTCTTGCTCAGGTCGATATGCGCGCTCTTGACCTGGGGCTTGTAGGCCGACAGCACCTTGAGCACGGTCTCCGGCCCGCCCGCGGGCATGGCGCCGTCCTTGGTGAACATGGGCAGGGAGGCCTTGAGCGCCTCCACATACAGGGCCTTGTCGCTGCCGTAATAGTCCTTGGGCATCAGCTCGGCAATCTGCTCGGCGCTGTGGCTGCCGATATAGGCCATGGTCTTGGCAAAGGCGCGGGCCAGCTTGGCCGCCTGATCCTTGTGCGTGGCTGCCCAGTCATTGCGCACATAAAAGCTGGCGGCCGGGTACAGCCCGCCCAGCGCGGCCTGGGTTCCGACCTCGGTGCGCATGTCCACCAGCACCTTGGCTTCGCCGGACTTGAGCATCTGCGACACCGTGGGCTCGGTGGTCATGCCGGCCTGGATGCGGTCCTGCTTCATGCCGGCGATGAAGGAGCTGCCCGCGCCCACGGGCAGCAGCGAATAGTCCTTGCTGGCCACGCCCTGCTTGTCCACCAGATAGCGGGTCAGGAATTCGGTCGACGAGCCCAGGCCCGTCACGCCCAGCGTCTTGCCCTTGGCATCGGCCATGGTCTTGAAGCCCGCGGCTGCGGCCTTGCTGGAGACCAGCTCCACCTCGCCCGGCACCTTGCAGAACACGGCGATGGCCTGGATCTCCTTGCCCTTGGCCTGCAGATCGATGGTGTGGTCATAGAAACCCACCACGCCCTGCACGGCACCGGCGATCAGCTGGTTTTCGGCATCCACGCCCGCGGGCTGGGACTGCAGCTCCACCTTCAGGCCTTCGGCCTTGAAGTAGCCCAGGACCTCGGCCAGCTTGGCGGGCAGATAAATGATCTTGTTGATGCCTCCCACCATGATGGTCACGGTATCGCTGTCGGCCGCATGGGCGGCCGGAGCCACGCTGCACAGGGCCAGCAGGGCGCTGGCCAGAGCGGAAGCCAGCAGGCCGCAGCGGGAGCGAGGATTCAAAGACATGGCGGAGTCTCCTTTAAATGCTTGTCATGGCGTGCCGGCCGTTGCAGGGCCGGCTGCGCCTTCCGGTCATTGGTGAAGCCAGTCTAGAAATCGCGCGCTTTCGTCCCGCTTTCGCTGCACTGCAATATGTTTAGGGGTTATCCCGGGTCGTTATTCCACGTAGCTCCGCCGCGCAGGACTGGGCGTACTCTGGCGACATGAAGCTTCTTGTGGTGGAAGACAACCCCGAGCTGGGCCAGTCCCTGGCCGAGCTGCTGCGCCAGCAGGGCTTTGTGGTGGACCTGGTGAATCGCGGCGACAGCGCCGATCAGCTGCTGAGCCAGGCACACTACGACCTGCTGCTGCTGGACCTGAACCTGCCCCAGCTCAGCGGCAAGGCCTTGCTGCGCCGCCTGCGCGAACGTGGCGATGCGCTGCCGGTGATCGTGCTGACCGCATCCGACTCCATGGACCAGAAAGTGCTGTGCCTGGAGATAGGCGCCGACGACTATCTGGTCAAGCCCGTGGACCTGCGCGAGCTGCTGGCGCGCATGCAGGCCATAGCGCGACGCCAGATGCCGGGGCGCGAAAACCTGGTGCGCTGCGGCACGCTGCAGCTGGACCTGCGCACCCGGCTGTTTGCCATCGATGGCGAGGAACTGCCCCTGCCCCCGCGCGAGCGCGGCGTGCTCGAAGCCCTGATGCTGGCCCATGGCAGCGCCGTCTCCAAGGCCAGGCTGCTGGATGCCGTCTACGGCATGGACGAGGAAGCCAGCGAAGACGCGCTGGAGCTCTACGTGCATCGCCTGCGCAAAAAGCTCGAAGCCAGCGACGCCGCCATCATGACGCTGCGCGGCGTGGGCTATCTGCTCAAGCCCCGGCTGCCCGACGCAGAGTAAGCCGTGCTCCACAGCCTGCGCGCCCGCCTTGCCCTGTGGCTGCTGCTGCCGCTGGCCGTGCTGGTAGCGCTGTGCGGCTGGTTTGCATACGAGCATGCCGAAGAAGCCGCCGATTACGTGCAGGACCACGACCTGCTGTCCTCGGCCAAGATCCTGGCCGACCGCCTGATCTGGGAAGACGGCGATGTGCAGGCCAGCGTGCCGCCCTCGGCCCTGAGCCTGTTCATGTCGACGGCCCATGACCATATCTATCTGAGCGTGACCGACGGCGAAGGCCAGCTGCTGGCGGGTCAGCCCGGTTTTCCCGTCCCGCAGCCGCTGCGGCTGACTGGCGGCGACCATGCCCAGTGGTATGACGCGGTCTGGCAGGGCCAGCCCATACGCGCGGTCGCCACCCGCCGCGCCATGTATGACGTGGCCGGCGCGCGCGAGATCAACATCATGGTGGGCAAGACCACGCACAGCCGTGACGCCATGGTGCAGACGCTGTGGCGGCCGACCATGGAATACCTGCTGTGGGCCCTGGCCGTGGCCGTGCTGGTCAGCGCCACGGCGCTGACGCTGGAGCTGCGCCCGCTGCTGTCCATGGCGCGCCAGCTGGCCCAGCGGCCGGCCCAGGATCTGGACTTCCACCTGGATTCGCGCCAGCTGCACCAGGAGCTGCGCCCGCTGACCGAGACCGTCAACCAGTTCGCACGCACCCTACGCGCCCAGGTCGCACGCCAGCGGCAGTTCGTCTCGGACGCGGCCCACCAGCTGCGCACGCCGCTAGCCATCCAGGCCCATACCCTGCAGCAGGCCCTGAGCCAGACGCCTGCCGAACTGGCCCAGCTTGGCGCGGAGCAGCGCCGCGCCGCGCTGCTGCGCCTGCAGCGCAGCAACCAGCAGCTGATCAACCTCACTCACCAGCTGCTGGTGCTGGCCCAGGCCGAACAGCCCGCGGCGCAGGCCACGGTCACCGCGGACCTGCAAGCGCTGTGCCTGCAGGCACTGGAAGACTATGCGCCGGCCGCCGAGCGCAAGTCCATAGACCTGGGCTGGCAGGGTCCCGACGCCGCCAAGACCGCTGACTGCACCCTGCAGGCGGCCTCGCCTCTGCTGCCCGAGCTGCTGGCCAATCTGCTGGACAACGCCATACGCTACACGCCGCCGCAAGGCCGGGTCACGCTGGGGCTGGAGGCCACGGCCGCCGCACTGACGCTCTGGGTAGAAGACAACGGCCCCGGCATTCCGGCCCAGAGCCGGACCAGGGTGTTCGAGCGCTTCTACCGCCTTGCCACCGACACCCAGGGCACGGGCCTGGGCCTGGCCATAGTCCAGGAAGTGGCCCGGGCCTGCGGCGCCACCATAGCGCTGGGCCCGGCGCAGCATATGCCCGGCACACAGCAGCGGCCCGGGCTGCGTGTCAGCGTGCAGTTCCCCAGACCCGCATGACCATGCCTCAAAACCCGGATTGGAGCAGATTGAACCAGTGCCGGCAGCTATCAAATTTATGATTGCGGCCATGACCTCCCCCGCCGCCACCGAAATCGACCCCGCCCTGGCCCGTACGCTGCAGCGCTTTGCGCGGCTCGATGCGGACACGCCCACGCCGCAGCTGTCCTCTGCCCTGCGCCGGCGCCGGCTCGCCGAGCTGCAGGCGGGGCTGATCCGCACGCCGCTGCCCGGCATCGCGCGGCAAAACCATTTTGTGGCCGCCGACGGCCGCGAGATCTGCGTGCGCAGCTATCAAAAGCATGGGGCGCCCACGCCTCAGACCCTGGTCTGGCTGCATGGCGGCGGCTGGATGGTCGGCGATCTCGACACCCACGACGACCTCTGCGAGCACCTGGCGCAGTTCAGCGGCCATGCCGTGCTGTCCGTGCATTACCGCCGCACGCCCGAAAACCGCTTTCCCGCACCGCTGGACGATGTGCTGGCCGTGCTGCAATGGCTGCGCAGCATGCAGGGCCTGCTGCCCTTTGCCAGGGATGCCGTGCTGCTGGGCGGCGACAGCGCGGGCGGCCACCTGGCACTGGCGGCGACTGTGCGGCAGATTCAGCAGCCGGCCGATGCGGCCCGCATCGCGGGTCTGCTCCTGCTCTACCCGCCGCTGCAGCCCGATCAGGACCATGAAAGCATGCGCCGCTTTGCCACGGGCTTCGGGCTCACGCCCGCGGCCATGCAGCGCTACTGGCAGGAACTGGGCGAGCCCGAGGGCCAGACGGCGCAATGGCTGACACCCGGCCGCTGCAACCAGGCCATTGCCCAGCTACCGCCCACACTGCTGATGACGGCGAGTCACGACATTCTGCGCGACGAGGCCGAGGCCTTTGCCCAGGCCGCCCAGGCACTGGGCGCACCGCTGCAGCTTTTGCGCGCCCCGGCCATGGTCCACGGCTTTGCGCGCATGCTGGCCGCCAGCCCCGCGGCACGCCAGCAGGTGGAACTGGCTTGCTCGACCTGGGCGGAACTTATGGGCCGCCACCACCGTCAGAGCAAATAAGTTTTGCTCTCCAGACGGATAGCAGCACGGCCTTGCAGGTGTACGCTGCACGGCGCTGGGCGCCGCCTCGCCCCTTCCAAACAAAACAGCTGCGACGCCGATGCATCAAGCGCCGGCAGCCATATCTTTCATAGTCATGAGCCCAACTTCCAGCACCCCACAACAACTGATGCGCCTGGCCGTGGACCTGGCCCATGCCAACCGCCTCAAGGGCGGCCGCCCGTTCGGTGCCGTACTCGCACAGGGAGATGAAGTCATCGCCACGGGCGTCAACGACATCATTGCCAGCCACGACCCCAGCACCCATGCGGAGATGGAGGCCATACGCGCGGGCACGCGCCAACGCGCCAACCCCAGCCTCGCGGGCCTGTCCATCTATGCCAGCGGCCACCCCTGCCCCATGTGCCTGGCGGCCCTGGTCATGAATGGCGCCGAGCAGGTGTTCTTTGCCTTCGACAACGACGACGCCGAGCCCTACGGCCTGTCCAGCGCGGGCACTTATCAGCGCCTGCGTCTTTCGCTGAACCCTGCGCCGCTGCCCATCACACGCATAGACACGGGCATCAGCGCCGCCCAGCTCTACGGCGACGCGCCCTGGCCCGCGGCCTGAAACCCATCTGCTGAAAAAACCATAACAACAGCCTGAAGCACCCCGCGCTGCGGCTCGCCGCAGCGCGGGCACCCTCCTCGTTCATGACATCCACAAACACCCCGTCTCATCGCGTGCCGCCGCTGCTGTGGCTGAGCGTGGTGGTGCTGGTCACCATCAATCTGCGCCCTTTTCTCACCGCCCCCGGCCCGCTGGGCAATGCGATCCAACAGGCCACAGCCATGGATTTGCGCAGCTTTTCCTGGCTCACGCTGCTGCCCATGGCCTTGATGGGCATAGGCGGCTGGCTGGCCCCTACGGCCCTGCTGCGCTGGGGTGCACGCTCGGCCATCTGCGGCTCGCTGCTGCTGATTGCGCTGGGCTGCGCGCTGCGCATGCTGCCCGCCGGCGCGGCCACGGGCAGCCTGCTGATCGCCACGGCCGGCCTGTGCGGCGCGGGCGTGGCCCTGGTGCAAAGCATCATGCCGGGGCTGATCAAGCGCCAGTCGCCCCACAACGTGGCACCCATGATGGGCCTGTATTCGGCGGCGCTCATGGGCGGCGGCGCGCTGAGCGCACAGCTTTCGCCGCTGGCCATGCAATGGGGCATGGACTGGCAGGCGGCGCTGGCGATCTGGGCGATTCCCGTGCTGCTGGCCCTGCCCCTGGCCTGGCGGGCGCTGAGCCTGATGCGCGCCGACAGCCTGACGCGAGCCTCGGGCTCCGCCCCGCACTCCGGGGACGGCGGCGACACCGGCTGGCTGCTGCGCCGCCGCCGCACCTGGCTGCTGCTGATCAGCTTCGGCCTGATGAACGGCGGCTATGGCTCCACCGTGGCCTGGCTCGCACCGTTCTATCAAACCCATGGCTGGACGGCCACGCAAAGCGGCTCGCTGCTGGCCATACTCTCCATCGCCCAGGCCGCTTCGGCCCTGGCCATGCCGGCTCTGGCGCGGCGCAGCGTGGACCGTCGCCCCTGGGTCTTGCTGGCCCTGCTGCTGCAGGTCGCAGGCTTTGCCGGCCTGGCGCTGTGGCCCGATGCCATGCCCACGCTCAATGCCATCGTGCTGGGCCTGGGTCTGGGCGGCTGCTTTTCGCTCTTTATGCTGGTGGCTCTGGACCACCTGCCCTCGCCCACCCAGGCCGGCGCGCTCAACTCGCTGATGCAGGGCGGCGGCTTCATCCTCGCCGCGCTGGCCCCCCTGGCCATGGCGCAGTTGCACCAGCTCAGCGGCAGCTGGACCTCGGGCTGGCTCTATCAGGCCGGCGTGGCCGCCCTGGTGTGCCTGCTGGTGACGAGGTTCAATCCCAAGGGGTATCAACGAGCCATGGGCAGGTGACGCACCGCACATGGCGCTGTCTTTGCTCTCCCCCTGAAGATCGGAGAGCAGCTCCTCACCACCAATTTTGACATGCCGGATTGCAGACATCGATGTTGATGTGTAGCATTGCAAACACATTTTTTGACATTTGAGACTTTTAATAACTCCGAGAGTGTTTTCACTCCCGGGTTTCACTCTCTCGGTCAAGCCTCTTCGCAACCCCATCCCATCGCTGCTATGAATGCCCTGGCTCGCGTTCGCTCCGAGACGATCCTCCGTGGCCATGCCCGGCTGACGGCCTCGTTCGGCTCAGCCCTAAGGTGCGCCGGTTGCTCCAAGCCGAACCGCCAGGCGCTTGCCGACATAGGAATTCGGTCGCAGGTTCAGGTCGACAAGGTTCAGCCAGAAAAACACGCCACTCACGGGTACAACAGATATCGCCAGCCTCTGTATGCGGCCCATGCCAGCTGCCTCGGCCAGCCGCCGCCAACGTGAAAAAACCCCAGCGGGCACAGCACGGACGCGGTCAACGCTGTGCCTTCCCTGGCTCATCCGCATTTTCCGTGAAATCGGCAATCCTGGCTGAGGCAATACAGCTCAGAAATGCTCAGATTCGCGATGCCAGGTGCTTCTACCATATGAAGCATATGTAACCATTTCTCCGGAAGATGGCGTGAGTGCTGAATGAACACTTCACTCGAAAACGTTGCAGGCTTGTCTCTCGAGCCTTCCTAGTCAAGGCATGACAAGTCGACGGCGTTACCCAAGGCGTCTATTTGTAATGAAGCATCTCCTGATCTTGATGTGTATCAATCGACGCTCTCGCCCGCCTTCCGTCAAACCTCTTCGCAACCACATCCAATCGCTGATATGAATGCCATTGCTCGTGCTCGCTCCGAGAAAAATTTTCGTGGCCGCGTCCAGCTGACGGCCTTGCTGGGGTCGGCCATCTGGCTCACCGGCTGCGCCAACCT
>NZ_JBFYGN010000047.1:0-9574 GCF_041079535.1 Comamonas guangdongensis | reverse complement strand
CAGGACCGTGAAACGACTTTGCGCCGATGATAGTGCGGGTTCCCGTGTGAAAGTAGGTCATCGTCAGGCTCTTACAGTGAAAACCCCGCAGTCCTCAAGGCTGCGGGGTTTTTTATTGCCCGTGTGAAAGGCGGCCAGTGCTAGGCCGCCAAAAAGCGCAGCTGAAGACCATCCATAAAAAGAGAGCGCGAGGCGCTCTCTTTTTATTTGGCCGGTACTGCAGCCTCTAGATATCGAGGCATTGCCCTTGGGTGAATACCTTGAGCTCGCCCGAACGGATGGAGGTCCAGGTCTCGTTATGGGTCAGAGGCGCAGTGACGATGATGGCGACCTTGTCCTGTGGCGTGGTCTCGCGGGAGAAGTCCACGCTGAGATCTTCGTCGCACAGATAGGCCTGGGCGAACGGATGCTGCCGTTCTATGTAGCAAAGATGGGTGGTGGCATGGGCCCAGAGCGCTTCCCCGTTGGAGAGCAGGAAGTTGAAAGTGCCATGGGGTGCAATCTTGGCTGCGAGTTCGTGCAGCGTGTGGGTAAGCTCCTTGACGCTGGGCAGGCCCGCATGGGATTTCCACAGCTCCTGCATGATCCAGCAGAAGGCCAGCTCGCTGTCCGTGTTGCCGACCGGGTGGAAATGGGCATGCAGCTTGGGTGCGAAATTCTTGAGATCGCCGTTGTGGGCGAACACCCAGTTGCGACCCCATAGCTCGCGCACAAAAGGGTGGCAGTTCTGCAGGCTGACCACGCCTTGCGTCGCCTTGCGAATATGAGCGATGACATTGGTGCTCTTGATCGGGTATTCGCGGATCAGCTTGGCGACCGGCGAGTCGATGGCGCGCTCGTGGTCGACGAAATGGCGCAGGCCCTTGTCCTCGAAAAATGCGATACCCCAGCCGTCGGTGTGATCGCCGGTATTGCCTGCGCGCTGGGTAAAGCCCGAAAAGCTAAAGCGCACATCGGTAGGCGTGTTGCAGTTCATTCCAAGCAGCTGGCACATGGGGTCGTCACATCTTCTGAGCAAAAAAACGTTATAGCCCAAGCTGGCGCCCAGGCATGAAAAAAAGCAGCCGGGGCTGCTTTCGATAGATCAGACGCTTACTGGCGCTCGGACCAGAGCTTGCCGCCCGTAGCCCAGTCGTGGCGCTTGATGTCGGTGATGATGATGTCCACCGATTCGGGCGAACCGCCCAGCACTTCCACGCTGACGCGGGTGATTTCCTCGACCAGCTTGCGCTTTTGCTCGACGGTGCGGCCTTCCATCATTTCAACGTGGTAGGTGGGCATGGGTTTTCTCCTGGTAAATGATGCGCCGATGATAAGTCAGGCTTGCTCGGACCAGAGCTTGCCGCCCGTGGCCCAGTTTTCGCGTTTTACGTCGGTGATGATGATGTCCACGGACTCGGGCGCGCTGCCCAGCACTTCGGCGGTCACGCGGGTCACTTCTTCGACCAGCTTGCGCTTTTGCTCGACGGTACGGCCTTCAAACAGTTCAATGTGATAGGTGGGCATCAGGGTCTCCTGTGGTGCTGAAAATACCTGTGTCTGGGGCTCAGGTGTGGTTGGAATCGCTGGGAATGTCTTGTGCGCAGGCCGGGCAGATGCAGCGTTTGCCGCGTGCCTCGGAAGGCAGCCGGGCCAAGGCTTGCTGGGAGACTGTGGTCTGCATGCACCAGCAGCTTTCGGGAGGCAGGCCAGCGCTGATAGCACATTGGTTGGCCTGGCCGCACAGAGGGCAGAGGCTGATATCCAGGGGCTGGTTCTTGGTGACAGGAGAGGACATTGCTCCAGTGTAGGTGGCACGCCGCAATCACCAAGAAAAATGCACTCGATGTACGGACATGGAGTGCATCTTTGATAGCTGTTCGCGCATGTCCTTGATGGATTTGACCTTTGAATCAGCCTGAATCGCAAGAAGGATATGTGCCAGCCGCTCTGATTGAAGGAGCGGCCGGGTGGGCTGGCTTTAAGCGCCGGCCTTGACCTTCAGGCGCCAGGCGTGCAGCAGGGGCTCGGTGTAGCCGGAGGGTTGTTCCTTGCCCTTGAACACCAGGTCCAGAGCGGCCTGGAAGGCAGCGCCGCCCGAGTTGGCCACCAGGCTCTTGTAGGCGGCGTCGCCGGCGTTCTGCTCGTCCACGATCTTGGCCATGCGGGCATAGCTGTCGCGAACCATGGCTTCGGTCACGATGCCGTGCTGCAGCCAGTTGGCGATGTGCTGGCTGGAGATGCGCAGTGTGGCGCGGTCTTCCATCAGGCCCACGTTGTGGATGTCGGGCACCTTGGAGCAGCCCACGCCCTGGTCCACCCAGCGCACCACATAGCCCAGGATGCCCTGGACGTTGTTGTCCACTTCCTGCTGCTTCTCGGCGTCGGTCCAGTTGGGGTTGGTGGACACGGGCACTTGCAGAATGGCGTTGACCAGGTCGTCGCGTGCGGCATCGGCATCGGTCTTTTCCAGTTCTTGCTGCACTTCGGCCACGTTGACCTGGTGGTAGTGCAGAGCGTGCAGCGTGGCGCCCGTGGGCGAGGGCACCCAGGCGGTGTTGGCGCCGGCCTTGGGCTGGGCAATCTTTTGCTCCAGCATGGCCTTCATCAGGTCGGGCATGGCCCACATGCCCTTGCCGATCTGGGCGCGGCCGCGCAGGCCCATGCCCAGGCCGACCAGCACATTGTTCTTTTCGTAAGCAGGCAACCAGGCGCAGGTCTTCATGTCGGCCTTGCGCACCATGGGGCCGGCGTACATGGCGGTGTGCATTTCGTCGCCGGTGCGGTCCAGGAAGCCGGTGTTGATGAAGGCCACGCGGGCCGGAGCAGCGGCGATGGCGGCCTTCAGGTTCACCGAGGTGCGGCGCTCTTCGTCCATGATGCCCAGCTTGACCGTATTCTCGGGCAGGCCCAGCACCTTCTCGACGCGGCCGAACAATTCGTTGGCGAAAGCGGCTTCGGCGGGGCCGTGCATCTTGGGCTTGACGATGTAGACGCTGCCGGTGCGGCTGTTCTTGATGCCGCCCACGCCATTGCCCTTGAGGTCATGAATGGCGATGGCAGTAGTCACCAGCGCATCCATGATGCCTTCGGGGATTTCCTTGCCTTCGGCGCCCCACAGAATGGCGGGGTTGGTCATCAGATGACCCACGTTGCGCA
The DNA here is from genome assembly GCF_041079535.1 of Comamonas guangdongensis. NCBI lineage: Bacteria > Pseudomonadati > Pseudomonadota > Betaproteobacteria > Burkholderiales > Comamonadaceae > Comamonas > Comamonas guangdongensis. Next base: position 6,436 of record NZ_JBFYGN010000047.1, on the reverse strand, counting down.
CGAACATCAGCGAGCGGCCGTGCAGCTTCACGCTCTGGCCGTTGGCGCCCGTGTATTCGCGATCGGCGTTCAGGCCGCGGGTGACTTGCTGGCCGCCCTTGGCGAAGGTCTCGGTCAGCGTGCCTTTCAGGATGCCCAGCCAGTTGGCATAGCCGTTGATCTTGTCTTCGGCGTCCACGGCGGCCACGGAGTCTTCCAGGTCCAGAATGGTGGACAGGGCGGCTTCCACCACCACGTCGGCCACGCCGGCCGCGTCGGAGCCACCGATGGGCGTTGCCTTGTTGATGATGATGTCGATATGGATGCCGTTGTTCTTCAGCAGCACCGAGGAAGGGGCTGCAGCATCGCCCTGGTAGCCGATGAACTTGGCAGCGTCCTTCAGGCCGGTCTTGCTGCCGTCCTTGAGCGTCACCACCAGCTTGCCGCCTTCAACGGCGTAGCCTGCGGAATCCTTGTGCGAACCGGCAGCCAGAGGCACGGCCTGGTCCAGGAAGTTGCGCGCGAATGCGATCACCTTGGCGCCGCGCACGGGGTTGTAGCCCTTGCTCTTTTCGGCGCCGCCTTCTTCGCTGATCACGTCGGTGCCATACAGCGCGTCATACAGCGAACCCCAGCGGGCGTTGGCTGCGTTCAGTGCATAGCGGGCGTTCAGGATGGGCACCACCAGCTGGGGACCTGCCTGGATGGCCAGCTCGGCGTCGACGTTCTCGGTCGTGGCCTTGGCACCCTTGGGCGATTCGACCAGATAGCCGATGGTGGTCAGGAACTGGCGATAGGCCGCCATGTCGGTGATGGGGCCGGGGTTGGCCTTGTGCCAGGTGTCCAGCTCGGCTTGCAGGCGGTCGCGTTCGGCCAGCAGGGCGGCGTTCTTGGGAGCCAGGTCTGCGACGATTTCGTCGAAGCCCTTCCAGAAGGACTCCTGGTTCACGCCGGTGCCAGGAAGCACTTGCGTGTTCACAAAGTTGTACAGCTCGGTGGCGACTTGCAGGCCGTGGACTTGAGTGCGATCAGTCATTGGAAACCTCTGGTTGATGTCTCTGAAATTCGGTAGTCATTGCCCACCATGGGCAGCTTGTCCATGCACTGTATTTGAATTCTTTGAGTACATAAACAACCAAAAAAGTTTAAAACTAGTGATGTTTTTATATTCAATTCGTGGCTTGCCAGGTTCCGGATGCCGGCTGCACCCATAGCGTTGGCGAATAAGCGATATGCCGAGTCGAAAATATCGGTAAATTTTTGATTGAAACGTATATAAACACCGAAGATTTCTTTGCAATTTGTGACTTCTAGTTAAGATATGGGCCGTTGTTTCGGGCCTCAAGCGCCGAAGCAACGGCCTCGGTGCCCGGCTGCTTCCATGTCGCTAGCAGCTGACCATTGCGGCGCAATGACTTTTTATAAAAACATTTGAGCGATCAAGCTGCTTGTGCGGCAGCTGTTTCGGCCGGGCCGGAGGGGCCGCACAGGAGACAACACGGACCAGACAGGAGCAGCGGTCATGGACAAACTCAAGGCATTTGAGTCTTTTGTATCGGTAGCGACCAGGGGTAGCCTCACGGCCGCCGCCAAGGCCGAGGGCGTGGCGCCGGCCATCATGGGACGGCGTCTCGATGCACTGGAGGAGCATCTGGGCGTCAAGCTCATGGTGCGCACCACGCGCCGCATCTCGCTCACGCATGAAGGAAGCGCGTTCCTCGAAGATTGCCAGCGCCTGCTGTCCGATGTGGCGAATGCCGAGGCCAGCGTGTCTGCGGGCGGGGTCAAGGCCACGGGCCATCTGCGCATCACGGCCCCGGCCGGCTTCGGCCGCCGCCATGTGGCGCCGCTGGTGCCGCGCTTCCGCGATCTGCATCCCGAGGTCACGATCTCGCTGAACCTTTCGGACCGGGTGGTCGATCTGGCCGGCGAGGGTTTCGACTGCGCGGTGCGCGTGGGCGATCTGCCCGACTCGGCTCTGGTCAGCGTGCGCATTGCCGACAACCGCCGCCTGTGCGTGGCCACGCCAGGCTATCTGGAGCGCCGCGGCATTCCCAAGCACCCCAGCGAGCTGACCCAGCACGACTGCCTGACCCTGTCCAGCGATGCCTCGCAGACCCGCGGCTGGGCCTTCCGCATCCCCCATCCCGAAAGCGGTAGCAGCGAGGTCGTGCACTTCAAGCCAGGCGGTCCGCTGGACTGCTCCGACGGCCAGGTGCTGCACGACTGGTGCCTGGGCGGCTGGGGTATTGCCTGGCGCAGCACCTGGGAGGTGGAGGCCGAGATCACCGCCGGACATCTGGTGCCGGTGCTTGAGGACTTTGCAGCACCGCCCAACGGCATCTTCGTGGTCTTTCCCCAGCGCAAGCACATGCCGCTGCGCGTGCGCATGTGGATCGACTATCTCAAGCACCATTACAACCAGCCGGATTTCTTTCGCAACGGGCTGCTGGCCTGATCCGGGCGGAAAGGGGGAGAATGGGCCGGCCTCCGCCGAGGGCCTGCTCTCGGCTTCCGCCAGTCCTGCCAACTTCCAGCCTTAGCCATGACCTTTGAAGCCATTCTTGCCAGCCTGCATCTGCTAGCCCTTCTGACCCTGGTGGTGTTTCTGACCAGCCAGGCAGCCCTGTGCCGTGTGGAATGGATGAATGCCGCCGTGGTGCAGCGCCTGGCGCGGCTGGACATGATTTACGGCATCGTCGCCGTCATCCTGCTGCTCACGGGGCTGGCGCGCTTGTTCTGGGGCGTCAAGGGTCCGGCGACCTATGTGGCCTCGCCGCTGTTCCACATCAAGATGACTCTGTTCGTCCTCGCTTTTCTGCTTTCGCTCAAGCCCACCTTCACCTTCCGCCGCTGGAAGAAGGCTCTGGACGCCGGCGGCCAGCTGCCCGCAGCCGCAGAAATCGCACAAACCCGTCGCTGGGTGATGTGGCAAGGCCATGTGATTCCGGTGATCGCCGTGATCGCCATCTTCTGGGCGCGCGGCATGTAATCGGGCCTGCGCAAGCACTTGTTGCGTGCACGCAATCCAGCTTGGCAGCGCGGATCGGGGCAGCCACGTAAAATCGCCCGATGCTCTCCGTCAAACAGGAATTGCTCGCAGCTCTGGCTGGCGAGCTCGAAACACTCTCGCCCGGCGCCGGCGCACGCGCTGCGTTTGAAAATCCCAAAGTGGCAGCCCATGGCGACTTCGCCTGCACGGCGGCCATGCAGCTGGCCAAGCCTCTGAAGGCCAATCCGCGTGCCCTGGGCGAACAGCTCAAGACGGCGCTGGAAGCTACAGCTGCCTTCCAGCAATGGGTGGATGCCATCGAAATCGCCGGCCCCGGCTTTCTCAACATCCGCCTCAAGCCCGCTGCCAAGCAGCAGGTGGTGCGCGAGGTGCTGGCTGAAGGAGCGAGGTTCGGCTATCGGGCCGACCGCGGCGAGAACATTCTGGTCGAGTTCGTCTCGGCCAACCCCACGGGCCCGCTGCACGTGGGTCACGGCCGCCAGGCCGCGATCGGTGACGCCATCAGCAACCTGTATTCCACCCAGGGCTGGAAGGTGCACCGCGAGTTCTATTACAACGACGCGGGCGTGCAGATCGACACTCTGACCAAGAGCACGCAGCTGCGCGCCAAGGGCTTCAAGCCCGGCGACGAGTGCTGGCCCACCGACAGCGAGAACCCGCTGGCCAAGAACTTCTACAACGGCGACTACATCCAGGACATCGCCAACGCCTTCCTGGCCAAGGAAACCGTCAGGGCCGACGACCGCGAATTCACGGCCAACGGCGATGTCGAGGATTACGAGAACATCCGCAACTTTGCCGTGGCCTATCTGCGCAACGAGCAGGACAAGGATCTGCAGGCGTTCAACCTCAAGTTCGACCAGTACTACCTGGAGTCCAGCCTCTACACCAACGGCTATGTCGAGGATGCGGTACAGCGTCTCATCGCCAACGGCCATACCTACGAGCAGGACGGCGCTCTGTGGCTCAAGTCCACCGACTACGGTGACGACAAGGACCGCGTGATGCGCAAGACCGACGGGAACTACACCTACTTCGTGCCCGATGTCGCCTATCACATCCAGAAGTTCAAGCGCGGCTTCACCAAGGTTGTGAACATCCAGGGCACGGACCACCACGGCACCATCGCGCGCGTGCGTGCCGGCCTGCAGGCCGCCGACGTGGGCATTCCCGCCGGCTATCCCGACTATGTGCTGCACACCATGGTGCGCGTGGTGCGCAACGGCGAAGAGGTCAAGATCAGCAAGCGCGCGGGCTCCTATGTGACGCTGCGCGACCTGATCGAGTGGACCAGCAAGGACGCCGTGCGCTTCTTCCTGCTGAGCCGCAAGCCCGATACCGAGTACACCTTCGACGTGGATCTGGCCGTGGCCCAGAACAACGACAACCCCGTGTACTACGTGCAATACGCCCATGCGCGCATCCAGTCCGTGCTGCGCGGCTGGCAGGAGCAGGGTGGCGCCGGCGTCGAGGCCCTGAAGAACGTGGATCTGTCGGCGCTCGAAGGCCCCCAGGCCCAGGCCCTGATGCTGCTGCTGGCCAAGTACCCCGAGATGCTGACGGCCGCCGCCGATGGAAATGCTCCGCACGACGTGACCTTCTATCTGCGCGATCTGGCCTCGAGCTACCACAGCTACTACGACGCCGAGCGCATTCTGGTCGACGACGAAAAGCTCAAGCTTGCGCGCCTGGCCCTGGTCGCCGCCACCGCCCAGGTGTTGCACAATGGTCTGGCCGTGCTGGGTGTGGACGCACCCGAGCGCATGTAACTGAAGCCTGAAGCGGAAACAAAGCGACTTATGAAGCAGCAGCAACGCGGTGGCACCATACTGGGGCTGATCTTTGGCATGGTCATCGGCCTGGCCGCAGCCCTGGCCGTGGCCATTTATGTGACCAAGGTGCCGGTGCCTTTTCTGAACAAGGGCGGCAACAACACCGAGCGTGATGCGGCCGAGGCCGAGCGCAACAAGAACTGGGATCCCAATGCCCCGTTGCAGAGCCGCCAGCCTGCACCGCCGCCCGTCGCCGCTCCCGCCGCGCCCAGCGATACGGGCGCGGAGCAGCCGCCTGCCACGACTCCTTCACAGCCTACGGCTACGGGCGGAGTGAGCACTCCTGCCGCAACGCCGGCCGCGCAGCCCGACAAGCCGAGCAAGCCGGCATCCGCCGATCCTCTGGGCGATCTGGTCAAGGAGCGCTCGGCAGCGGCCGACAAGGCCGAGAAGGCCCGGGCCGAGAAGGAGAAGGCTGCCCAGGCGGCCCAATCCGCGGATTCGGGCTTCAACTACTTTGTGCAGGCCGGCGCCTTCCGCCGCCAGAACGAGGCCGAGGCCCAGCGCGCCAAGCTGGCCATGCTGGGCTGGGAGGCCCGCATCAGCGAGCGCGAGCAGAACGGCATCACCGTGTTCCGGGTGCGCGTGGGTCCGTTCAGCAAGCGTGACGACGCCGAGCAGCTCAAGGGCAAGCTCGACGGCGCCGGCGTGGATTCCACGCTGGTGCGGGCGGCGAAGTAGCGTCACCCCTGAGCCGCTGCGCGGCTTCCCCCAAGGGGGACTGCGGGGCGGCCCTTGCTGGCCGTCTCTTGCTCGGGGTGTGCTGGTTGAACTTTTGCGAGGCAGGCGCCTCAGATATTGCAGACTTGAACTCAAGGAGTTTGTTGAGATGAAACGCCGCGATTTTTCCCTGGCTGCTTCGGCTGCCGCTGCCAGCGCGCTGACGCTGGGCACCTCTTCCAGCTGGGCCCAGGCCGCAGGCTTCAAGGAAGGCAAGGACTACGCCAAGCTCGGCAAGCCTGCGACCGTCAGCGCTCCCGCTGGCAAGGTCGAGGTGATCGAGTTCTTCTGGTACAGCTGCCCGCACTGCAATGCGTTCGAGCCCCAGTTCGAAGCCTGGGCCAAGTCCGTGCCCGCCGACGTGGTGGTGCATCGCATCCCCGTGGCCTTCAACGCCAGCTTCGTGCCCCAGCAAAAGCTGTACTTTGCGCTGGAAGGCATGAACCTGCTGCCCACGCTGCATGCCAAGGTGTTCCGCGCGATCCATGTGGAGCGCAACCGCCTGGCGACCGATGACGTGATCTTCGACTGGATCGGCAAGCAGGGTGTGGATCTGGCCAAGTTCAAGGAGGTCTACAACTCCTTCACCGTGGCCAACCAGGTGCGCAAGGCCACCCAGCTGCAGAACGAGTACGACGTCGAAGGCGTGCCCGCCATGGGCGTGGCCGGCCGCTACTATACGGACGGCACCAAGGCCGGCAATATGGAGAACGTGCTGCGCGTGGTCAACGCGCTGATCGCCTCCAGCCGCAAGGCCTGAGCGGCCGCGGCGCCGCTGGCGCTGGATGCCGGAGCAGCCCGCCGCAAGCGCGGGCTTTTTTTAGGCTCTGTCTGCGTTCAGTGTTGAACTCTCCATATTTCCCGCCAGTCCAACGTACATGTAGGACTGTCG